>JBARZF010000867.1:0-3248 GCA_049649675.1 Rivularia sp. (in: cyanobacteria) | reverse complement strand
TTTAACATAAACCCGGCTTGTAATTCATGAGCGAAAATGCGGTGTGGCTATGCCTCCCGCATTATTCGCATCCCGACACCTCCCTTACGGGTAGGTATGGGACTTCTTACAATTGAAAGTTAAAAATAATATTGCTTATCCATATTTACGATGTTGGGTTACGACACGAAAATATAAATTGTCGTTACAGCGAAATTTGGTAAACGTGTCTAACCCAACCTACGAATCACTACTAATTATACTTATTACAATAAAAACTCATAACGATTATGATTTATCTAGTTTTCTTAAGTAACCTTTTTCAAAGATGAACAACCTTGTCATTGGTGCGATCCCCTGTTTAGCCCCTGGGCTTGCTACGGTGGTAATGATGTTTTTAGATATTGCATTAAGTTAGTTGGGAATTGGACATGGGGAATTGGACATGGGGAATTGGACCGAAGGGCATGGATAATTGTTTTATAACCTTTGACCTTTGACCTTATTTATCATGGCATCAACAACTGAAAATAAAATCGATTTTACTCCGAAGCTGCTTGAGTTAATGCAGCAAAAAGATATTTCTAGTTTCAAAGCTTTAAGTAAATTAGCTGGTGTTTCCGAATATCAAATAAAGCGTTTGCGTCAAGGAGAAATTCAGCAAATGCGTTTAGAGTTTTTAGTGAAATTATCGCGATCGCTACAAATAGATTTGAGTCAGTTGATAATTAGTTTCTCGCAAACAGCCTTAATCAAACAGCAAGTTTCAACTCAGCAAGAGTCATCAAAAGAAATAACAGACTTAAAAAAAGAATACGAACGCTTGCAAAATAAATTAGAAAATCAAGAAAAATTATTACTTGCTCAGTTTCAGCAATCGAGTTTACAAATCCTTGAATCATTATTAATTCAATTTCCTACAGCAGCACAAAGAGCCAGAGAAAATCGTCAGCTACCAGCAGCTAATATCATTCCATTGATAGAGAAACCGATTATAAGACTTTTGCAGGAATGGGGAATCGAAGCCATTGCTGAGGTAGGTGCAGAATTACCTTACGAACCCGAAATCCACCAATTAATCGAAGGGAATGCACAATCGAAGGGAAAAGTCAAGATTCGTTATACAGGCTACCGTCAGGGGGATAAGTTGCTGTATAGAGCGAAAGTAAGTCCGGTTTAGGGGGATGGGGAGATGGGGAGAGAATTTTTAACTACTCACTACTCTTAACTCCTAACTATTCTCAATGCCCAATCCCCAATGCCCAATCTAAAATCTAAAATCCCTGCATCCAAAATCCAAAATTCTCTTGTTTTGTGTTGAAAGAGAATAAATTCCGGGAATACTAATTAAATGCATATCGGGTGACGGACGGTTTATGGGTTGAGTGAAGTCGCGTACATTGAATTAAGTCAGTATCTAACTAAGGCTAAAACCTTTACGGAAATAGGATTTTGGGGATGAATAAAGATAAAATAACAAATGAATCGTCCCTGGAAAGGGAGGCAGGAATCCAAGAGGATTTGCAAACGCAGCACTGTGTTAATTTTTCTGCTGATTTTCTGCTAATGGTAATTAACGGTACTTCCGATCCTATTTTTGTCAAAAACCGTCAACATTGTTGGGTGCTGGCTAATGATGCCTATTGTAATTTTATCGGACGCAGTAGGGAACAAATTGTCGGCAAATCAGATTTTGATTTGTTCGATAACGAAGTTGCTGATGCATCTTGGGAAAAAGATGAATTTATTTTTACTACGTTTAACCAAAATGAATCTGATGAATGTATAACAGATGCAGATGGAACAAAACGTTTTGTGGCGATTAAAAAATGCGTGTTTAAGGATGAAGAAGGAAACCAGTTTCTGATTAGTACCATTCGTGAATTAACACAGCAAATTAATCAGCAATTTCAAGTGGAAGCGCGACTGCGTGAGTCAAAAATACTGTTAGAACAGGTTTTAAATAATATTCCGCAAGCACTTTTCTGGAAAGATTGTAATTCGGTTTATCAAGGTTGTAATAGCTTTTTTGCAGAAATTGCCGGAGTCGGCGATCCAAAGTTAATTAAGGGTAAAACTGATTTTGATTTACCTTGGAAAGAAGAGGAAGCTAATTGGTTTCGTCTTAACGATAGCAATGCAATTAAATCTAAAATGCCTGAAAGTATTGTTAAACCACAACTACAAGCAGATGGTAGACAATGCTGGTTGGAAGTCAACACAATTCCGATTTGCGATGCAACGGGGAATGTTCAAAGTGTTTTAGGAACCTTGCAAGATATCACCGAACGCAAGGAAGTAGAAGTTACTTTACAAAAGTTATACGAAGAATTAGAAATTAGAGTTCATCAGCGAACTTCCGAACTTACTAAGGTAGTCACCCATTTACAGCAAGAAATTAAACAACGTGAAGCAATAGAAAGCCAGTTTCGATTGAGTGAGGAAAAACTACAGAAACTGTCGGCAAATGTCCCCGGTATGCTATATCAATTTAAACTAGCATCTGATAATAAATTTAGCTTTCCTTATATTAGTTCTGGCTGTCTTGAAATCTACGAAATTCCACCCGAACAGATTATTGCTGATGCTAGTTTGTTTATTTCCTGCATCCATCGAGATGAGCGTGAAGATTTTGAAAAATCAATTGCTAATTCTGCTCGGAGTTTGGAAGCTTGGCAGTGGGAAGGAAGAATTATTTTAACTTCTGGAAAAACAAAATGGATACAAACTGCATCCCGTCCCAAAAAACAGCAAGATGGTTCGATTATTTGGGATGGAGTGGTGATGGATATAACTCCTTTAAAACAAGCTGAAAAAGCTTTGAAAAGGGCTTATGCAGATTTAGAAAAACGAGTAGAAGAACGAACTCAGCAGTTAATGCAAAGCAATGGAGCGTTGCAAAAAGAAATCGCACAACGTCATTCAGCGCAATCCGAACTTTTAGCTTCTCGTCAAAGATTAGAGCTATTGATTGAACAAACACCTTTAGCGGTGATTGAATGGGATACGGATTTTAAGGTACAAGAATGGAATAAAGCCGCAGAAAATATTTTTGGATATACAAAACAAGAAGCGATTGAGAATTACTTCGAGTTTATAGTTTCTCAAACCGGATCGCAACAAATTCATCATTTAAAGAGTGCATTATTATCGCAGAAAGGTGGAACGCGAATCGTCACCGAAAATATTACCAAGGATGGTAAAACGATTATTTGTGAATGGTATAACAATCCTTTGGTGGCTGTAAATAGTGAAGTGTTTGGTGTTGC
>JBARZF010000866.1:0-2103 GCA_049649675.1 Rivularia sp. (in: cyanobacteria) | reverse complement strand
GTTTCAAAGCAATGGTAATTGTTTTACCGGGTTCAACTGGTGGATTAAATGTCAGCGATACTGTTTTATCATCACGCTTTTCGGTAATCTGAAGCGGTAGTTTTTGTTTTTTACCGTTGCTTTCGGTTATAGCAAAACTATCTTTTAAATCAAAAGTTATCTTGTCTAATCCAGAATGTTGGTTAATCGTTACCGTTTGCAAAGGTTCTCCCGCATCGGGCGGTACCTTTACCCTAAAGTAATATGTCGCACCCCATATATTTACATCATCAAAAGTAGTTGTGGCTTTTAGCAAACGAGGCACCTGAACAAAATATACTTTCCCATCGCGCAACTGTACTGCTTGACTTAAGCCAAATGTCGAAATTTCGATACCGATGATGCAAGTAAGGAAGGTGCTTAATACGATCGCAAAACGCATGGTTATAAGTTAGGAGTTAAAAGTTAGGAATTAGGAATTAGGAGTTTAAGATTTGGAAGCAGTGACTTAAATATGGGGAGTAAGAATAGGGAGGGGGAAAAATATTTTTAGGATAAAAATGAATGTGGTGGAATACTAATGCTGTGTCTCCGACCGTTTTGATGCCTTATTCCCCAGTCCTATTTATAGGACTTTAGCTATTAGACTGGGGTTTTCAACCCCAGGCGGGTGTATAAGAAAACCTACCATTAATGAGACAGACCACTACAAATTATCTTGTTTTACTTATACCGAATTGATCGATCGCCAATTATTAAGAAATGTTATCAAAAAAGTACGGTTAACACTATATTTACCGTAAAAATACGACTGGTTTGTAAAGGTTAGTTGAGATGAGTGGTCAAAACAACTTGTCATGTTTCACACTAAGAACATAACGAAGCAATTATTTTTATGAATACCATTTCCACTTCCGGCGTAGAATTTAAGCGTCCAGTTTGGCAAAATGTTGTCATCCTAACTTTGGGCTTTTGGCTCAGCGCCAGCTTAATTTTAGATTGGGTAATTATGCCTAGTCTTTACGTTTCTGGGATGATGACTCAATCAAGTTTTGCGTCAGCCGGTTACACAATATTTTGGAATTTCAATCGCATTGAATTATTGTGTGCGGGATTAGTATTAACTAGTATTTTGGCTTTGAGCAAAAGTGAATTCAACTGGCAACGAAGCGGTATTATTTTAGCAAGCGTACTGTTAGCGATCGCTTTCGCTGATACTTATTTATTAACTCCACAAATGTCTGCTATCGGACTGCAATTAAACTGGTTTGAAGCAGTTGCCGAAACTCCCGCAAATATGAATCTACTGCATGGCGGTTACTGGCTATTTGAAGTAGCAAAAATCGCAGTAGGCGGTACTCTTTTTACTTGGTGTTGGAAACAGTTTACAGTTAACAGTTAACAGTGAGCAGTTAGCAGTAGTAATTTGTTTACGTTTTTGATTTGATTTCATATCTAGTATTAAATACTGACAATTATTGACTCAGCTTGATCGATCGGGCTGAGTATTGTTTTTGATGATAATTGTAGTAACTAACCATCGAATATAACATACAACCTAATAATATTAAAATGGTGCGTTAGGCGCGTACATATGTTCGATCGCAATCCAAATTATAAGTAAGCGCCATAACACACCCTACAGCCATATTTATTAACAACTAATAACTAACAATTAACAAATTAGAATGAGTGAAGAAATCAAAGATCAACAACACCCGCAATACAATCGCGATCGCCCTTTGCTGGAAAATTTATTAGTGGGGGAAGCAAGCGATATTAATTTGGTGGAATTAGCTCGGTTGCGGATTCGCTATCATAATTTTCCCGGTGCGAGAGATATTCAGCAAGGTTTGGATGAGGTATTGCAGAAGTGGGGAATTACAGAAGCAGAACTTTTTGAGAAAACTAGAGCAATTCACGCCGTCGGTGGAATTTATCACACTAAAGGGAAGAAGGAAGAACAAGATTGGAATTAATCAGTGAACAGTGAACAGTGAACAGTGAACAGTGAACAGTTACCAGTTACGAGTTACCATTTACCATTTACCATTAATATTGAATTCCTAACTCTTAACTCTTAACTCCTAACTCCTTCTCCCCATCTCCCCATCTCCCCATCTC
>JBARZF010000865.1:0-1983 GCA_049649675.1 Rivularia sp. (in: cyanobacteria) | reverse complement strand
CGGTATCGTTAAAGAATACCTGACGGGTAGAACTTGCGCGAATTCCTAATTTGTGTTCTTCTTCGCCTAAAGTAATACCGTTAGGATTGTCTTTATCATATTCTACGATAAAACCTGTAATATTTTTGTCATCTTCAATACGAGCAAAAACAATCATCAAACTACAGAATCCTGCGTTTGAGATCCACATTTTCTGTCCATTGATTTTATAACTTTTCCCATCGTCCGAAAGTTGTGCGGTTGTTTTTCCTGAATTGGCATCAGAGCCAGCACCAGGTTCTGTTAAACAATAAGCACCAAACCATTCTCCTGTTGCTAATTTAGGGACGTATTTTTGCTTTTGCTCTTCGGTTCCGTATAACGTGATTGGCATGGTTCCAATTCCGGTGTGCGCACCAAATGCCGTACTGAAAGAACCGGTTCCCGACGAAATATAATCGCATGTTAAAACAGTTGATACAAATCCCATTCCTAGCCCATCATAAGCTTCGGGAACTGCGACGCCTAAAAATCCCATCTCACCAGCCTTACGCATAACCTCTTCGGTCAGTGCAAAATCCCTTGCTTCGAATCTGTCTTTATGAGGAATTATTTCACGGTCATTGAACTCCATTACGGATTCCTTCATCATTCGCTGCTCTTCTGTAAAATCTTCGGGTGTGAAGACGTCTTGGCAATCTGTTTCTTTTACGAGGAATTGTCCGCCTCTTAGTATGTCTTTATTTTCTACTTCTGTCATAATTTTAAAAGTTTAATCTTTATTAGCTGAATTAATTAAAAAAGAAATTAGAGATGAGAAATTAGAAGTTAGATTTCTAAAGTTTACCCATAAAACCAATTGTCATTCTTTGAAATTCGTTGTTTTTATCGTTTAATTTTTTGAATTGTTCTTCTGTAATATATTTTGCGTGTTGCGCTGCAATTAATTGTGTGCCTAATTCAAAAGAAGAACCCAATGAATAATCTAAGAAATTACTGAAGGATTTATCTGTACGTGCTGAACCTTCTGCAATATTTGACGGCATTGAAACTGCACAACTAGTTAATTGAGACGTTAATCTAAAATTTTCTCTTTTTGGGAAATCATTAGTTAAATCATAAACATCCTTCATGATTTCTGTACCTAATTGCCAAATTTTTAAATTTCGATGGTTATGTCTCTTTCTCTTACTCATTAATTTTGCAACTCTAATCTCTTAAATCTAATTTCTAAACTCTTTTTAAGAAAGAAACTCAAATATCCCGCAAGCCCCTTGACCAGTTCCAACACACATTGTCACGGCTCCATATTTACCTTTCATGTCGCGCTTGCGCATCTCGTCAAACAATTGTACCGAAAGTTTTGCACCAGTACATCCTAAAGGATGACCCAGAGCGATAGCGCCACCATTCACATTGATGATTTCAGGATTTAAATCCAATTCTCTAATTACAGCTAATGACTGCGATGCGAACGCTTCGTTCAATTCAATCAAATCTAAATCTGATTGTTTTAAACCTGCTTGTTTTAATGCCTTTGGAATGGCCTTAACTGGTCCAATTCCCATAATGCGAGGCTCAACACCGGCAGCAGCATAATTAACCAATCTTGCGATTGGTTCAATGCCTAATTCCTTAACCATCTCTTCGCTCATGACCATGACAAAGGCAGCTCCGTCGCTCATTTGCGAAGAATTACCAGCAGTAACGCTTCCGCCTTGGGCAAACACGGCTCTTAATTTGGCTAAAGCCTCCTTGCTCGTACCTTTTCTTGGACCTTCATCTTTGGTGACTGTATAGGATTTGGTTGCTTTTTTCCCATTGGAATCTACGTAAGTTTCATCAACTGTAATCGGCACAATTTGATCTTGAAAACGGTCTTCAGCTTGCGCTTTTAAGGCTTTCATGTGCGAATTGTAAGCAAACTCATCCTGATCTTCTCGAGATACATTAAATTGCTTAGCGACAGCTTCAGCAGTGTTTCCCATGCCCCAATAATACTCC
>JBARZF010000864.1:0-3664 GCA_049649675.1 Rivularia sp. (in: cyanobacteria) | reverse complement strand
ATCAGCTTACCAATCATTTCCAAGTGGCTAAACTCTTCGGTAGCGATATCTTGCAGCATATCTTTGATACCTGCATCTTCGGTGTGGAAAGACTGCACCCAGTATTGTAAAGCGGCGGAAAGTTCTCCAGTTGCACCGCCAAACTGCTCTAGTAAAAGTTGAGCGAAACGAGGATTTGGCTCGTCAATTTTTACTTCTTTTTCAATTAATTCTTTTTTGTGGAAAAACATTAACTATGTTCCCTCTCTTTTTCGGACAGCATTTATAAGATTTGATTCAGCTATTCAAATAAAACTGAATTTAATTTCTTTTTCTCTTCTCATAATCGATATTAGGCGATACTGCCCTCATAAAACCTTTACCGCTGGGTAGATAATGAGATTAGATGTTTTATATACAAAGAAGTAGAGATAAGCTAAACATAAGGATGGTTCAATAAAGTTTTAGCTAGAGCAGCAAAATATTTTTTAGGTTTATTTATGACAAATTTTAGTAAAATTACATCTCCAGCTAGATTTCTTTGTTTTAATTATTGTCCAAAATAAATAAATATCGAATAACATTCGTAAGTCCCATATTACCAAGCCACCGCAGTTTACTATGAGTCGTAGAAATGCTTGTCTAATTTTTAACCCTGTTGCTGGTAACACTGACTCCGACCAAGAATTAGAAAGAGTAAAAGAACTTTTATCTCCTCAATTCGAGTTAGATATTCAATTTACTACAGAAGAAGTTGGGGCATATGAATTAGCCCAAGAAGCTGTAAAAAAAGATTTTGAAATTATTATCGCTGCTGGTGGTGATGGTACGCTTTCCGAAGCGGCTAGAGCTTTGGGGGAGACAACTACTCCTTTGGGAGTAATTCCTAGAGGTACTGCGAATGCTTTTGCTTCTGCTTTGGGAATTCCCGATACTTTAGATGAAGCTTGCGAAACTATTTTATCTGGTAAAACTCGTCGAATTGATATTGGTAGATGCAACGGTAAATTAATGACGTTGTTAGCTGGAATCGGCTTTGAAGCGGAAACAGTAGAAAATGCTTCGCGAGATGCAAAACAACGCTGGGGTGTTTTGGCTTATTTGGTTTCGGGAATACAGCAACTGCGGGAAATCGAACTATTTGATGCTGAAATTGAAACCGACGATAAAATTATTAAAGTTTCTGCTGGTGCTTTAACCGTAGCGAATGCAGCACCACCAACATCGATATTAGCTCAAGGTCCTGCTGGTATCCTTTACGACGATGGCTTACTTGATATTACCATTATTTCATCTAACACTTGGGCTTCCGCGATCGCAGCTTCCTATCACTTACTACAATCGGGTTTGCGGGGAGATGCTGCAAAACGCGACGATATTGGTTACATACGAACTAAGCGCGTAAAAATCACTACAGATCCACCGCAAAAAATAGTTTTAGATGGCGAAATGATTGGCAATACACCTTTGGAAGTGGAATGCGTTCCCGGCGGTTTAACTGTGATGGTGCCCATGTTACCTGCTGAAAAGATTTCTGAAAAATTGGAAGGTTTACCAGATTTAGAGATTGAAGAAAAATCACCGAAAGTTACAAATGAATAATCGGAAGAATAGTTAGAGCCAGCAGAAAAAATAAATCTAATTAGATTGGATTTGAATTGATAAACTTACATGAATATTTCAATTCAAATTCTTATATACAAATTTTGACTAATATAATCTATTAATTATTAATAACTAAAAAGACCTTTAATGGTTTTGAATTAAAAATTATATAATATTATTTACAGAATAAATATATCTTTAGTCAGATTAAAATCTCATACTTAAGAAATACTTTCTAGAAATTTTATATTTATCTAAATCATCTTGTGGAGAGAGTCCTAAATTGACAAAAATTTTGATAATTAAACAGCGTGCAATAATTAATCTGTTCAAATCAGGTAGCGAAACTCACGGCTTCCGTTACTATGCTTTGCTGACAATAATCCAGAAGCTGTTTTGATTTTATCTATCTTAGCTTCTCGAAAACAAGTCTATTAATTTTAATACTGGCAAAGAAAAAACTATTGGAGCGATATAAGTTATTACGAGTATTATGAATTATAAAGATATAAGAGTAGCAAATGTAAAAGACTTGAAAAAAGGCGAAATGCGTCAAGTCTCTGTGGAAGATAATGAGATTTTACTTGTGCGAGTTGAAGATGAATTTTTTGCGACGGCAGCACATTGTACCCATTACGGCGCACCTTTAGAAACAGGTATATTGAATGGAGAAAAAGTAATTTGTCCTTGGCATAATGCTTGTTTTGGGATTAAAAGCGGTAAATTAGAAGAGCCACCCGCGCTTGATGCTTTACCTCGTTTTTCTGTCAGGGTAGAAGGAGAAGATTTAATCGTACAGCTACCCGAAGAAATCCCTGCTCAACGCATACCAGAAATGGCGAAATATAATCCCCAAGCGGATAATCGCACGTTTGTGATTTTGGGGGCTGGTGCTGCGGGCAGTGCTGCGGCTGAAACTTTGCGTCAGGCGGGTTTTACAGGCAGAGTTGTCATGTTGACTCGTGAGGATATATTACCATTAGACCGCACTGCTTTAAGTAAGAAATATTTGCAAAACGATTCAGCAAAAAAATCTTTGATATTACGCTCTTCAGAGTTTTATAATGAATGGGATATTGAAGTTTATTCTCACAAGTCGGTAACAAAGGTAGAAGCAGCAAAGAAGACTATTACTTTTGAAGATAATACGACTTTAGAATACGATGCTTTATTAGTTGCAACTGGCAGTAAAGCACGTAATTTAAAAGTACCTGGTGCAGATTTAGATAATATATTTACCTTACGACAACCAGAAGATGCCGATAAAATTATAGCTGCCGCAGAAAATGCTAAAACTGCTGTAGTTGTAGGTTCTAGTTTTATTGGTATGGAAGCGGCTTCTAGTTTGACTCAACGCGGTATTAAGGTAACTGTAGTAGCACCGGGAAGCGTACCTTTTGAGAAAATTCTTGGAAAAGATATAGGTACAATGTTTCAGAAACTGCACGAATCCAATGGTGTAACTTTTCAAATGGGAACCAAGGTAAAGCAGTTTGAAGGTAGCAGTAAAGTTGAAGTTGCGGTATTAGAAAACGGCGAATCGTTGAATGCAGATTTAGTAATAGTTGGTATTGGTGTTGAACCCATTACCGAGTTTTTGCAAGGAGTAGAGTTAAATGAGAAAGATAGTAGCATAAATGTAGATGAATATTTGCAAGCAGCAGATAATATATATGTAGCTGGAGATATTGCTCGTTTTCCTTACGCCGCAACGGGAAAACCCACTCGCATCGAACATTGGCGGTTAGCGCAACAGCATGGGCGTATTGCAGCTCGTAATATTCTCGGAGAGAAAATCAAATTTGCCAGCGTTCCCTTTTTCTGGTCGGGGCAATTCGATGTAAAATTGCGTTATGCCGGACACGCTGAAAATTGGGATGATATTATCATTCAAGGTAATTTAGAAGAGCAAGAATTTCTCGCTTTTTACGTTAAAGATAATCAAGTTTTAGCTGTAGCTGGCAGTCAGCACGATAAAGATATTGCTGCCATTACCGAATTAATGCGTAAGCAACAAATGCCGTCATCTGATGAGGTGCGTAAAAGTAAGATTAATTGGGTTGAGAAAATGAATTCTCAG
>JBARZF010000863.1:0-8104 GCA_049649675.1 Rivularia sp. (in: cyanobacteria) | reverse complement strand
GTTGCAATGGATTTTATGGGACTTGGTGATTCCGATAAACCACCAAGAATGTATTCCATTTTAGACTATGCCAAAACTGTTATTGCTTTATTAGATGAGTTGAATATTGAAAAAGTAAATTTATTAGGAAATCTTACTGGTGCTTTCGTTGCTGGGGAAGTAGCAACATCTTATCCAGAAAGAGTGGAAAAACTAATTTTGTGTAATTTACTGGCTTTTAACGAACAAGGTAAAGCTAAATTCATGAGAGCATCCGATCAACCTTTACAAGTAGAAGAAGATGGTTCGCATCTCATGAAAAGATGGACAGCACGGCAAAAAGTTGCTGATTCTGCTGAATTAAATCACCGTCTTGTGTTAGACGATTTAAAATGTTTTGGCTATCCTCTATATACAGTTTGGGCTGTAGCAAATTGCTGTTTAGATGTACAACAAAAAATTCAAAACATAAAATGTCCTACTTTGATAGTTTGGGGTATGGAAAATTTGCAACAATTTGAAAGATTGGGTTTAGCTTTAGTCAAAGATAGATTATTAATTTCTCAGGCTATTCCCCAGGCTAAAGTTGTGGAATTTGCTGATGGAACAATCTGTATGATGAATCAAATACCTGAAAAAATAGCAGATTCGGTTTTAGATTTCTTAACTTAGGAATAGAAACTAAGTACCTCTATTCTAGCAAAAATCTTCGCTTAACTATTTGCACTGGTCTAGCATTCATGGGAAATATTTGAGCGAACTTCTTTACTTGTTGCAAAGAAATTTCTACAGGTTCTTTTAAAACAATCCAGTTAACAGTTTCCGAGCAAGGTGGTGTAGTCAAAGAACCGAAATAACGATAGTAATCTTTGTTTTCTGGTAATAAGTCAGCAGCATTAATATTTACATTAGATACCGTTTGTTCGCGATTTTCTTTTATCGGCAGCGATCGCCAAATTTTTTGCAAAGTTGGGTTTGATTCACCTTTTTTAAGGAAAACACCAACTACAGCCAAATCTCCTTTTTTATTCTTGTGAACCAAATGCAATTCCATCGGTAGTGCAACTCCATCAACTTTATGCTCGCTGGGGTGATGGAAGTGAAACTGTAGTAATTCATAAGGCTCACCATCAAGAGTTAAAATGCTTTCCGGTTGATAATTGACCTTGATCGTATGACCGTTATTAATAATACGAAGAGGAGTATCTTTATAGTTTATTTTTAGTGGAGGTAAATCCGCATCAACAGCCGATTGAAGATTAACCGGAGATTGACTAGCACCCGACTGACAAGCATAGAAATCTTCAGATAGAGTTCCCCAATTTTCAGGCCCTTTTTCACCAATATAACCCCAACTAGATTTACCTTTTTCTTTTGTTGCTGAGGTTAATGAATTACAGCCAAACAAAGAACTTGCTGCAATTCCAGTAGCTGCGAATAATCCCTTTTTGAGCAATTGTCTTCGATGCATAGGTTTCACTGCGATAAACTCGATTTTGCCATTACTGTATCTGCCTAAATTAGTTTATGCTGTATTTAGTCAAGTACATCAAAATACATTTTATAAATAAATAATTTGTCATATAGAATATTGACAATTGGTTTTTATTATTATTCGGTTGCGATTTGTTTTTTGTTTTTTGTTTACTTTCAGGTTAACTTTTTTGTAATTATGTTTACAAGTTATATTATTTGAGAACAAAATATTTCGGATAAGAATGCAATTCTGTTGCACAATCTTTAATATTAAATAGAGGAAAATCTAAAATCTAATGTCCCAAAATTCAGAGAACACCTTAAAAGTCGCACATCAAGCATTTGAATATTTTACTCATGGTTTAGCAACAGGGGAATGGAACAATTTTTTAGAAATGCTTACAGAAGACTTTAGTTTCTGGTTTCCCCAAGGAAAATACCACGGTTTAAACGTAGGTAAAGAGCAAGCCAAAGAGTTTTTTGAATACGTTTCTCAAGCCTTTAGTTCGGGAATTACAATTACTTCCGTTGAAAGAATTACCAGCAACGATACAACAGTTGTATTTGAATTTTGCGACGAAGGAAAACTAATGGGAGAACCTTATAAAAATAGAATCGCAGTATCCTTTGATGTACGTGAAGATAAAATTTGCGGATACCGCGAATACTTTGGTAGCGATGGAAAATCAAATTGAATCAGTCAACAGTCAACAGTGAGCAGTGAACAGTTAACAGTGAGCAGTGAGCAGTTAACAGTTAACAGTGAGCAGTTACCAGCTACTAGTTACCATCATTTTAACCTTTAATTATTTAATTATTTTCAATCGACGGTTGATTAAGCTCCTCATACTTAGCAGCTGCTAATTCATAAGCTGATAAATATTCTTTACCACCTAACATTATATCCCCATAATATTCATAAGGCGCATCACCATAAATTGGCAATGGATCATCTTCTGGATAATCTTCTTTTGACTCTTCAATTATCCTTTTCAGTTTTTTTGCCGTGAAAGTTTGTGCTGTAAAATACCACATTTCTTGAGATTCATCGGTTAAATGCGGTAAATTGGGATCGATTATTCGCGATTCAATTTCTATCCAAGCATGTTCGAGAAGTTGATAAGACTTACGTTTAATAATCAAAAAACCTTGAGCATAAACTGCGCCTTCAGTTGCCAATACTGCTTTATAAGCATTGTCAAAAGGTTTTTTAGCCCTTGTTTCGATTTGCTCGGCAATTTCTCGCGAAGCAGTTTCATCGAGTAACTTATCCATCAGCAAGGATAAAAGCAGATACTACAGTTTACAGTTTACAGTTTACAGTGACCAGTGACCAGTTATCAGTTATCAGTTAGCAGTTAACAGTGAGCAGTTAACAGTTAGCAGTTAGCAGTGATTAGTGAACTTAAGCCCACGTTTCTGCCTTGAAATCAATTGATGCGGCAGAGGGGGTAAAGTACGTTAAAACTAACATCTTGCACCATTCTTAACACAGCCTTGGAATAAATTCCCTGGCTAATAGCAAAAGTCCTATAAATATGACTGTACAAGGCTTATAGTGCGTTTTAACTAATATCTTGCAGCATTCTCGTTAAGCCCGACAAACCGCCTTGAAATCAATTTCAAGGCTTATATTCAAAGTACGTTAAAACGTACTGAAAGCCATACTCAGTCATCTTTAGATGACTTTGTATATAAGCCTGAGAATTTATTCTAAGGCGGTTATTAAGAACGGTGCAAGAAGTAAGTTTTAATGTACTTTGTGTATTAGCCTGGGAATTTATTCCAAGGCGGTTGTTGAGAATGATGCAAAATGTGAATATAACTCTTAATTCCTAACTTCTCATTCCTAACTCCCTACTCCCAAGGAAACCCAATCGCGATAGCAGCTAATAAAATCAATGTTCCTAAAGTTATTAGCGCACTTAGTAATACTTTTTGGTAAATGCGATTGAGTTTGTCTTCGCTGAGTTTTCTTTGATTTCTTTCTTTTTTTAATTCTGCAATTAATTCGTTGATTCTGGGTTTCTGCTGTTTCTGAATAAATGCGGCTAAATAATCATGTACGAGTTGATATCTATCGGCGGGATTTTCGGGGATTAAAACTACTATTCCTGCTTCTACAAAAATCCGCAGCACTAAGTCTAATTGATTGGTTTCTTTGCTTAATTCTTCTAAGGATAAGGCTCGTAAGTCTCTTTCTAATTCCGAACGAGTTTTTAACGGACGAGTACCTTTTTCGTCTGTAAGTAAATATAATATTAATTCGGCTACTTGACGATTGATATCACCGCAGTCTTCTACTACTTCTTTCATGTAGCGTTTGACTAATTCTTCTTTTGGCCCGCAATTTTGATATTGTACTAATGTAGTAATATTTTCTGTTTGTAGTTGCGCTCCGACTACTTGTAATTCAATCGGACGCACTTCTCCATATTTAGCTGATAAATCTTGCACTAGTTTTTCTATAAAACTTGCTTCTAAATGAAAATTAGAATGTTGTGTTAAGCGTTCAATTAAGGATTTTGCGTCCGCAGAAGCAAAATTATCTAATTTATAAAGAATGTTTTTACTAAGAATATCATTATTAATAATATTCATGCTCGATAAACGATTGCATTCGAGTAAATAATGCAGGTAATCTTCCCTTAATGATAATACAACTTTCACGCTTAAAATATTTAAGCATTCTCCCATAAATTCAAAAAATTGTTTTCTTCTATAAGCCGAATCATAAACAAAGAAGAATTCTTCAAATTGGTCAAAAATTAATACTATTCGTAAATTACAACCTTCACTTTGTCGCAATAACTCTAATATATCTTCTGGTGATTCGGGATTGGAGAATGGAAACTGATATATCTTTTTTCCTGCTCCTTCTATTCCAAATTGAATTCCTTTAGATTTTAAAGCTTGAAGTAATAGTTTTCCTAATTCATATACCCAATTAGTGTAAGTTCTAACCTTTACTGGTACTATCTCTTGTAAACCAATAGAACTATGCTTTAAAGCTGGTACTAATCCTGCTTGTACTAAAGAACTTTTTCCTACACCAGAATATCCATGAATTACGATCATTTTACAGTCGGGACGAGCAATTTTTTCTACTAATTTTTTTACATCCTTTCCTCTACCGGATGCCGTCATTTCTGGTGCAACTGTTTCTAATACAGATGCTGCCTGTATTGAAGTTGTATGTAAAGTTTCTACAATTAACTTAGCTTGTCTTTGCGGTTGAATTATCCCCGCACCAATAAACGCCCTAAAACCATATTGTTGTTCTATTGAACGCTGTTCTAATTTAACGCGAAATGCTTCTAAATAACGATGTTGTTCCCAATAAACTTCTTGCAAAGCCTGTAAAATACGAATATATTGATGTGGGTTATCTTGAGAACCAATTTCCCGCGCCATTTGTAAATGTTTGACGGCTCGCGGTTTTTGTTCTAGATGTGTTTCTGCTATTGCTAATAAAAGTAAATATAAAGCGCGATGTTGTAATTGTGCTGAAGGTGCTTTTGCTATATTATGTAATGCTTGATAAGCATATTGTTTCGTTTGAGCATATTGATTTTCACTCGTTGCAACTTCCGCTAAAAAGCCGTAAGCTTGCGCTACCCTTAAAGGATTTCCGTACAATTGCTGCAAATCTAAAGACTGTTGAGCAATATTTTTTAACTCGTTCCAATCCTCTAAACGTTGTAACACTTCACCCAAAGGATTGATAAATTTTGCAACTAAATTCGGACGATTTTCTTGAATAAAAATATTAATACTCTGTTGAAAATATTGCTTTGCTGCTTGTAAAAAAGCAACCGATTTTAAACGATATCTTTGAGCTTGTTGAAAATAGCATAACCCGATATAAAACAAAATTACTCCCATGCGGAATTTTGAATTTGGAAGGAGAGCAGAAGGGCGAGGGAGACAAGGGGATGAGGTAGATAATCGACTAATTTCAATTGA
Source organism: Rivularia sp. (in: cyanobacteria) (assembly GCA_049649675.1). GTDB lineage: Bacteria > Cyanobacteriota > Cyanobacteriia > Cyanobacteriales > Nostocaceae > Rivularia. Next base: position 2,683 of record JBARZF010000863.1, on the reverse strand, counting down.
ATTTTGCCAAAAAGCTAAACTTTGATGATAGTATTTCAAAGCTTGTTCCATCTGCCAACTTAAATAAGCATCTTGTCCTAAAACGAACTCTACACTAGCTTTAAGTGCTGGTTCTAATTCATATCCCCTACCCTGCAAATCAAGTAAAGCAGTAGTCACCTCTCGACGACGCAGATATCCCATTTGCCAACCCAAGCAATAAGCATCTGCCGCCAAAGCTGTAGCAAATAAAGCATCGGTATCCTCCTTGAGAGTTGCAGTTAATTCCGCAGTGGCGATCGCAAATTCCGTAGTAGTAGCCCAACTCTCTAAATCGCTTGCAGAGCGCACCAATTGAGGCAAAACGTCATCCGTCACCCACAGTACAACCGGGAAGTCAAACGATGAGCGAAACTCCTCCCGCACCTGATTGGTAGCACTCAACATTTGTTTTAAATTATCCACCGACTCTAAGTAAAAAACCATAACTGCATCCGGTGGATTATCCTTAACCTCAGCAGCAATAATTCCATAAAGACTCTTATCAGTACGCTTTAAATTCACAACCCGCACATCAATATCGGTAAGCTGTCGCAACCGTTTTACCAATCGCGATCGCAATCTTAAATAATTACAACGCGCCAAAATCAACTTAAACTCACCCACCGAAGCCTCCAAAGTCCAAGCAAGTTCCTCCAAGCCCTCCTCGTTGGAGGATTGGGGGATGGGGGGAGAGGGGGGAGAGGGGGTAGAAATATCTAACTTGTCTCTTTGTAATCTTTTACTATCTTCTAATTCTTCACTCATAACTCTTAACTCCTAACTATTATTAACCAATTACCAATTACCAATTACCAATCCCCAATGCCCAATCCCCAATGCCCAATCCCCCTATTCCAACTCACTCGCTTCTGCCAAAATTGGATTGATATCAAACCAAGATTCTCCACCAGCATCGCGATACTCAAACACCAAACGACTGTGAACTAATGCTTGATACTCTAAATCTCCTCTCACCTTCTTCCGCTTTTTTACCTGACGCAATAATTCCCATTCATCATCAGAAATTTGCATCGTCATTTCATTGCGACGGTAGCGAATCAAAGCTTCTAAAGTTTCACGAGATAAAGGAAGTTTTCTTTCTTTTTGAATCCAATTATTCAACAATCGCAGCAAATCCCGCACGTGCCCACCACTTACCTGACATAATCTATCTAAACTTTTGGCATCGTCAAAAACTTCAGTCATGCGATTCAAACGCTGCGGGGGATTCAAATCTGGGAAAGCCCGCGCTAAAACCATTTGTCGTAACAATACCATCCCAGGTTCAAAAATACTTCCATCTGGTAATTGTACTGGTACCATTGGTAACACTTTTGGGTCTTCCGGAAATCGCTGAGTCAAGTTTCCATAATCATTAGAGAACTTCAACGCTAAAGGCATTGTGTAAACAACATGACATCCTAACTTCGTTAAATACTCGCTCTGATCGATAAATAGATACTCTTGTTGCGGTCTTCCCCAAGACTTAGCCCGTGAATCTACCCGATCGAGATTATCTACAATCACTACCAACCCTTTCTTACCCTGTTGCTTCAACTTCTCTATAGCGGGTTCGAGTAATTCAGAATTAATAGCCTCCAACAACTTAGTTTTTTGAGGCCCTAAATATTGATTTAAACGTCCTCGTAAAGTTGCATCATCCTTAGTTTTCGCCGTAATTTCTCCAATCCCAAAAGCCAGAGAAAACTTATCAGAGTCCGAACTAACACCAACATCACCAACACCCGGAAGTTTAGCCTTCATCCCTACAACTTCGGCATTTAGAACCCGCCAAGCACCCTGTAGCAATTCCTTTAACAGACTGGGTTCATCCAAACTCATATCAGCTAGACTCTGACTAACCCGACGTGCCACACTCAGCAGAAAATCGCCAATATCAACATCAGCCATTTCCATATCTTCACTAGACTCAAAATAGACTACATAAAAGCCTTCCCCCTCCAACTCCGCCTTTAATCGCAACAATTCAGTAGACTTACCACAGCCAATATGCCCCGTAAACAAAACGCAAGTAGGACGATCCGGCGAGAAAAAAGTAATATTATCCCGCAACTCCTGAATAATCTTGCCACCTCTTACCGAAGAAAAATCAATATAATACTTTTCATCTTCAGCATTTTCGATAACCAGAGTTTTGCTAGGATTTGTAGCCTGAAAAAACCTTCGTAAATCTATTCCCATACCAACAAACCCGTATTTTGCAATAACTTATTAGAAACTTCCAAAAAACAATTTATCCAAAATAATCGTAGTCTTCGTTGCATTAATTCCCACGGGTTTGTAGTAAGGGCTAAAGTCCCTACTACAAACCTTTTCCCCAGATAATTAAGTGGAGTACTAAAAGCAAAACTAGAAATAATACTTAATCATAAAGCACTAAACTATTAAACTTATACAATGGTATATTCCAGATTAACAAAGTGTTAAGTGATAAAATATACTTTTTAAAAATAACTTACTGCTAAATTACAATTTGGTTGATTGGGAATTGGGGATTGGGGATTGGGGATTGGGGATTGGTAATTGGTAATTGGTAATTGGTAATTGATAATTGGGCATCGGTAATTGGTAATTGGTAATTGATAATTGGGGATTAGGGAATATAAAGTAGTGCGAGCATCTTGCTCGCTCGATATTAGCG
>JBARZF010000862.1:0-5127 GCA_049649675.1 Rivularia sp. (in: cyanobacteria) | reverse complement strand
CTATTATGAGGTGAAAAATACTCGCTACAAACCTCTCAAAATTAACACAATTTAATATTAATCAGGATTAAATACTCTATTACAAATATTGATTAAGAACTGTTAATAGAATAGATAATTTTTGTATAACCTGCATAGTGAACAAAAGCTTACCCTATAAGATAAATAGAATAGACTCGCCCCTTTAAGGAGGAAGTAAAAGCAAACACTGAAAAAAAGGTCAAATGTACCATCTTAGGTACTGAAGAATCAAAATCATTTTGCGATAATTTACAGCGAGGGATTTATCTGTTATGCGAAATATCAATCATAAAAAACTTGATAAAGAAGCAATAAATATTCTGTACGGTAACAACCACAGACATATTTATGTAATGTGGGAATACGATATCAGTAGTCTTGATTTAAATAACAAGAAAAATGCAAAAGCATTAAATAATCGATTTTCAGGGAATGAAATATTTGCATGTTGTTTGATTGTAGCTCTTTTATCTATAAGTTTTGGAGGAAGTTATTTAATTAGAAATAGGACTCAACAGAAATTAATATACAATGCTATTCCACAAGTATCCAGTACTATTCGTCAATAAAAAAGAATTAAAAATAATTGAGTTGACATGAATAAATTAAGTGGAGCTAAAATGAAATCGCATCAAAGCATAATTGACTTCAGGAGACATCATAAAAATAATGTTTATCCGCTAAAACCAGAATTTAGAAAATATATCAATACAAACATCGTCAAAGATGAATCTGAATCTACAGCTAAACCCGTTTTGATATCGATGATAGTAATATCTATTTGGTGTTTTGCAATGCTGATGTTAGCTAAAACTAGCCATCAGTTTTTACAAGAAATTTGCCTTAATTCAGTTCAAAAAATCGATTTAAATCGAAAATAGTAAAACTAAGACGAAAGATGCATTAATTCAACTTTTGTAACCCGGTTGCCATCTACTGCTATTTTTTGAATACATCCTTGTAATAAAGCTTTTTTATCCTCTAAGAGCAATCCTTGCCAAAATTCTGGATTGGAAAATGCTCGGATAATTCGCTCTTTGGCAATCAAATATTGTACTCCATCATTGCTTTGTGTAGCTAAAATATCAGCTATCTGCATCCTTATATCTTCCTTAGCTTTCTCAATTGCTGGGTTTGATGGTAATGCTTCGAGAGTATTTAAAGAAGCTCGCAGGGTTTTTACCTGTGGTGATTCTTGTATTACTTTCGTTTCTTGCTCAACCAACCCCGCTAACCCTTCGGCAACTTTAACTAAATGTTCGATGACTTGTGTTTCTAAGCTATCAGAAGAAATCATCTGTTTATTATCGCAAGCACCCGTGCGATAAAAACTACATTGGTAATGATGTCTAATAAAATTCTTTTTCTTGACTAATTTCTTACACTGACGACTGTAAGCTGCACCGCAACGCTGGCATTTAACTAAATTTGCGAAAGGATTAGTATATTTTTGTTCGCTAGCCCATCGGTTATTGCGATTTGAGCGAATCATAGTTTTAATCCGTTCGTGTTCTTCATGAGTAATAATTGCTTCATCCTCATGGGTTCCCCATACAACTTCCCATTCATCGAAAGGTTTGCGATATCCTTTGGAGCTAACCACAGTGTTATACAGAGTTCCCCCTGCATATATGGGATTAACCAGAATTGAACGCAAACCAGAAACCGACCATTTTAAACCCGTGTGAGGATAGCGCAGATTCAAGCCGCTTCCACGGGATTTATTGATATTTGTCAAAATAATTTCGTCTTCTTCCCCTAAAATATTTACTTTCTCGTTGCGGGATTTGGCAACAACATTAGCCTGAATCCCAAAAATATCGTGTAGCTTTTTCACAGTTTGGGATACCGTACCCGCAGCAAAAAACGTGTCAAACACCAATCTCATTAATTGCGATCGCGATAATTCAACTTGTCCTTTAATAATACAGACGCAGGGGCTATCATCTTGATAATACTTATCATTTTCAACCTGATATCCTAATGGAGCATTCCAGTGAGCTTTTTTATTTGCTTTGCGAGTATCTCGTTCTTTTTTGACTCGCATTCCTAACATTTTGACCTCATATTTACTCGCTGCCAATCTGACATCAATTGTCAATTCTCCACCAATACTTGAAATATCAAAAGGCTCATCAATTGCAGTCGGCTCAATACCTTTTTTTTTCAAAGCATCCATCAACCGATAAAAAGTCATGGATGATGAAGTTAAACGGTCGATTCTAATAAATAATAACTTTGAAACTTTGCCTTTTCCTAATGCATGAATATCTTCAATTAACCGTAAAAGTCCTTTGCGCTTGTCGCTAGTACGACTTTCAACGTCATAATATAACTTCGTCGCTCCCGCACTCCGCAAACGGCGCATTTGTTTAATCAAAGCTCCTTCATCGTCTGCTTGCTCATCCGTGCTAACACGAGCATATCCCCAAACGTCCATACAGCATACCTTACAGACAACAGCTTACATTATAATTAATTTTACCTGATAGTAAGCATATTAGTTCTTTACTATTCACCGAGCCAGTAGACTTTATGATTGGTAACTCCTACGGTAAGTACTTGGAGCGCGATACCAAGACTCCTTTAATCAGAGTTGGTTATCCTATCATGGATCGTCACAATCTACACCGCTACTCTACCATTGGTTATGAAGGTACAATCAACCTAATTACCTGGGTTGTAAACGCTATCTTTGAAGAAATCGATCGCAACACCAATATTCCTTCCAAGACAGATATTTCCTTCGACTTAATTCGTTAGAAATTGAGTTAACCCGCGAATGTCGTTTGCCTTTTGAGAAAAAGGTAATGGTAATTAAGGATGAGGTATAAAGGCTCAAGTATGAAATAGTAATAAATTCATCCTTCATCCTTTATACTTCTGACTTCCTTTTTTACCTTTTCTTTTTGTTAAAGGGCATTGGGCATTGGGGATTGGGGATTGGGCATTGGGGATTGGGGATTGGGCCCCCTCGCATTAGGAATAGAAATAAACCTCATAAGCTACTTATTTAATGTTAGTAATATCAACAGAACGCGATCGCGTATTAATTTGTATTTTACTAGCTGGCAAGATGCCCGCACTACAATCCTTTCACAAAATTTGAATCTACAACTTAAAATATTATTAGCTCATAATCTGTTCCCAATTACCAATTACCAGTTAGCAATTACCAATTACAAATTATCAATTACCAATTACCAATTACCAATTACCAATTCCTTTTCAAATCAATAATTCATACTTTAGTATTAGGCTTAAAAAATGAAAATCACTCAAAGCAAAATCAACGAACTGTTAACCGAACCAGGGTGCGAACACAATCACGACAAAAATGGAGAGAAGAAAAATAAAGCCTGTAAACAACAAGCGCAACCTGGAGCAGCCCAAGGAGGTTGTTCTTTTGATGGAGCCATGATTGCTCTAGTTCCGATTACCGATGCTGCTCATTTGGTACACGGACCTATTGCTTGTGCTGGTAATTCTTGGGGTAGTCGCGGTAGCCTTTCCTCTGGCCCCATGCTTTACAAAACAGGCTTTACTACCGATTTAACCGAAAATGATATTATCTTCGGTAGCGAGAAAAAGCTCTACAAAGCTATCCAACACGTACAACAAAATCACAACCCCGCAGCTATATTTGTTTATTCCACCTGTGTCACAGCTTTGACAGGCGAAGATATAAATGCAGTCTGCAAAGCTGCCGTGAAGAAAGTTGGTATTCCTGTTATTCCCGTCAACGCACCAGGTTTTATTGGTAGTAAAAATCTTGGAAATCGTCTGGCTGGAGAAACTTTATTAGAGTATGTTGTCGGTACTTCTGAACCGGAACGCTTAGAACAACACCTTTAAGAATATAAGCATAATGTTAATTTACGGGTATATTGACGGTTAAACATTCCTTCCGAGGGATTATTCCCAGAAGTCGTTAAATAACTGATACAGATAGGCTAATTCCGAGGTAAATTGATAGTAAGCGACTGCACCAGCACCGAAAGCAAAGGAATAGATCGGACTTTTTCCACCAAAATTGGAGATTGAAGAGATGGGGTTAAGAGCGGGGAAAATGCGAGTGGGGAAATAGAAAGGCGGGTGCGATCGCCACTGTACCACGTTCTAGAAAGGGAAATTGATAAAATAGCGAACGTATTCTGATATCGTTACCAGTATTGGTAGCACCAATCAAGCGAGTCATATCTGTGCCGGTGAAACCAGTACCTTAATTGCTGACGTTACCTGCCTGTATTCTGGTTCGCAATCTGTCTTTACCCGTAAAGCTGGTATCGAAGCTCAGAGTTGCTCGCGATCAAAAAGTAAGGTTTTCTTTGTATTTCATAGACTATAGAACCGTCTGATTTCATTTCTATTTGTGCTTCTATTGGTTCTCGGCACCAGTAATAGTCATTACCGAGGCCATAACGGTAAGTGGTACTTCACAGAGGGATATTATTCGTTCTATTCCACGAAAGGTTTGAGCTATTAAGATTTCTTTCGTATTGTAAGATTGAGCCGGGAGCGTCATTTAAATAGATAGAAGAGGCGAGAATAGCCATTCCTGTAACAGTTAAAATTTTGTGCCAAGCAGTTGTCAAAAAAATCATTGATGGCGGAGAATCTTCTAGATATTAAATTTGAAACAAGTTGTAGCTATTTATTTGAGCGGATACCATCGCCCTTTTCTTGCGGATTATAAGATATATATTTTCACTTTCATCACTCTGCTCTCCTCAATACATTTAGCAGCTTCTGTTGCGATGCATTTAAAGCAGTTTCTTCTAATGCTAGAGAGTCAGCATCTTCAACTTCTGCATCCACATTTTGCAAATAAAAATTAACAAACCCCCTTACTTCAGGTCGCTTGCGAATTAGTTCAGCATCAGTATAAATATACATTGGAGTTATAAAGGGATAACTTTTTGTTTCACTAGGAGCAACACCATCAATCGAAATTGCTGTCACCTCTTTTTGATGTTGCTTATAATAGCCATATCCAAGAATGCTAACTATATCTGGACTGATGAGGGCATTTTGGATGACTTGTTCTTCAAACTGATACAATGTTGTATTGGTCGCATTAAGAGCAAGATTTGCATTACCGTTAAG
>JBARZF010000861.1:0-2812 GCA_049649675.1 Rivularia sp. (in: cyanobacteria) | reverse complement strand
TTTAAGGACTTGGGATTTGATTTGGATGATACGGAGATTGCCGACATCCTTTGGCTGACCGTGCAAATGCGGCGCTCCCAGTCTTCAACCTTGCCACAATTACAACAGCAAACACCAGCATCTACCCCAGAAATCACTCCAACTCCGCCTCAATCACCAATAAATCAAAATAAAAAATCGCCAGACTCTTCAAGCAAAACCGAAACTAGCGCTAAAGTCTATCCCCAACCTTCACAGGATAGAAACCAAACTTCAAGCGGTTTACCAATCAAAGTCCCAACGGCTCAAGCATTACGAAATCAGTTAGCTATATCTCGCTCCTTAAAACCTTTAAAACGTCGAGTTCCTTCCAAAAGCGAATTTATTCTTGACGAAACTGCTACCGCAGAGCGGATTGCTGAAGAAAAACTTTTGTTACCCGTAATGCGTCCCGCACCCGAACGTTGGCTAGAACTGGCTTTGGTAATAGACGAAGAAGCATCAATGATGCTTTGGAAGCAAACTATCAAAGAATTTAAACAACTGCTGGAAAGACATGGTGCTTTCCGGGATGTGCGAACTTGGGGATTATTTATCTCGGAAGATAGTAAAGTATGGCTGCATTCTAGAACTGGTTCGGTTTCTCGCCAAAAAAAGTTACATAATCCCAGAGAACTTATCGACCCCAACGGTCGGCGTTTGTTTGTAATAATAAGTGATTGTGTTTCTCCAGCTTGGCGTAACGGTACGATAACAAAAGCTTTAGTAGCTTGGGCTAGCACCAGTCCAATGACAATCATTCAAGTATTACCAGAGTGGCTTTGGGAAAGAAGCGCTTTGGGTGTTGCTGATTCAATTTTGCTCCGGAGTCTAGCTCCTGGAGTACCCAACCAACAGTTAATAATGACAGCATTGGATTTGCTTGATGAAAGCGATGTTGTTAACAAGTTAAAAGTACCCGTAGTAGCTTTAGAACCAGAATCGCTGAAAAATTGGTCTTGCATGGTAGCAGGTGCGGGAGATGTGCAAACGAAAGGATTTTTACTTGCACTGGATGCACAAGTATTTGATATTGGTGACGAATCAACATCAAATAATAGCGTTGAACTTTCAGCAAAACAACGTTTGCAACGCTTTCGTCTCACAGCTTCACCAATGGCACGGAAATTAGCGGGACTTTTGGCAGCTGCACCTGTTAGTTTACCAGTGGTGCGGTTGATAAGGCAGACGATGTTACCGCAATCAAGTCAAGTTCATGTGGCTGAGGTGTTTTTGGGTGGAATTTTGAAGCCATTGTCGTCAATTGATGAAGGTGTAGACGCGGATAAAATTCAATATGACTTTGTGGGTGGGGTGCGGGATTTGCTGCTTGATGCGGTTCCGTTAACAGAGTCAACTGAGGTGCTGCGAAAGGTTTCGGAGTATGTAGCGCAAAGGGCTGGGTTATCGGTTGATGAGTTTACGGCGATGTTGGTTAATCCGGGTTTATTTGATGATTCTATTGGGGCTTTAGTTCGTCCTTTTGCTCATGTTACAGCGAAGGTTTTGAGGCGTTTGGGTGGAAAGTATGCAGAATTAGCCGAAGAGCTAGAACAGTCTTTTGAGTCATTATCCCAAACTGGTACATTTAAAGCTCAACAGGAATCTTCTCAACTTCCCTACGAGTACCAAGCTGGTGGAACTTTATCATCTAAAGCGCCTAGCTATGTTTTGCGTCAAGCAGATACAGAACTTTATGAAAGTTTGAGAAGAGGGGAGTTTTGTTACATCCTTGGCTCCCGTCAAATGGGTAGAAGCAGTTTGCGAATGCGAACAATGCAACGCTTAATAGATGAGGCTTTTGCCTGTGTAGCTATTGATTTGACCGTTATTGGAACTGCAAATATTACCTCTGAACAGTGGTATGGAGGGCTAATTTGTACTTTGGTGGATTCTTTGGACTTTGACGATAATTTTGATTTTAATACTTGGTGGGAAGAGAATAATTTGTTATCTCCCGTGCATAAGTTCGCTGAATTTATTGAAACGGTTTTATTAGTTAAAATAACTAGTAATATTGTCATTTTTATTGATGAAATTGATAGTATCCTAAGTCTTAGCTTTAAAAATGATTTTTTTGCTTCAATTAGAAGTTTTTATAATTTACGTGCTAATAATCCACAATACCAACGCCTTACATTTTGCTTATTAGGTGTAGCAACTCGTTCTGATTTAATTAGCGATCAAAATCGTACACCTTTTAACATTGCTCGCGAAATAGAATTAAAAGGATTTGAACTCCGTGAAGCTGAACCTTTGGCAAGAGGTTTAGCTGAAATTGGAAACCCTCAGAAGCTAATGGAGGCTGTTCTTTTTTGGACAAAAGGACAGCCATTTTTAACACAAAAGGTTTGTTTGCTTGCTGTAAAATCTAATATTGTTAGACCAAATAGCGGTTATGAAGCTCATTGGATAGAAGATTTAGTTCGCTCAAATATTATTGAAGACTGGGAAGAACAAGACGAGCCAGAACATTTGAAGACGATTCGAGACAGAATTTTATTTTTAGAAGACTCTTCTGGAAAATTATTAAGGTTATATAAAACAACGTTACGCCAAGAGGAAAGATCAACTGATAATAGCCAAGAGGAAAAAGAGCTAATTTTATCGGGCTTGTTAATAAAAAAAGGGGAAAAATTAACTGTTTACAACCGTATCTATAAACAAGTTTTTAATGAAGATTGGGTGAATCGACAATTACAGCAAATTGTATTGAAGAAAATCCTAGTTTTGTCAGGAAATCCCACAAATACATCTCGTTTGCGTTTAGATCAAGAAGTAAGAGAGATTGAAG
>JBARZF010000860.1:0-3835 GCA_049649675.1 Rivularia sp. (in: cyanobacteria) | reverse complement strand
GAATGAGAATTAATCCAGAATTAAGATGAGTATTCTGTATTAATTTCTCGTCTTCAAAAGCATGAATCAATTAAAATTAAAATATGAAAGCAGAGAATTGATTTGTGTTCTCTGCTTTTTAGTTTTTTAATGCTATAAAATAGATTCATTTTCATTGCCTATATGCAAAATGAATATACCTTTCTTTAAATATCGCATAGCACTGCTAACGAGCATGATAATTATCGTACCTTTAGGTTATATAGTCAGGTTTTCTCAAGGATTAAACCCAGCATGGCTGCATGATGCTTTAGGAAGCGTTGCCTATGAGATATTTTGGGTATTGTTATTTGCTTTCCTTTTACCTAAAGTTTCACCATTACGTATCGCGATCGCAGTTTGTATTGCAACCTGTGCGATAGAATTTTTACAGTTATGGAAACCGCCGTTTTTACAAGCAGCCCGTAAAACTTTACCTGGCAGACTTGTTTTTGGAAATACCTTTGTTTGGGCAGATTTTCCCGTCTATTTCGTTGGTAGTTTTGTCGGATGGGTATATTTACGCTTTTTAAGGTTAAAGGTTAAAGGTTAAAGGTTAAAGGTTAAAGGTTAAAGGTTAAAGGTTAAAGGTTAAAATACTCTTAACTCCTAATTACTCAACTATTTATCCAATTGTGTCCTGAATATCTTGCAAAATTCTGGTTTACAATCCAAAATCCAAAATCCAAAATCCAAAATCTAAAATCTAAAATTGTGCGAGAAGCTTCAGTTATGAGAAAACTTTATTTTTTACTTCCTGGGACAGATGGTAAATTTGCTTGTGGTGGTTTGTGGGCAGAATTAAAAGCTTTAAATCTTGCTAAAGAAATATGTGATGCTGAGGTGGTGACTTACCGTCAAAGGGAAAAAGACAAGCTTTTCTTAGATGATGTATTGCAACAGCAAAATTTTAATGATGTCATATTTGTAATTTGCTGGGGATTCGATGTAGCAAAACTTGCTCCTCGGCTCAAGTCTTATAATGTTGTTTATCATGCTCATAGTGCTGGTTATGGTTTTAAACTTCCAGCGAGTATTCCAATTATTACCGTTAGTCGTAATACTTTAGGGTATTGGGGACAATTATCACCTCACAGTTTAATTTATTATTTACCCAATCAAATTAGCGATGAATTCAACAATCAAAATCTGGAACGAGATATTGATGTTTTAGTTTTAGCGCGGAAATCTTCTGAATATCTCATGCAAGATTTAGTTCCAGCGTTGCAGCAAAAATGTAAATTAGAGTTAGTTGATTATTATATTGAAGATATTGCAGGACTATTTAATCGAGCCAAAATTTACATTTATGATTCCGCCGAATACTGGGCACAGCAGCAAGTAACAGAAGGCTTTGGTTTGCAACCGATGGAAGCTTCGGCTTGCGGATGTAGAATTTTTTCCAGCGTTAATGGTGGACTATCCGATTATTTAGATCCCGGATTTAATTGTCACAAAATAGCGGCTTATTCCAAAGAATATGATATGCAACGTATTCTTAAAGTACTGGAAAACTGGTCGCCTTTAAATTTACCTGAAAGTTTTTTTGAAGAGTACCGCCGCGAAAATATTATTCCACGTTTCCAGGTTATTTTGAATGAATTAAACGACTTCTTCGACCACAAACAAAATCATCCCTCAAATATTAAACCTTTAACAACAATGCGTCTAGCAAAATTATCTACACAAAGAATATTCAATAAGATAAAAAAGAAATTACAGTAAAACCTCACCCTGCCTCCGGCTTCCCTCTCCTTGTTAAGGAGAGGGATTGAGGGTGAGGTTATTTATTTTATTTCTTATTTTCCTTCTCTTCAATCCCTAGCTAAACGAAATGTTAAATTAATTTTGCAGGGGTACTTAGGAGTAAATTTAATGAGTCATAGGTTGTTAGTAACGGGTGGTGCGGGTTTTATTGGTTCTAACTTTGTCCATCATTGGTGCGATAATTACCCGGATGATAAGGTGGTAGTATTGGATGCGCTTACTTATGCGGGGAATCGCGCTAATCTATCTTCTTTAGAAGCAAAAGATAATTTTCGATTTATCAAAGGAGATATTTGTGATGCTTCTTTAATTAAACAACTTCTAGAATCAGAAAAAATAGATATCATTGCCCATTTTGCTGCGGAGTCTCACGTGGATAGGTCAATTTTAGGGCCTGGTGCTTTCGTACAAACCAACATTGTTGGAACCTACACGCTTTTAGAAGCTTTTCGTCAATATTGGTTAGCTCAAAATCAACCCGAAGATTATCGTTTTCTGCACATTTCTACCGACGAAGTTTATGGTAGTTTAAGTCCAAAAGACCCACCTTTTACTGAAAGTACAGCTTATGCTCCTAACAGTCCATATTCAGCATCTAAAGCAGGAAGCGACCATTTAGTTAGAGCTTATTATCATACCTACGAACTACCAACAATAATTACTAACTGTTCCAATAATTACGGACCATATCAGTTTCCAGAAAAATTGATTCCCTTGATGTGTATTAACGCTTTATTAGGTAAACAATTACCAGTATACGGCGATGGTAAAAACGTGCGAGATTGGCTTTATGTCGGCGACCATTGTAATGCAATAGAAGTAGTAATTAATAATGGAATACCGGGAGAAATGTACAATATTGGTGGTAATAACGAAGTTGAAAATATCAACCTCGTGCATATGTTATGTCAATTAATGGATAAATTTGCTTCGGATTTACCAGTACAACCTTCAGAAAAATTAATTACCTTCGTCAAAGATAGAGCCGGACATGACCGCAGATATGCAATTGATGCATCTAAAATCAAAACTGATTTAGGTTGGACACCTTCTGTAACGGTTGAAGAAGGTTTGCGTTTAACAGTGCAGTGGTATCTCAACAACAGTGAATGGTGGAAACCTTTATTGTCTCAAGAATATCAAGATTATTATCTTAAAGTTTACGGTAACTAGTATTTAAAACACCTTAATTATCATGATATGAAGTAGTAGTGCGAGCTTCTAGCTCGCACGTCATAACCAGGGAGCGAGACGCTCCCACTACCTTTAATTCATTACACCAACAGGACAAGAAACATTAGTACCACCTAATCCACAATAACCATTAGGATTTTTAGCGAGGTACTGCTGATGGTAATCTTCAGCATAGTAAAATTCGGGAGCATCGAGAATTTCTGTAGTAATATCCCCATAACCAGCTTCTTTCAAAGCTTGTTGATAAGAATCTTTTGATGCTTCTGCGATCTTTTTCTGTTCTTGAGAATAAGTGTAAATTCCCGAACGATACTGCGTACCACTGTCATTACCTTGACGCATTCCTTGAGTAGGATTGTGGCTTTCCCAAAAAGTCTTCAAAAGCTGTTCGTAACTAACTTTTTTAGGATCGTAAACAACCAGCACAACTTCATTATGACCAGTCATTCCGCTACAAACTTCTTTGTATGTAGGGTTAGGAGTTGAGCCAGCAGCGTAACCCACAGCAGTAGTATAAACTCCATCCAACTGCCAAAACTTACGTTCGGCACCCCAAAAACATCCCATCCCAAATACAACTGAATCCATACCTTCGGGAAAAGGAGGCTTGAGGGGATTACCGTTAACATGATGTTTCTCAGGTACTGGCATTGAAGAAGTTCTTCCCGGTAAAGCTTCTTCAGGAGTAGGTACAGTCTGCTTTTTACCAAGTCCAAATAATCCCATTGCTTATAACTCTTATTTATGATAAACGTCTTAACTTTCCTTCATATTGTAAATACATTGTGTCAAATCACGCGAGTGTGGAAGGTACGACAAAGGTCAAAGGTTAAAGGTTAAAGGTTAGAAGTTGGGA
>JBARZF010000859.1:0-2126 GCA_049649675.1 Rivularia sp. (in: cyanobacteria) | reverse complement strand
CAGCGGCTAAATCAATGCGTCGAGTTTTGATATTTTTTTGATCTTCACAAGGATTTTCTTTACCATTAGCCGAAGGTGGTTTAGAAGTGTTTTGGCTAATTAAACAAAATAAATTAATGCTGGCTTTCTCAATCTCTGATTTTTTAGGAAGTTCGTAAACGTTTAGAGAATTAGGACTTACCAGCCATAAATAACTGCGATCTTCACCCAAGGAATACTGTAACAGCAGCGAATCTCGATCGAGTTGTTGCTGAATTTGCGGTAATTTCAGCGGTTCGGGATATTTAAGGTTTGCGTATTTGGGATTGCTTTGTTTAATTTGGACTTGCAGTTGCTTGTATTCGTTGAGGTGATTTTTGATTTCTTTTTCTAAGTTTTGTGCGGCGTTTTTAGAAATGAGGTCATTACTTTTATTTTTATCATTAACTATGCTCAAGCGTAATTTCTCTTTAGCACTAATCAATTGTTGTAAGCGGCTTTCTTCAGCTAAAAGTTCGGGATTAGCACCTTTACGAATATCGGCATTTGCTTCGGTTAATAGTTCTAAAAGTCCTCTAGCGCGAGATTTTTCACTGGCTGCAAGTGCTTGAGCATCGTATCCTTTTGATGGATTTTGCTTGTGTAGCTGCATCAAAATGTCGATGTGAAGTTTGTAGATATCTTGTACTGTGGCGAAATAGGATGTACGTAAATCTTCGCTAACAACATTGGTGCGGAGATTTTCAATGATATCTACTGCGGCTTTGCTGTTGGTGAGGGCTTTTTCTAAGTCACTATCTCTGTATGTTGTAGCGATGTTATGAAGAGTTTTTGCTTCTCCACTTTTATCTTCAACTTCCCGTTTCAAAATTAATGCTCTATCAAAAAATTCAAGTGCTTTTCGATTTTCTCCGGAATACGAGTAAACACTACCAATATTATTAAGAGTTACGGCTTCTCCACTTTTATCTTCAACTTTACGTCTTAGAGCTAATGCTTGGTTATAGAATTTAAGGGCTTGCTGGTTATCTCCTAATAAGTTGTAAATTTCGCCAATAGCATTTAAAGTTGCTGCTTCTCCGTTTTTATTTTCAACTTCCCGGCTTAGAAGTAATGCTTGGTTTAATAATTTGAGTGCTTGCTGCTTTTCTCCTAAATCTAAATGGATACTACCTATATTGTGAAGGGCAATAGCTTTCTCTCTTCTATATCCAAGTGTCTCCAATAAAGGCAATACTTGTTCATAGTATGTAAGTGCCTGCCGCTTTTTTCCTAATGAGGAATACACAGCAGCAATATTATTCAGGGTTATTGCTAGCCCATTTTTATCTGGTATTTCCTCACTTATAGATAATGCTTGTTTATAGTATTCGAGCGCTTGCTGATTGTCTCCTAAAAAAGCATAGATTTGACCAATATTATTGAGACTTCCTGCTTCCCAACGTTTATCCCCATTAATTTCTCGTATTATAGTTAATGCTTGCTTGTAAAACTTGAGTGCTTGCTGCTTATCTCCTAAATAATTATAGATGCCGCCAATATTATTAAGGTTTGTTGCTTCCCCACCTTTATCTTCAATTTCTCGGCTTAGAAGTAATGCTTGATTATAAACTTTGAGCGCTTGCTGTTTGTCTCCTAAATCATCATAGATTGCAGCAATATTATTAAGAATTGATGCTTCAGCAAATTTATCTTTAATGTCCCGTGCTAAAGGTAATGCTTGATTGTAATATTTGAGAGCCTGCTGTTTTTCTCCTAAATTGCTGTAAGTATTACCAATACTATACAAAAGAACTGCTTGCGAACTTTTTAATTCTCCTAGTTGCTGTAATAATTCCAGCGCTTGCTTCCATTTACTAATAGCCTGCTTTGATGATTGTGCGTTTCCTTGCTTGGATAATTGTCTCCCTTCCTGTATCAGCTTTAATGCTTGTTTACGAATCGGCTCTTTATTATCAACGGCTTGCTGTTGCGCTATCTTCACCCCCACGTTTTTCGGTATCGCGCTTACCGACTCACTAACCAAGACAATACCGAGCAATGCACTCAAACCGTAACGCGCTAAGTTGCGGATAACAAACTGCGAATAATTGTTTTTTCTAATTTCTTTCATATTTTTATACTGATAAATCAAAATACTTCAAAAC
>JBARZF010000858.1:0-5573 GCA_049649675.1 Rivularia sp. (in: cyanobacteria) | reverse complement strand
AGCTAATCTCAGTTACGCCAACTTGAAACGTGCGACCCATGTCTATGTTGAAGATGCCATTCTCTGCAATACTATTATGCCTGATGGAACTATTCGTAATGATTCTTGTGGGCAAATCTGAATAGCTCGTAGGTTGGGTTGAACGGAGTGAAACCCAACACAATCTAGAAAACTCAACGAAATAATTCAAATCAAAATAAATATTAAACATCCAACGAAACAATTCACTTCATCCATAAATCTATGTTGGTTAATTCATTCTTAAATCAAAAAATTGATGTTGGGTTACGACGCAATTTCAATCACTGGTTAATAATTCAATTTTGTCGTGCGTCTAACCCAACCTACAATTAAACAACGCGCTTCACTTAAAATCTATGTTGGATAATTCATTCATAAATCAAAAAATTGATGTTGGGTTACGACGCAATTTCAATCACTGGTTAATAATTAAATATTGTCGTGCGTCTAACCCAACCTACCATTAAAACTCTTGTGGGATGGGCATCCCTGCCCGTCAAAATCTACTTTATAACAATAATCAAATAACTGATGTTGGGTTACGACGCAATTTCAATATTTTGGTTAATAATTCAATCTTTTCGTGCGTCTAACCCAACCTACAATTATTCATTCCCCACCCAATCGGGAAATTTTAATTCTACCCCTGCACCCCAATCAATATCATAAATACCTCGTTTAACATCGCGATGAAAACTTGAATATTTCCAATCCTTTGGCGCTTGTACATATCCATGTCGCACGGGATTGTAATGAATATAATTTACATGGTAATTAAAATCTGTTTCATCGCGGATTTGATGCTCCCAAAAACGACGTTGCCAAATTCCTTGTTCTTTTTTACGCTGCCGCGATGCAGATATTTTTCCTTTATACTTAGGATGACAAAGACGACTAAAACCACCTTTAATCAAGCTCCAACGAGTTGAAAAATCATCATCATTTGGTGGTAAAGTCCAAATACAATGCAAATGTTCGGGTAAAATCACTATTGCGTCGATTGTAAAGCGGTGCTGCTGCATTACCCGTTTAAATATCTTTCTTAGCAATACAATATTTTCTTCATGACACAAAAATTTGCGGCGATTTTGAGTTACAACCGTGAAAAAGAAAGTACCTCCCTCTATTTTTGCTCTACGGTATTCCATTTATTTAATAAGATAAATTAAATACAATTATATTCTGTATTTTTTAGTTCGTAGGTTGGGTTGAGGAACGAAGCCCAACATAATCTAGGAGACTAGACAAAATATTTCACTAAATTTTATATGAAATTAAAATACTGATGTTGGGTTACGACGCAATTTCAATTAATTGGTTATTCATTAAATCTTGGGTGCGTCTAACCCAACCTACGATTACACTTACCTCTAACCTGATATCCTAATCCTCAAAAATCGCCCCTTGCTGCTGCAACTCAAATTTCATCTTCTCAGAAATGCCTGTATTCCATCCAAATCGGGCATTATTAACTATAGCGCTATCAAAATCGGTATCGGAAAGATTCGCACCGAGTAAATGAGCATTGGTTAAGTTCGCATTACTCAAAACAGCTTCACTAAGATTGCTACCTAATAAATAAGCATTACTAAGATTAGCTTTTCGCAAATTGGCACCTTGGAGAATACTACCGCTCAAAATGGCTTCTTGTAAATCGGCATTTTGTAAATCGCTACCGCGCAAAATAGCAAGACAGAAATTAGCACCTTTCAAACTTGCACCTCGAAGTATAGCAAGACTGAGGTTTGCATTACTAAAGTCAAAATCTTCCAAATTATTATTGCTTAGTAAATTCCAATTTAAATCGCTTTCTGCCAAACAATCATTTATTAATTGAGCTTCATTTAAACGGATATAACTCAAATCCGTACCGCTTAAATCAACGCCATTTAGATTATTATCCGTAAATTCTCTATCTACCCTAGCGTTGCGCTTCTGAATTTTGTTAATATTAGATGCCCTAAACACAAATGGTAGTTGATTGTCAACTGTATTCATTCGAGGTTTTCTGTATGAGTGCCTCTAATAGCTTTATCCGCAAGCCATGACAAACCATTGTTGTGGTAGACAGTTTGCTTTACTGTCTCAAAGCAAACCATAAGTAATTATTAAATAGTAGAAACTGAGAATGACTATTTTGTATACCCAGTAACACTTTCAAGCATCATCAAAACCTGTTTAAAAATCAAATAATTAACATATGCGATCGCCACTTTTAGTAGACAGTTGACAAATCGTCACAACAGCCAATTTCAGTTACCAGTTACCAATTATCTGATAATTCTATTTATAGCTTCCAATTTCTAACTCCTAACTCTTTCTTCCCATGCCCAACCCGTTAAGCATCGCCCCAATGATGGATAGAACAGATCGTCATTATCGATATTTTATGCGACAAATTACCCAACGCACCTTACTTTATACAGAAATGGTGACGAGTGCGGCAATTATGCACGGGGATAAGGAGCATTTGTTGGGTTTCTCGGAAGAAGAAAAGCCGTTGTCGCTGCAAGTGGGTGGCGATCGCCCAACAGATTTGGCGGAATGCGCTCGTATTGCCGAAGGTATGGGTTATGACGAAATTAATTTAAATGTAGGTTGTCCCAGCAGTCGTGTACAAAGCGGTAATTTTGGTGCTTGTTTAATGGCACAACCGCAACAGGTAGCTGATTGTGTAGCGGCGATGATTAACGCTACAAAAATTCCCGTTACCGTTAAACATCGTATTGGAGTTGACGATCTAGATAGTTACGAGGACATGGTAAATTTTGTCAAGGTTGTCTCTCAGGCTGGCTGTCAGCGTTTTACCGTTCACGCTCGCAAAGCTTGGTTGCAGGGGTTGAGTCCCAAAGAAAACCGCGATGTTCCACCTTTGAGATACGATGACGTGCATCGTTTGAAACAAGACTTTCCTGATTTATTTATTGAAATCAACGGTGGATTTAAAAGTTTAACTCAGGTAGAGCAGCACTTAAAGTCAGTTGATGCCGTCATGATTGGACGTGCGGCTTACGATAATCCCTACCTTTTCGCTACCGTAGACAAAGAATTTTACACTGAAGAAGCCCCGTTTTTTAATAGACACGAAGTCGTACAAAACATGTATGATTACATAGATAAATGGGCAGCGAAAGGATTGAAACTTAATAAAATTACCAGACATATGCTGCAACTATTCGCCGGAAAACCAGGAAGTAGAGCCTGGAAGCAGCATATTACAGAAAACTCATGTCGTTTTGGAGTTGGTTCGGAAGTGGTGCGGGAAGCTTTGGCGAAAGTACCAGGTTGAAGGGAGATGGGGAGATGGGGAGATGGGGAGACAAGGGGAGAGAATTATTAACTCCTAACTGCTCACTGATAACTGTTCACTGGTTACTGTTCGCTGGTACTTTTATAATTAATACCTGCTTAATTCGTATTATGAATATTAGTACTGTTTCAACTCAACCGTTTACCGATCAAAAGCCCGGTACTTCTGGCTTGCGGAAGAAGGTTAAGGTTTTTCAAAAACCCAATTATTTGGAAAATTTTGTTCAATCGATTTTTGATAGTCTTGAAGGTTATCAAGGACAAACTTTAGTTGTGGGTGGTGATGGTCGTTTTTACAACCGCGAAGCTATCCAAATTATCTTAAAAATGGCTGCGGCTAATGGTTTTGGACGAGTATTGGTAGGTGAGAACGGTATTCTTTCTACTCCTGCTGTTTCCTGCATTATCCGCAAATATAAAGCTTTTGGCGGGATTATTCTTTCTGCTAGTCATAATCCAGCAGGCCCCGATGAGGATTTTGGCATTAAGTACAATACCGATAATGGTGGCCCCGCACCGGAAAAGATTACGGACGCTATCTACAATCGCAGTAAAACCATTGATGGTTACAAGATTTTGGAAGCAGACGATATAAATTTAAGCAAGTTGGGTAGTTTTGAACTCGGTTCGATGACGGTTCAAGTCATTGATTCAGTATCGGATTATGCCGAGTTGATGCAGTCGCTGTTTGATTTTGACAGCATTCGTCAATTGTTGACTTCGGGTGATTTCCGGATGTGTATGGATTCCCTACACGCTGTAACGGGGCCTTACGCTTACGATTTATTTGAGCAACGTTTGGGTGCCCCAGAAGGAACCGTGCGTAGCGGTAAGCCTTTAGAAGATTTTGGCGGCGGACATCCAGACCCGAATTTAGTTTATGCTCATGAATTAGTTGATATTCTATTTGGAGATAACGCTCCAGACTTCGGTGCTGCTTCCGATGGAGATGGCGATCGCAATATGATTTTGGGACGCAATTTCTTTGTCACTCCCAGCGATAGTTTGGCGGTGTTGGCTGCAAATGCAAAACTAGTACCTGGTTACAGTTCGGGATTGGCTGGTGTTGCGCGATCGATGCCTACTTCTGCTGCTGTAGATCGAGTAGCTGCCGAAATGGGAATTGATTGTTATGAAACTCCTACGGGTTGGAAGTTTTTCGGCAACCTTTTAGACGCGGATAAAGCTACTCTTTGTGGTGAAGAAAGTTTTGGTACGGGTTCCAACCATGTACGGGAAAAAGATGGACTTTGGGCTGTTTTATTTTGGTTAAATATCTTAGCGTCTCGAAAGCAGTCGGTTGAAGAAATTGTCAAAGAGCATTGGAAAACCTACGGACGTAATTATTATTCAAGACATGATTACGAAGCAGTAGAAACAGAAAAAGCCAATACCTTAATGGAAAATCTGCGTTCTTCGTTATCTTCAATGAAGGGTAAGCAATTCGGTAATTATACAGTTGAGTATGCCGATGACTTTAGTTATACAGACCCCGTAGATGGCAGCGTCAGCCAGAAGCAGGGAGTTAGAATTGGTTTTACCGACGGTTCCAGGATTGTATTTCGACTTTCCGGTACGGGTACTCAAGGAGCGACTTTGAGAGTTTACTTAGAAAGCTACGAGCCGGATAGTACAAAACACAACTTAGATCCACAAGAAGGATTGGCAGAATTAATTACTTTAGCCGACGAAATAGCTCAGATTAAAGCTAATACAGGAAGAGATAAGCCTACTGTTATTACTTAATTCTTAGGTGATTGGGAGAGGGGGGAGAGTGGGTAGAGGGGGTAGAATTTATAATTCCTAATTCCTTACTCTCAACTCCTTACCTTTAACCTTTGACCTTTTCCTAAAATATTCAATTTAGTTAAAAAGCTGTTGTCGATGTTGGGGAAGATGTAAAGTCTTTGTACAATTTGCACGCGATAAGTGTTGCTTTCTTTATGTATAGCTTTAATAGATAAAAAAATTGTACGGTGAAATAGAATTTTCATGGCTATGTTAACAGCCATGTTTAAACTAATAAATTTTGCAACATTTTCCTCATATCATGTTCCAGTAGCTACTGCCTGTGGTTGTTGCATTAAATTCATTAAATCATCTACTCCTTTTTGCAGGTACCGCGTTACTGTCATTGGGCTAGTACCAATTTTCTTCGCTGCATCTTTACGAGAAAATTCTTTCAAAAATACTAATTCCACTGCCATCCGAGGCTTTTCTTCTAACATACCCATAGCCCCGTG
>JBARZF010000857.1:0-3808 GCA_049649675.1 Rivularia sp. (in: cyanobacteria) | reverse complement strand
AGCCCCATCTACCGTGCTGCGAGCGGTGACGCTGGTGTAACAGCTGTGTTGGGTGGTAAGAAATCTCCGATCAAATTGAGCGGATCTTATACCTCTGGAAATCCAGATAACACCGATAATGGTTTTTTCAATGGCAGCAATGCTTTCTTAGGTCAGATTGAAGTCCAGCCTATAAAAGCTTTGAACATAGGTGCTACCTACGTGCGTCGTTTTGATGATGGTAGTTCCACTAATGTTACTGGTAGCACGGGTGCTAACGGTACCAGAAGACCTTTTGGTAGTGGTGTTGCAACTAAATCCAACCACTACGGCGTACAAGCTGCTTTACAACTCAACAAAAAGACAACTCTTGGTGGTTGGTACGGTTTTGTTGATGCTGATGAAGAAAATGGTGCTGGAGATTCAGAAATTCAGTACTGGGCTGCTACACTCGGGATGAAAGACTTTGGTAAAAAGGGTAATACCTTGGGTCTAATCTTCGGTCAGCCACCTAAAATTACCAACCACTCTATTGCAACTGAAGAAGATGTAGATACTTCTTACCACTTGGAAGGTCTTTACAAGATGAAGCTTAACGACAGAATCGCCGTTACTCCTGGCTTGTTGGTAATCTTCAACCCCGAACACAACAACGATAACAGTACAGTTTACGTAGGTACACTACGTACAACCTTTAAGTTCTAAACCTTTTAATTATGTAGAGACGTAATACATTACGTCTCCCATATCTTTCAAAGCCTGCTAATGCAGGTTTTTTAATGTTTTTTATTTATTGATTTGAGATCGAATTAAGATTTACGAATTATCGGCAGGTGGTCTATCATTACTCCAAGCCCACCATACATGAGAGCAGTTACAGTAGTAAAATTCCTGCCATTTTCGACGATAACCTTCTGTAACTACAGGGGAACGTCTATTTATCCAAACCTTTTCGGCTTCGCGACTGGTAGAGCCACATTTAGGACAGCAAAATTCTAAAGCGTGAGTCGCTTTATTTGTCCATTGAGGGGCTATAGGAGCAAAAGCATCCATAAAAATTATTGTTTAGTGGGCATTGGGCATGGGGCATGGTGCATGGAAAACCCATTAATTTAACTTTACTATTTTCTGCTAAGTCTTTTCAGATAAGGCAAGAAAAATTAGCAAGTGATGAATTTGTAGCAGTTTGAGATTGCAACCTAACCTTTCAATTACTCAAGATAGGTTATCGGGATTTAGGGATCTAAATTCTATAAGTAAATTAATTCCGATTCTATTCGTCACCTCTTCACCAGATACATAGGATTGTAACAAGAGTACCTAACACAACAGAAAAAATCTTCGTCTCTTAAGTATGGACAATGCCCAATAACCAATTCCCAATCCCCAATCCCCAAATAAAATCATGGAGCCAAAGGTAGAAATTCGTCGTTTGTCAGATTTAATGCCTGCTTCAGCTAGAAATACGGTAAAAATTATTAGTAAACCGGAACAAACAAAAGTAATTGATGCATCGTTTCCATTACCTTGGTATAGAGAAAGACCAATATATATTAACTTTGATTTGTGGCGTAATCTTACCAAACATCAACGGGATTTATTGCTGTTGCGTACTGTTAGCTGGTTAACAGGGGTAGAGTGGTTTAAGCCAAATATATATCAAGGTGTGGCGCTAGTTGGAGTTTTTGGTGGTTTGATAGAAGCGGCTCAAGCTGATGCAGTAGGAGTAATTGCCGCTGGTGGATTAAGTGCGATCGCCATTCTCCGTATGTACCGCAACAATCGTTCTCAAGAGTTAGAAATTGCTGCCGATATGGCTGCTATTCGTTTGGTACAGCGACGAGGTTATAGCGAAGCGGAAGCAGCAGAATATCTATTAAAAGCAATTGAAATCGTTGCAAAAATCGAAAAGCGTTTTACTTTAAACTTCATCGAATTGATTCGTACTCAAAATTTGCGATCTATAGCAGGTTTTTCGGAAGTAGGAATTAGGAGTTAGTTAATAAGTAGTTAATAAGTAGGTTGGGTTAGACACGAAAAAATTTCTTGAATCCATAACGAAAATCTACATTAATCGTGTCGTAACCCAACATTATGATTGTAGATACAGCACTTTGCAGTTTTTTCAGGTACAACTTCATATCATAAAAATCTTCTGGGGTGGGCAGAGAAGGCCCGCCAGACTGTACCTTATAAAGATGAAATATGCTGTAGATTTAAATACGAGCGAGCAATGCAATGTTGGGTTACGACGCTTCAGCATATTATTGGTTACTTATCAAATATTCTTGTGCGTCTAACCCAACCTACCACTTATAAACTGCACTGCGTTGCCCTCTCCAAGTTTCTCGGTTGTTAAAAACAATCGATTGGCCTCAATTTTTTTAAATAGGTTTTATTTATTACAAACCCATCCTATATAATCCCGCATATAATGAGATAATTACTTACTTTTTCCTATTTATGGTATATATAATTGCTCGTATTTTTTTCGGCTAAAAATAGAAGGAATTTTTTTTATTAGTAACGTTTCCGTGGTATGATTTATCATATAAAGGAATTTAAATAATGGGAAGGCTTGCTTACTCTAAAAATTTCACAAACATCCCATTATAAAATAATCTACTATTCAGCTTTTTCTATTATCCCATATTTTCACGATTTAATTTTTTTTTCAATCAAATAAAATTGAGAAAATTTTGAATTAATTATTTCATTAGAATGAATTATTAACATGCCGCTAGAGATATTAAGATACATCAGACATCAATGCGAGGGGACTCAATTCCCAAATTTAATTACTCACAGTGAAAAAGCTTGTATTCGTAACCGTCAATATTTGGTAAAGCTCGATCGTCAGCAATACAGTTATTAACTTCTGCTGGTGCGTGAAAGTTTACCAGCCATAAATCAATTGGTGGTGATAATGTTTTTAATGTATTTTGCAAAGTAATTGTAGGGGCTTTTCTATCTTTTTCTTGATGAGCAAGTAGAAATTTTGGGTTTTGATTTAAATTTTGATTTGATTCAAGCTTAAATTCTCTGGCTACTCCGAGCATTTCCCCTATTTGAACGTGGGTTTTTTGGGTAGTAGCGATAAGTACTGGGTTTTGAGAAGTGTTTTCGATCAATTTTACAAATAAATCTGGACGATAATATTTTTGATATCCTAAATTGCAAACGACGGTAATTGAACTAATAAATCCCATTAGCAAAATTATCGCTACCGCTTGTTTACCCGTAACTCCCCATCTAATCTTTTCTGCGCTTTTAGTATCCCAAATTGCTGCTAGAATAGCTCCCATTAAAACCATTACTGCGGGAAAATAAACAAAGTTATATCTAGCACCACGTGTTAAGTCAATTCCCAGAAAATAAGTAAATATAAAAAATAAAATAATTGCTCCTAAAATAAAGCTAGATAATGCCTGAATCATTAACTTATTTTGCGGTGACGATAACTGTACTTTATAAGCACGAATCAAAATCGGTATTAACCAAATAAAGAAAATTATCATTGCCAATCCAGAAGCAATTACCACTGCTAATTGAGATGCTTCAACTGGTAATAAAGAAATCATTGTAATCCAAGCGGCTATTGCTTGAAAAATCGGACTAATCCAAGCAAATCCAACCCGCTCTGCTTGAATCCAATCGGTTAAATCATCACCGTAGCTGTTGTTAATAAATACTGGTACCCATATTAATCCGGCAATAAATGTACCAAGAGCAACTGCATAAATACGTTTCCACGGATAACCATATAAATTAAAAGTGCGCTTTTCAACAAAATTATTTTTGTACTTCCATTCTTGCCACATCGTAAACA
>JBARZF010000856.1:0-1723 GCA_049649675.1 Rivularia sp. (in: cyanobacteria) | reverse complement strand
GCTTGAGACATCATTCCATCTACTTCCGATACATTCCAAACCGCTACCTTAAAAGCATCGCCAAAAAGATGTCTGCCGGTAGGTTCTTTTCCACCATTCACCGAACCAAGAATTCCTCTTCCACCTTTGACTAACTGATATTTACCACTAACCCAGGCTTTACCTTTAACATTGTTAGAACCAGATAGCTCTACATGAGCGCAGTCTTTATTGCAAGGTACGGCGAAACCTTCTTTATTACTTCCAGAGATTGTTCGCTGTCGCTGCTGTTCGTCGGTTCCAAAAGCAACGTCAACAATTCCGAACGTTCCACCTACAGCGTTCATGGGCTTGGGGAATTGGGAGAAGGGAACCGACTCCAATCCTGGAACTGAATCAATATAAATCCCTTGCCATTTTTCAAATTCTTCAATCGGAGTTGAAGATAGTCCAGGTATGGAATCAATATTATAATTCGCCAAATTAATTTCAGAAAAATCTAGCTTACTTAAATGTGGCGATAGCGAAGCGCTGCTGCCAGCAGAACGCCCTAATAAATTACCAATAGTTTGATTATCATCGAAGGAAGCAGATAATTTTTGAGAAAGTAAATCGGCAACGGGTTTAACTTCAGCAATGGGAATGTCTTCTAACTCAGGAATTGCCGAAACCAAGCTACCTAAAGTTTGTAGTTTGATTACACCAAAGCTTTCTAAATTAAGTTTACTCAAATCTGACCTAATAATTTGAGAAATATCAGATAGCGAAAACTTTTGTAGTTCAAATGAGTCCTGAAAATCACCTAGCATCATAAATTTTGCGATATTTTGTCCTTTTCCCCAACTACGATTAGGGTTGTAACCTAACTTTTTCTCAACATCTTGAGGTGCTTGGAAAGAACCATCCGTATTAATCAAAGGCATTGTCGAAAAAGTAATTTGATTCCAATCTGGTATACGAGTATTCTGCCAATTAACAGTTTTTATTGGAGTTTGTGTAGTTAAAGAAGCAGGTTTTTCTTGAGCCTGGGATGAAACGATTACTGCACTGCTCATTATTATTGATAAACCGATGCTGGATATTAAACGAAATTTTTTATTTGATAGTTTCATGGATTTAAATTTGAATTTTGATTATGCCCTAATTCGATTAAGTGGTTAACTAAGCGTAAAGAAATTCCATTTTTACGAGCGGCAATGTTTATCTGTTCTCCCGCTTTCGCCGAAACTAAAAAATGTTGTAATCTGTTCATCAAGCGAGATTCATAAGAAATCAAACGCTGTTGCTTGGCAACTTCAAGCCCTCGCTTTATTAACTGTAAATTCTTGATATCTGTAATCATAAATTTATCAGCATTAAACTCTTGTTCAATAGGCGTAATCTCGATTGTATGGAATTCGGGTGTTGTATCTCCCATTGCTACCCGAAACAAATAAACCTGCCGCTTATCCTCACCTCTTGCTACTACCGTCAATAAACTACTATTTGATGAAGGTAACTGCTTAAAATCTAACGGTTTAATTTGACGTAAATGTAATACAGTTGCACCATTACCTGACTCACATTCTTTTCCCAATCCAGATAAACAACCATCAACATCTAAAGAAGCAATAGCAGGGTTATCCAACCATACCTTCTCAACTTTCTCACCAGTAGGGAGAAATGAAATATTGACTCCATATCCAGGGGATAATCTAATTAAAGGTATTTCCCTTTCACTATTACCAGTCGCAACCGTATTGTT
>JBARZF010000855.1:0-15318 GCA_049649675.1 Rivularia sp. (in: cyanobacteria) | reverse complement strand
AGATTATTTTCGTTCCATCACCATTTCTACCCAATCTGGTGCAGCTAAACCCAACCAAAAAATATTTGCGATCGCGCTCGAAAAACACAACTGTCTACCAGAAGCTGCATGGCATATCGGCGATAGCGTTAAGGAAGACTATGAAGGTGCGAAAGCCGCTGGGCTTAGGGGTATTTGGCTTAATAGACAGTGAACAGTTATCAGTTATCAGTTATCAATTATCAATTTGCGCGGGTGTGTTACGGCTTTAGGCTAACGCACCGCTGAATTAGAAGATAAATTAACGTTAAGATTGTTGTATTTAATTGACAAAAACCCGGTTTTTACAAAAAATCGGGTTTATTCATTTTCAAACTTTATTTGGCAACAAATACATCAATTAACAATCATTAATTGATAACTGTTAACTGTTAACTGCTAACTGGATAACTGATTAGCTTCTTGTTCTAATTGATAAATTAATTTTTCATCTCCTCTTTGCTTTGCAACTTCTAAACGACGTTGTACGTTACGCTGTAAATTTGCTTGGTGAATTTGAGTCAATTGATTGTTAACTCGATGCTTCATAAATAGCTGATTATTAGATGCAAAGATGTAATTCAGCTTTTTACGCTGCTTTAATTCTTCAACTTCTTGAGGATTGCCAGAATAATAACTAGCTCCTCGATACTTTAATTCAGCCGCATGGTGAGTTACACGAGTATATTTGGGGTAATGACATTTCCATTCAGCACCCCGATATTTTCCACAGACTTCTGCTTCTGTTACTTCGACAGTTACAGGAGCGTATTCGTATTTAATTCCGCGATAAGTAAGTTTCATAATTTTTCTTGCCTCTTTATATCTCAAACGTTAAACAAAGTGAGGCGCGTTCCTTCGGCTACTCCTACTTCCGTCTTTTAATCGCAGTTAACTAAGGATTTATTGTTGACTGCAAACAAAGGTGAACGAATCATTGTATTTCTGTATTGATTGTAACACTTTTCTTTTAAAGTCAGGGAACAATAACAATATTTTCTATTTTCTTTAGATTTTGGAAGTAGTAATTGCTTAGAGCGCTTGATGTGGTAGTAGCGAACAATCTTCTGAATGATATTAACTTAACGAAATAGGGGAAAGCTAGTAAAAAGTAGTTGATTTCGCTTAAGCTTATGTCTCCTTATTCTTTACTAACTGGTTTTCATATCCGAAAAGCTAGATTCACAGATTTACTGCAACTTATTTTACAGATATTTGAATCAAAGAGTTTTGTTACTTATCTTGAAATGAAGCATTGGTTTTTTTTAATTATTGCTATAGCTGCATTTTTGGGTTATCAAATTGGTTTTAGCTTTACTAATAATTTATATGATAATATCGATTCATCTTCCTCTAAAATAATAGTTTTATTGGAAAACATACTTTCTGATTTTGTAAAACAACTATATGAAAGTGAAATTAATTACGATTTATTGGTAAACAAAATTGCATCGCGTGTTGGTAATATTTTCGCTATTGTTTTTGTATTAATTACAATTATTTACTTTACTATTTT
The DNA here is from genome assembly GCA_049649675.1 of Rivularia sp. (in: cyanobacteria). GTDB lineage: Bacteria > Cyanobacteriota > Cyanobacteriia > Cyanobacteriales > Nostocaceae > Rivularia. The sequence continues at coordinate 13,784 of JBARZF010000855.1, read as the reverse complement.
TTGGTTGCTTAATTTGTACTTCCAAGTTTGGGTTATAGAAAATAACGACCAAATAATTGCTTCAGCTAGATTCAATTTTTATACATCGAGATTAGACAAACTTTACGTTAAACCACAATATCGTCGTCAAGGATTCGCTTCTTACCTTATCAGATATCTACAGAAGCAATTTAATAAACCTATCTTCATTATTTGTGATGCAAAGCTAGTTAATTTTTTTGAGCATATTGGTTTTGTGAAAGCTGTAGGGAACGAGCAACAATTAACTTGGGGTAAAGCAAAGGATAAAATTCCCCTGTATTCCCCAAAGGAAAGTATTGAATTAACTGCTACTAAGACTCGAATATTATTTAAACAGCAAATTGATAAGTTTTCTATTCGTCATGGGAATAAGAAAGATATTGAAAGTATTCGCAAGCTAAATATTTTAAATAAAACTATGGATTACTTCTTACCATTTGGGATAAATTTTATTTGGGCAGGAAAATCAATAGGTTGGGGTTTTCGCTTTGTATTTTGGCAGTTTATATTTTTGAATTATGAAATAATTAACTTATCTATGTTAAACAAAACTTACGATATAGTTATTACTCAATTTTATTTAAATATATTTTCATGTTCCGTTTTAATTATTCTATTGGGTTTATTTGAGTCTAATAAAAATAGCCAAATAGAAAGATACCCACTATTTATTTTGTTGGAATACGAAAACCAAATAATCGGCTATGTCAGATTTTTGAAAAATCGTAAATATTCCATATTAAATCATGTTTACCTTCCTACAAGTTTAGAGCCAGAAATTATGACTTATTTTATCCAGCAAATTATTGATTTGATAGCTCAACCTATGCTTATCGCTTGTACAAAAGAAGAATCAGAACTTTATAGAAATATCGGTTTTCTACAAATAAATACACATAAGTTACCAAAGAAATTACGTTTGGGTGGATGGCTTAATGAATTATTTGGTGGAATAAATTTAGTGTATTTATCTAAAAAACAATTATTAAAAAAAACACTGTAGTGCAAGTCTCTTACTAGCTATTCACAATAAGCTAGCAAGATGCTTGCACTAGGAATATCTTACTGAGCTTGTTGAGCTTGGGGTGCAACATATTCGATCAATCAAACTTGCAAAACCTTTACCTCTTCCCCAGCTTTAACCGATGATTTTCCAACTTCTAAAACTGCCAAAGCATTGGTATTAGCCAGCGTAATCAAATTCCCAGAACTTTTACTACCACCAGCAGCACTAAATTGATAAACTCCATCAACTAAATCCAGCTTTCCCCAAATGTAAGTTTCGCGTTTACCGTTAGAATTTAAATCATGCCGAGTTTGGGCTTTGATAAATTTGGGTTGCCAACCTTCCGCAATGCTGGAACATTTTTTGATCGCTGGTTGCACAAAACGCCAATAACTTACTAAAGCAGAAACTGGATTCCCCGGTAAACCGAAATAAATTGGGGAATTGGGCATGGGGGATTGGGCATTGGGCATCGAAAAACTAGCAACAGTAAGGGGTTTACCGGGTTTCATGGCTACGGAATGTACTTTGATTTCTCCTCCGAGAGATTCGAGAATTTTTTCGACGTAATCGTAATCTCCTACCGAGACACCACCAGATGAAAGCACTATATCAGCATTGGCGATCGCTTCGGAAATTGCTTGTTCGATTGCTTCTGGCTCATCTTTGATAATTCCCAGCATCAAGGGTTCACCACCAGATTGTTTTACTGCATCGGCTAAAGCGTACTGATTTGAATCTACAATTTGTCCCGGTTGTAAAGTTTGTTGGGGTGTTATGAGTTCGTTACCCGTAGATAAAATTGCTACTTTAACGCGGCGAAAAACATTTAATTTAGTGCATTGTGCGGCAGCTAAAACAGCTATTTCGGGTGCGTTAAGCTGAATTCCTGCTGGTAATAATTCTGCTCCAGATTGGTAATAATCAGCACGATGTCTGACAAATTCTTGAGATTCAGGTGCTTCTAAAATAAAAACGCGATCGCCTTCTCGACGGGTATTTTCCTGCATAACTACGGTATCGGCACCTTGCGGCATTACTGCACCAGTGAAAATCCGCGCTGCTTGTCCCGATAGAATGTTAGATTGAGGTTGATAGCCTGCGGGAATATCCTCAACAAGTTTTAAAACCGCAGGCTTTTTCTCACTAGCTTCTCGAACATCTTGATAAATTACAGCGTAACCATCCATTGCAGAGTTATCCCAGTGAGGAAAATCGAGTTTACTGGTAACTGGTGAAGCTAAAATTCGTCCATTAGCTGTTAATAAATTTACGGTTTCTATATCTGTTTGATTATTTAAAGGTTTCGCTAAATTAAAGATGATATTTTCTGCTTCGCTTACTGATAACATTGCGAGTTAATCCTATAGAAAGGGAACAGGGAATAGGGAACAGGGAATAGGGAATAGGGAATAGAGGAAAAAGACGATATTAATAAAAATTTTGTTAGGTTAAATGGTCAATTATTTATTTTATTTAAATCAAGGATTATTGAAGAACTCTTTAATAAATCATTTAAATACTGTAGAACCTACTGATACAGGTTAATTTAAGGGTAAACACTCAAGCATATACCGATCGAACTTAAGTAAAAATAGCATATAACATTTAACAGTTTTTTGAATATGAAAAGTAAAGGGTTAGCATACATTTTATGGTTTTTATGTGCTTTTAGTATATGCGGCGCTCAACGTTTTTATTGCAAAAGGTATATTAGCGGCTTTATTTATCTTTTCACTTTAGGATTTTTTGGAATAGGGCAATTTATCGATTTATTTACTATTCCAAATATGGTGGATGAGGAAAATCTGAAATATCAGGCGCTATATGGTTATCAAAATATCAATATTAACGGTAATCCTCAAGTTACCATAAATGTTGACGGTCGGAAAAGTCATGCATATAAAACTGCTAATAATAGTAAAGTCTCGGATACTATCAAAATCTTGCAAGCAGCAAAGAATAATAGAGGAATGGTGTCTCTTTCAGATTGTGTTCTTGCAACTGGTAAAGAAACTGCACAGGTTAAACAGACTATTAAGAAGATGTGTCAAGATGAATTGATAGAAATGACTAATCTTCCCGACTCAGGAGCTATAGTTTATAAGTTGCTTTAAATAAAACTTGTAAATATTAGTTTATATTTTTAGATATCATATATCTTTAATTACATTTTGCTCAAGATATTGGGCAATTTTTTTTTCTCAATGCTTCCTTCAGCTACTTTTAAAACTAAAATCTAAGTTTCTTCGTTATTCGTATTTAAAATATAGCCATTAACTCTTAAAAAAGTATCCATCACCGCAAAAGCAGTCCGCTTATTACCATCGATAAAAGGATGATTTTTGGCAATGTGGTATAGATAAGCAGCAGCTTGTTCGTAAATGGTTGCGTGTAAATACTCTCCGAAAAATGTTGTTTGCGGTTATGCTAGGGCAGATTCTAATAAGCCTTCGTCTCTGACACCAGAAGTACCGCCAAAGCTAGCAACTTGATCTAAATGAATTTCTATTGCTTCGGATACTGAAATAAATTTAGGAATCAGCAAGACGACGATAAACCTCTTCTCTTTCTCGTTTTGATGCTAAATAAGCTTGCCAAACTTCGTTGTCATGAGAATTATCTTGATGCTTTTCTTTAAAAATACGTACAACTTCTAATAATTCACTTAATTGTGATTCTGAAATATGTTCTAATTCTTGAATAATTTGTTCTTTAACAGTCATTTTTCTATATGTAAGTAGGGAGCAGGGAATAGGCAACAGGGAACAGCTATTATAATATCAAAAATGCAAACGCTTTTTTACAGTAGATTTTAACAACCTTTGGTCAAAATATGCCCGTATACTAGGAATAACAAACCTTATTTATTAAATTACATCTTTTCATCGTTCCCTGTTTCCTGTTCCCCGTTTCCTCTTACAATATTTAATTATGAAACGGTAGATGCCTTTCAAATCTAAATCAATAACTAAGCCATTTGCTTATTTTGATATTTTTTTAAATCGGCTGGTGCAAATACACCTTCTTCCGTAATAATTGCTGCGATTAATTCTGCTGGGGTGACATCAAAAGCCGGATTATAATAGTTAACTCCTTGTGGTGTCACAATAGTTTCTCCTATTTGATAAATTTCCGCCGGATTGCGTTCTTCAATGAGAATTTCATTACCGTTAGCGACGGAAAAATCAACTGTAGAAAGAGGTGCTGCGACGAAGAAAGGTACATTGTGAGCTTTCGCAATTAATGCCAAACTATAGGTACCAATTTTATTTGCAGCATCACCATTCGCTGCAATTCTGTCAGCACCAACAACAACAGCATGAATTAAATTTTGTTTCATGCAGTGCGCTGCCATACTGTCGGTAATTAAAGTTACTGGAATACCTTCTTGAACGCATTCCCAAGTTGTTAATTTAGCGCCCTGAAATCTAGGTCGGGTTTCACCAGCAAAAAGTTTTTCTAAACGTCCTTCTCGCCAAGCCGAACGCACTATACCCAAAGCAGTACCATAACCCGCAGTCGCCAGCGCTCCAGCGTTACAGTGAGTTAGCAAAGTTAATTTTTCTGGAGTTTCGGGTAATGCTTTCAAACCATTGTCGCCAATTTTATGACAAGTTTGTAAGTCTTCAGCGTTGATAGCTTGAGCAGTTTCTAAAAGAGTCTTTTTGATTTCGTCTATAGTGCCGATTGATTCGTAAGCTGTTTTGAGCATACGTGAAATTGCCCAAAACAAGTTAACTGCTGTCGGACGAGTTTCTCGCAACATTTGTGCAACTTGCTCCAAACGGTTTAAAAACTCATGGCGATCGCCCGTCTTAATTTCCCGCGCTCCCATATACATACCGTATGCTGCTGCAACGCCAATTGCAGGGGCACCACGGACAATCATAGTTTTGATCGCCTGCGCCATATCTTCACTACGGTGAATTTCTACATAGGAATATTCAGCAGGTAAACGAGTTTGGTCAATTAAAGAAACTGAATTATTATGCCAAATTACAGGATATACGGGATTTTTTTGCAACATTTTACCTTGATAAATCAGTTTAATTACTAAGAGAGGGGGGAGAGGGGGGAGAAAAATCATAATTCCTAATTCCTCACTCCTAACTCCTAACTCCTTATTCCCAATGCCCAATGCCCTATTCCCAACTCTTAGCAATCAATTGTAATTAAACTACAGCAGATGGTTGATTGCTGAAGAAAATCTTTAAAATTCTTTGAGCAATTTGAGGACTGGTTAAACCTAATTCTGCTTTGCTTTGATCGGGTTTTGCATGATCTACCAAAATATCCGGCACGCCAAAACGCTTGATGGGTACCAAAATATCGGCATCCAATAGCGCTTCTGCAACTGCCGAACCAAAACCGCCCATTAGACAACCTTCTTCTAAAGTGACAACTCGCCCTATTTGTTTTGCTAAGGGGAACATTAGTTCCGTATCCAAAGGTTTACAGAAACGAGCATTAATTACGGTGGCTTCGATACCGTGTTCGCTGAGAATTTCCGCTGCTTGTAGCGTTAAATTCACCATCGAACCGTAGCCGATCATTAATACGTCATCGCCACTACGAAGAATTTCGCCTTTACCAATTTCCAAAGGTTCCCAACCTTCTTCCATCAAGGGGACACCATAACCGTTACCGCGAGGGAAACGCATGGCGATCGGTCCTTTGGTATAGTTAACACCCGTTACTGTCATTCGCTGAAGTTCGGCTTCATCTTTGGGTGCCATCATTACCATATTCGGAATGCAGCGCATATAGGCAATATCGTACATTCCTTGGTGGGTGGGGCCATCATCACCGACAATTCCCGCCCTATCTAGACAGAAGAATACGGGTAATTTTTGGATGCAAACGTCGTGAATTATTTGGTCGTAACCGCGTTGCAAAAATGTAGAATAAATATCGGCAACGGGACGCATTCCTTGAGTAGCCAATCCAGCAGCAAGGGTAACGGCGTGTTGCTCGGCAATTCCTACATCTATATATTGATCGGGTAATTTAGCTTGCAGCTTATCCAAACAAGTTCCCGTAGCCATTGCGGCAGTAATACCGATAATTTTCGGATTTTGCTCGGCAAGATTTACTAAAGTATCAGCAAAAACTTTCGAGTACTTTGGTGGTTTGGGTTTACTCGAAGGAACTGCTTTACCAGTTGTTAAATTAAACGGACTTTGGGCGTGATAGCCTACTTTGTCTTTTTCGGCGAGATCGTAACCCTTACCCTTTGTAGTTGCTACATGAACTAAAACTGGGCCAGGTATTTTATGTGCTTGCTTAAAAGTAGCAATCAAATCTTCTAAATTGTGACCATCAACAGGTCCCATATACGTAAAACCGAGTTCTTCAAACACGGCACCTACTTTGGGAACCGCTAATCGCTTCATTCCTTCCTTGATGCGTTCGAGTTCAGGTGGTATCGAATCCCCCCCAAGAAAAGGAAGCTGCTTAACCTGTTCCTCAAAATTATCTTTGATAAACTGCATCGGCGGAGACAACCGCATTTTATTCAAATAGCGGGGGATTGCGCCGACGTTAGGAGATATTGACATTTCGTTGTCGTTGAGGACAACTAATAAATTAGTATTAGGTAAATGTCCGGCATGGTTGATAGCTTCTAAAGCCATACCACCAGTCAAAGCTCCATCGCCGATAATAGCCGCAACTTTGAAATTTTCACCCTTTCGATCTCGGGCGATCGCCATTCCTAACCCAGCCGAAATACTGGTGGAAGCGTGTCCCGCACCAAAATGGTCAAATTTATTTTCACAGCGTTTCAGATAGCCTGCCACTCCATCCTTCTGTCGTAAGGTGTGGAAATGACTATAACGTCCTGTAATCAATTTGTGAGGATATGCTTGATGTCCCACATCCCAAATAACTTTATCTCTATCTAAATCCAGGGTTTGATAAAGCCCCAATGTTAATTCAACAACACCCAACCCAGGCCCAAGGTGTCCGCCGGTAGCTGCTACCGTTTGTAAATGCTTGTCTCGAATTTGACGGGCAATCTGCTCAAGTTGCCGAATCGATAACCCGTGCAACTGATTTGGATGAGTAATTTCACTCAGGTGCATATTTACTGGGTTTTCCTCTCTACAATTATTTGTATATTGATTGTCCCATGGGAATGGGTAATTGGGGTGAGTTTGAAGGGAAGATACGGAGATGTGGGGAGGGTGAGAGAGGGAGATGAAGGGATGAGGAGATGGGGTTCGGGGGAGATGGAGGGATATTTGGTTTTAATGATTACGAATTATGAATTATATTGTCGGTAAATGAAGGTGTAGCAGCGTTTTTAAGCAATAAATGTATTAATTTGGCTTTTGGAGCAGGTTTAGAGCCTGCGCCGAAAAACTTCTGATTAAAATCATAATAAACATTTCCGAAAAACAAAAAATACCCATATCACAGTCATATTTTGAAAGGTTCGTAGTAAAGACTTTAGCCCTCAATTCAAGGATTAAAATCCTTACTACAAACCTACTAAAAAGCTGGTTGCGGATTCACCGAACCTCCAGGAACTACTGGTGTATCTGCTTGCGGCTGCTGTCTTTCTAGATATTGACTCAGTACATAAGCCATATCTCCGCGAGTCATGGGTTTGAGTGGAGAAAGTTTATTTTGAGCATCTTCGTTAATAAATCCTTCAGCTACAACTGTCGCGATCGCCTTTTTTGCCCAATTAGGAATCGATTCTGCATCTGAATATGGGGAAAGTATTTCAGCTACGGTGTCATCAGAAAACTGAAATACACCATAAGCTTGAGCAAATATCGCCAAACCTTCGGCTCTGGTAATTCTTTGATTGGGGAAGAATAAATCTCCTCGATAACCTTTCATGATTCCAGTTTTCAAAACCGTTTGAATATCTTTATAAGCCCAGTGAGAAGAGGGAACATCTGTTACTTCCACATCAACAGATGGCAGGTTTCGCTTCTCAAGTCCAAAAGTTTTAACCATAATCGCAGCTAACTCAGCCCGACTCATTAACTTTTCGGCGTGAAAATTACCATCCGAGTAGTTAGTCATTAATTTAGCCGTAACTACTCTTTTAATAGCTTTAGATGATTGTATCGAATCTTGCGGCTGTTCCTCTTCAACATCTACGTTTTTAAAATCTGGTAGTGGCAAATTTTGCTTCTGCTCTTGTTCCATATTTACCAAATATGGCTGTTTAAGCGTGTTTTGGTCTTCAGCATAAACGGCGACAGAAAAGCCCGGTATTAAAAAGATTAATGAAAGCGAGCTGATAAATTTACCCATGATAATAATTCTTCTCAAAATGCTACCAATTCTAACTGACAACAAGCGTGACTCTGTAGTTTCAGGATTTAAGTAATTTCCCTCAAAATAAATATCAGAATTGCTAATGGAAGTTATCAAAATAAGTCGCTCGACCTCTAATATGGAGTAATTGTTGGCGTTTTATAAAAGGAGTTTCGGGAATGACCGCAACAGAAGATCCTGTAAAGTTGATGAAGCAAGAAGTGGGTAAAGCAGCTGCAAATTTAGTTAAATCTGGTTCCATCGTCGGATTAGGAACTGGTTCAACCACCGCTTTCACCATTCAATTTCTTGGCGATCGCCTCAAATCTGGCGAGTTAAAAGATATCGTTGGTATCCCCACATCTTTTCAATCGGAAGTTTTAGCAAAGCAATACGGCGTACCTTTAACCACCTTGGACGCTATAGATCGTATTGATATCGCCATAGACGGTGCAGATGAAGTAGATCCCTCCAAAAACCTAATTAAAGGTGGTGGTGCTGCCCATACCCGCGAAAAAGTTGTAGACTATCTCGCCAATCAATTCATCGTAGTTGTAGACAGCGGTAAATTAGTCAGTCGTTTGGGTGAAACTTTTGCAGTTCCCGTAGAAATTATCCCAATGGCAATTACCCCCGCAATGCAAGCGATCGCAAAACTCGGCGGTAAACCAGAAATACGCATGGGTGTAAAAAAAGCAGGCCCCGTAATTACCGATCAAGGTAACATGGTAGTTGATGTCACATTTGATAACATCACCGACCCAGAGAACTTAGAAAAAACACTTAATAACATTCCTGGTGTTTTAGAAAACGGTATTTTCGTTAACTGTGTAGATAAAGTTTTAATTGGCGAAGTTAAAGATAATAAACCCGTTGTAAGGGAAATGTAGAGATTGTAGATTGTAGGGTGTGTTACGGCTCGCGAATATCTCGTTTTTATTAGTAAATAGAAAATGCCGTAACGCACCATTCTATGATTTTAGTCAGTTATTTATGCGAATTTGATATTACTTTGGGAAATCCCCTTTATTCAAGTACGCTCAAATCAACATTGGTCTATATTAAATTCAGTAACGCTTTATTCAATTTTTATTCTCAAATCCTAATTTCCCAATGCTATACAGAAGATTTGGACGTACCGAATTACAAATGCCCGTTTTCTCCTGCGGTGGGATGAGATATCAGTATAAATGGCAAGATGTCCCCCAAAAGGAGATTCCCCGCAAAAACCAGGAAAACTTGGAAGCAACAATCAAGAAATCTCTAGAAATCGGTATAAACCATATTGAAACTGCTCGCGGCTATGGCACTTCGGAAGTACAGCTAGGAAAAGTTTTACCAAAATTTTCTCGCGATAAATTAATAGTACAAACCAAAGTAGGCCCAAAGGCAGATGCAAAAGAATTTCAAAAGAATCTAGAACAATCTTTAGATAACTTGCAATTAGACTATATCGATCTATTAGGAATTCACGGTATTAATAACGCCGAAACTTTAGAAAATACAATTCGTCCCGGTGGTTGTTTAGATGTTGTTAGAAAATTCCAAGCCCAAGGAAAAATTAAATTTATCGGCTTTTCGACTCATGGCCCAACTGATATTATTGTTGAAGCAATTAATACCAATCAATTCGATTATGTCAACCTGCATTGGTATTACATTAATCAAAATAATTGGGCTGCAATAGAGGCTGCTACCCGTCACGATATGGGAGTATTTATAATTAGTCCTTCCGACAAAGGCGGTAGACTTTACGAGCCACCAGAAAAGTTAGTTAAACTTTGCGCTCCTTTATCACCGATGGTATTTAACGACTTATTTTGTCTCTCGCATCCTCAAGTACATACCTTATCATTGGGTGCAGCAAAACCAAGCGATTTTGACGAACATCTCAAAACCATTAATTTATTAGACAAAGCTTCAGAAATATTACCGCTGATTATAGAAAAATTACAACAAGAGGCGATCGCCATATTAGGAGAAGATTGGGCGAAAACTTGGCACGTCGGCTTACCCAAACAGGAAGAAACACCAGGAAGCGTAAATATCCCGATAGTTTTGTGGTTGAGAAACTTAGCCGTTGCTTACGATATGACAGAATACGCAAAAATGCGCTACAACCTTTTAGGCAGCGGGGGAGATTGGTTTCCCGGTAATAAAGCCAATGGAATAGATAAATTAGATTTTACATCCTGCCTACAAAACAGCCCTCATGCCGATAAAATCCCTCAAATACTTGCAGAAGTAGATGAGATGTTAGGGGCTGAAGAAGTAAAACGTTTATCTAAAAGTTGATAGTTGTTAGTTGATAGTTGTTAGTTGATATTAATGATTATCCAGTCCGCCTGCGCGGACTTTGTTTGTGTAGCCGTGATTTCAATCGCCAGGTTTAATCATATTTACTTTGCTTGTGTAGCCGTGATTTTAATCGCCAGATGATTTAACAACTATCAACTAACCACTAACCACTAACAACTAACCACTAACCACTAACCACTCACTTTCCCATAACAAGCAACACACTTTTTATCACCATTCGCTTCATTATTCAACCAAGCCCACATTTGATCGCCAAATGAAAAATGCCACCATTCTCTAGGATTGCGCGTAAATCCAGCTTTTTCCATCACATCTTTTAATAACAAACGATTCGCGTGATAGCCTAATGCTTCTTTTTGTTGAATATCAGCATAATAATCGGGAAGCGAGCGATCGGAAAGCTCATCAATTGGCGAACCCATATCTACTATTTGTCCCATTTCATCAACCAAAGTTATATCCACCGCACCACCAGTAGAGTGAGGAGGAGGTGTTTTTTCATCTAAACTTGGTTCAGCCCAAATTTTATAAACCTCTTCCCAAATACTTTGCCTTTGTGTTTCTGACAAACTTGATTCAATTAATCCTTTTTCCCCTACAGCTTGCGAAAAAGTATAGTTAACCATAAAATTCTGTACTGCCACAGGGCGATAAGCATCAAAAATTTGAATACGCCAATCGGGACGTAATTTTTGCAGATAACTTTGAGCCTCTATCAAATAATCCACAAGAGTTTCACGCAGAAAATAAGGAGAATGTTCTCCATAAGGTGCGCCTAACTTTTCATAAGGATGAGGAGATTCCACCGCAAAATCTTCCAGCGGAATCTTTATCAAAGGTTCGTCACATTCAACAATTTCAATATTGTGATAAGGTCGCATTTATGTATTTTAGATTTTAGATTTTGGATTTTGGATTTTTGATTAAAAGAGTTAGGAGTAATTAAGGTCAAAGGTTAAAGGTTAAAGGTCAAAGGTTAAATTCTCCCCATCTCCCCATCTCCCCTCATCCCCTCACCCCCCATCCTCTTCCGGAACTGGATCGTAACCACCAGGATGAAATGGATGACAGCGACAAATACGGCGAATACCCAACCAAGAACCGCGCAATACACCGAAACGTTCGATTGCTTGCATGGCGTACATCGAACAAGTGGGTTGGAAGCGACAAGTTGGGGGAAATAGTGGTGAGATGAACATTCGGTAAAACCGAATAAACCAAATAAATAATAGTTTCATACTTTGGAATACGGTAACGAAAATCCGATAAATTGGTAATAAGGAAAAAATTTCTAACTAATTATATTTAAATTGAGTTCATTTACTGTTATAGATTCGATTCCGCCTCTGTGGCTGCAAGTGGTAGCCGTTGGCATTTGGGTGTCGCTGATTCTTCTTAGTGCGGGAGGAGTCAAACGTTTTGCTAAAAGCGATTCGGAAATTATCCGAAAGATAGTTCATATTGGTACTGGTAACGTAATTTTACTTGCTTGGTGGCTAGATATTCCTGCAAGTATAGGTATCGCTGCTTCGATTTTAGCAAGCGCATTTACTTTGCTGTCCTATCGATTTCCAATTTTTCCCGGTATAAATAGCGTCGGGCGTAAAAGTTTGGGGACTTTTTTCTATTCTGTTAGTATTGGCATTTTAGTTGGCTGGTTTTGGTATTTAGAACAACCATTCTATGCCGCAATAGGAATATTAATTATGGCATGGGGAGATGGATTAGCAGCCCTCGTAGGTCAGCGTTTTGGTAAGCATAAATACAATGTATTAGGAGGTCAAAAAAGTTTAGAAGGCTCTCTAACTATGACATTAGTTAGCTTTATTATTAGTATCTTAATTTTACAAAGCGTACAAGGCAATAATTGGCAAACTTGGCTAATATCTATAGTTGTTGCTTTCGTTGCTACTGGTTTAGAAGCAATTTCAATTCTTGGTATCGATAATTTAACCGTTCCTTTAGGAAGCGCGGCTTTAGCTTTTGTGTTAAATCAATTGATTACTCATTAGGCTTTTTATGCGGTATTAAATTATTTGAATAAGGGAATAGTAAGTGTTGCAAATATTTTTCCCGGCAGAAGATAATTAATAAAAGAATCTTACTAGACGCAGAGAACACAGAGGAAAGAATTAAAGAGAAATAAGTAATTTTGCAGGTGGAAGGGAGTAACCACGAAGCAATCAGTTTTTTCAAGATTTAAATGATTCTATTTATCAATAAATCTTAGTTACTGTTCCCATTTCAACAAAAAATCCCGGTTCCTCTAAGAAACCGAGTCATGAATAAAATTGGTTCGTAGTAGCGCTTCAGCAGATCCGAGAAGAGGCGTTGAAGCGCTACTACAAACCCAAAAAATCTTTATATCTTAATGACGGCGATAATAATGCCGACGATAAATCATATCGTTGATAGGATAAGCTTCTTGTCGGTAATTTGCTGGGCGGTAGTTGCTTCTTCTACGACGAGACTCGGGGCAATTTTGATAATTATCGCGATAATTAACCCTTCGATAATTTGGGTGGTAATTGCGTCGTTGGTAATGACGGCGCTTGTAATTATTACGTTTGCGATCGCGTCTTCTGTGATGACTAATTTTATAATTGTTTTGATTTATCGCAGGTATCGCTTCTCCTGCATTAATCTCTTGTTGGCTTTCAGTGGAAAGCAATTCTAATTGTTCCGACTGTGCTGTAATTTGAACATCTCTTCTAATTGCTGCTGAAGCTGTCTCAAGTCCCAAGCAGCAAGGTAATACTAAAGTACCAACTACAAACTTCCAAAGCATTTTATTTTGATTATCCTCGTTATTATCAAAGCTGGCTTCAGCTTGACAATGACTCAATCAATTTTGGATTTTAGATTTTAGATTTTAGTTCTGAGCAAGGCAGTCTAAACTCTAAAACTGTCTTGTTAATAATCAATCTAAAATTTTTAAATCTCTGGATTTATCCGTGGGAACAATCCGAAATCGATTAATTTAATTCCCCTAAGCTTCAGATTTACGCAGTTCACAGCCACTGCAATACAAAGTCCATATAAATTGTGAGAAGCGGGGAACTCAGCACCTTCAGGTCTGAGAGGAACGCGACATAGGCACTTTTAAGTGCCGTGAAAATTAGAATGAATAGTTATAACCATCCATTCTTTGTATTATCTT
>JBARZF010000854.1:0-10313 GCA_049649675.1 Rivularia sp. (in: cyanobacteria) | reverse complement strand
TCATATTCTGTACCGAAGTAATCTCCACCTTCGCCGCTATAAAGTAAGGGAATTGGTTGGTTTGCACTCATGGGATTTTAAAATACAACTTAAAATAAATATTCTCTTAGGATAGCCGAAACATATTTATAAATTCATATTAAGCGTAATTCTGAATTTTTGAATTTTGAATTTCAGTTGCTTTCGCTGCGAAATACAGGTTTTATCTACTGAGTAAATCATTGGCGTTGCTTAATCCGGGTATGAATTTAGATGTAGAGACGCGAAACTATGCACGTCTCTACAAGCGTTTCGGTTTTCCAATCAACCCGTTTCATACATCAAATCAGCAACGCCGTTTTTTCTGTTAATAATTAAGGCTCTATTCTAACAAGAGTTCCAATTTTAACTTTTTCGTAGAGCGCCATTACATCTTTGTTATGCATCCGAATGCAGCCATGAGAGACTGCTCTGCCAATTGATTCGGGATTATTCGTTCCGTGAAATCCAATTTGAGTTTTACCATCACTCCAAACACCAATCCATCTATTACCTAAAGGATTGTTTTTGCCGGGTGGAATAATTGCCCCTGTTTTGAAATTTTTGAAAGTTGGATCTATTTGTCTTGAAAATATATTAAAACTGCCCTGCGGAGTTTCGTAACCCGGTTTGCCAACTGCTATTGGATAACTTTTAATTGAATTCTTACCCTGATATACATATACTCGTTTTTCTCCTAGCCTTACAACTAAATAAATTTCTTCTGTAATTGGCTGGTTAAAAATATGATCTTTTCCGGAAGGTGGCGCAGGTTTATTTATGATATCTTGAAAAAGAAGCTGCCAATCTTTTTGGAGATTTTCATTTACCTGCGATTGTCCCTTGGAAACTATTCCTGCATCAGAAAATTGTTCAACTGTATCCGCAAATGATGGTGTAACAATTACAAAATTGACTCCACTACTAGCAATTAATAAAGCCCCTAAATTTAAAAAATTACTTTTTAAAGATTCCCAATTCACACTTGTTTTCATCACAAAATTTATATTAATCAAATTTAAACCAGCGGGTATAAACTGATTTTTTAGCACTGAAAGAATAAAAATAACTTCGGTAATACCAACCATTTTGATACTTGTGCTATAAAAAGACTTTTAGTTTAAAAAGACAAAATCAAATGAACGAGCGATCGCAAAGAAACAGCAACCCTAGAGAAAACCCTTGCCATATCTGCGGTTATCAAGAATATATTTGGGGGAGTAGTGTCGCGGGTAGGGGTGGCCCAGTTTATTTTCGTCCTGAAGGAAAGTTGTTCGGAGGTGGTGAAGTACTTTATACTCGTAAGTGCGAACGGTGCGCTAATGTACAGTTTTTCTCTTTAAAGTGAACTATTAAATCTAGAATGGTTGAATTAGTTTCGCTACTAATTAAAATTAATCTCTAAAAAACCTTGACTAATCGGTTTAAGTTTTGCTATTGTAATTTCATGAGCAGAGGACCAAATAAATCATTTGAGCCAGAAATGGTTCTAAGTAAAGCGATGGAGGTATTTTGGGCACGGGGTTATGAAGCTGCCAGTCTTGCCGAGTTGCTGCAAAATATGGGCATCAGTCGTAAAAGTATGTACGACACCTTCGGTAACAAGCAAGCTTTATTTCTCAAGGCTTTAGAACATTACTCTCAAACTAATCTCCGTGAGATTAAGGAACAGTTATTAACATCAGGTTCACCGTTGGGCAATATCGAGCAACTTTTACAAGGTATGCAAAAAACTCACGGGCAATCTGGTAGTAAAGGCTGTATGCTCGGTACCTGTACTGCGGATTTTGACACTAGCGATGTAGAAATTGCTCCTGTTTTACGCAGTTATTTTACAAGGTTGGAAAATATCTACTATGAAGCTATTTCTAGAGCGAAAGTAGTAGGGGAGTTGAGTAGGGAAGCTGACGCTCGCGATTTGGCAAGAATGCTGGTTTGTACGACTCAAGGAATGGCTCTTGTTAGTAGAATTTTAGATAGCGAAACTATTCCTCAAAGCGTAGTTTTAACGACTATTAAGGCTTTGAAAAAGATGTAATTTTTTTTGATTTAACTTAGACCGATTGGTATCGGTTTTAGATTTACCCAAACAATTAAAAAAGGAGAAAAACATGGCACGTTTAAATAATAAAACTGCGGTGATTACTGGTGGTACTACTGGTATTGGTTTTGCAACTGCCAAACAGTTTATTGAGGAGGGAGCAAAGGTAATTATTACTGGAAGGAATGAAGAGAGGTTGACACAAGCCGTTGAGAAATTGGGAGCAAGTGCGATCGCAGTTAAAGCAGATGTGCTATCGCTTACCGACTTGGATAATTTGGCAGTTAGAGTCAAAGAAGAATTTGGCAGCTTAGATATTATTTTTGCGAATGCTGGTAGCGGTTATTTTTCACCTTTAGAGCAAGTTGATGAAACATTTTACGACAATCAATTTGATATTAACGTTAAAGGTGTTTTCTTTACCGTACAGAAATTAGTGGGACTTTTGAATTCAGGAGCAAGCGTGATTCTCAATGCTTCAGCGGTTAATGAAAAAGGAGCGGCTACGGGAAGTATTTATTTTGCGACAAAAGCGGCAGTGCGATCGCTTGCTCGTTCATTAGCTGCTGAATTGGGCGATCGCCAGATTCGAGTTAATTCACTCAGCCCCGGTATTGTCAGAACTGATTTTCAAAATAAGCTTGATTTACCATTATGTGCATTTGAAGGCTTTATCGACGCTGTTGTACAAACAGCACCTTTGCATAGAGAAGGGGAAGTGGATGAAATTGCGAAAGCTGCGCTATTTCTTGCTAGTGATGATTCTTCCTACATGAGTGCTAGCGATATGGTTGTTGATGGTGGATATATGAATGTTTAACAATAGACATCTCCGGAAAACATTTGTATGGTTTCAACTTTTCGGTAAAACCGCGAGCCCCCTACCCCCTTCCCGGAGCAGGGAAGGGGGTAAATTAAGCCTCTCTCCCTGTGGGGGAGAGGTTTGGAGAGGGGTTTTTGTTGATTTCCGGAGATGTCTAATGTAGAGACGGGTGGATATTGCGTCTTTCCCCCAAATTTAGAGACGTAATATCCACCCGTCTCTACAAACTATTCCGATTGCGGAATGACGATAATCTGTTAAACATTCCCATAGCGAAAAATTAAAGGAAGAAAAACAATGAGTAAACCAGTTTGCGTAGTAGTTGGTGTTGGTGCGGGTAACGGTGAATCTTTTGCTCGTAAGTTTGCGGATGAAGGTTATCAAGTAGCAATGTTAGCTAGGAATATTGATTATTTGCAGAAATTAACCAAAGAAATACCACTATCTAAAGCTTATCAATACGACGTTACAGAGTTTGAACGAGCAGCAGAAGTATTTAATAAAATTGAATCATCCATGGGATCAATATCCGTTTTAGTTTATAATGCCGGTGCTGGTGCTTTTGCTAATATCGAAGATGCGAGTGTAGAAGATTTTCAACGCGCTTGGGAAGTTAATAGTAGAGGTTTATTTGCTGTAGCTAAACAAGTTATTCCCCAAATGCGTAAGATTAATGGAGGTAATATTGTGATTATTGGAGCAACTGCTTCTGTGAAAGGTGGTGCGAATTTCACTCCGTTTGCTTCAGCAAAAGCCGCACAACGCAGTTTAGCGCAATCGATGGCGAGATATTTAGATCCACAAAAGATTCACGTTTCTTATATTATTGTTGATGGTGTAATTAATTCCGAACGTACTCGTGAATGGATGTCGGATAAGCCGGAAGATTACTTTATGAAATCCGATGATATTGCAGATTCGGTATTCTTTTTAACTCAACAAAAATCTTCGGCTTGGACGTTTGAATTAGATTTACGTCCTTTTGGGGAGAAGTGGTAATTGGTAATTGGTAATTGGGCATTGGAGTAGAAAAAATTGGCGTTGCTGATTTAATGTATGAAACGGGTTGATTGGAAAACCGAAACGCTTGTAGAGACGCGATATATCGCGTCTCTACATCTAAATTCATACCCGGATTCAGCAACGCCAAAAAATTAACTCTTCAACCTTCAACCTTTAACCTTTAACCTTTAACCTTCTTATATGAGTGGTGTTACAGAATAGTTTAAATGTTTTACGGATTAAAAAAATCGCTGAGGCGCTGAGTAGGCTGAGAGAAGAGTAAGAGAGATCTAGATAATTTTTCAAGAATACTCAGCGATGTTAAATCTCAATGATGAATTAGTTTTAACCAGTTGGAATCAAAATGCATCGGCTTGGATAACTACTATTGAAAATGAAGAAATTGAAAGTCGAAAACTTGTCACGAATAAGGCGATTATTGATGCAGTTATAAGTTATTCTGTTGATTCAATTCTTGATATTGGTTGTGGTGAAGGTTGGTTAACTCGTGAATTAACTATTAAGGGAATGGAAGCTTTTGGTGTTGATGGAGTTTCTGAATTAATTGAAAAAGCTCGGTTGATGAATTGTGGAAAGTTTCAAGTTGCTTCCTACGAAGATATTGTAAATAACAATAAGATAGATATACATTTTGATGCTGCTATTTGTAATTTTTCTCTTTTAGGAAAGGAAACTGTAGATAATTTAATTGCTTCTATTCCTGGTTTATTGAAAAACAATCAATTATTATTTATTCAAACGCTTCATCCTGCGATCGGTTGTGGGGAATCAGCTTATGTTGATGGGTGGAGAGAGGAATCATGGAATGGTTTTAATTCTGATTTTAAAGCTGCACCTTGGTATTTTCGCAAGCTGGAAACTTGGATAAAGTTGTTGAAATCTTCAGGTTTTACTATCTTAAAATGTTTAGAACCAATTAATCCGCTGACTCAAAAGCCTGCTTCGATAATTTTTATTGCTTCTTGTAATGATTCTCTTCTCGGCAGAAATTACGGATTTAAAAAACCATTATAGGCGCTGAGTACGCTGAGGGAAGAGATAGTAATTAAGGTTCGTAGTAAGAACTTTAGTTCTTGGAGAAAAGGCGCTGAAGCGCTTACTACGAACCTGAAAATTGTTTTTTTAATATTAAAATATTTTTTGATAATAAATACCATCGATTAATCCAATGGGAGTCGATTTTGCTTCACCGACATCACCAGATTTTAGTTTAATTCAGCAAGCAACAGAATCAGTCGAAGCCAGAGAAATAATGTATCGCACTTTAGCGGGTAGTTTTCTGCATACAATCTTGGAATGGAGCGCTTTTTGTGCGGCAAATTTTACCGTTATTTTATCTTTTGCTCATTTCAAAATCAAAGCAATAGATTTTATTTATTGGTAGGGAGCAAGACGCTCCCACCACGAATGCATTATCTAGCAAAGTATTTTTGCTTTTTAGATATTTGTAAGCAGCAGTTAAGAGCGATAAGAAACATTCCTTCTGCAAATATTTTACAGCATTCTTCAACTATACTAAAAGATTGGTAGACTATACGAGCTATAGAATCATTAGTAATTAACCAGTCAAAAAAATCTGCTGAATCTGTTAATAAGTCTAAAAATATCATTGTGAATGTTAAAGAAAAGGCTATACCAAATAGAGGGAATGCCGTTCTAAATTTGTTTAGTTCGGATTTTCCCCAGTATAAAATACTTACACCAAATAAAGCGTAAACCAAAACAATTAAACTATCTATCCTATCGGTGTAAGCTGTTTCCTGAATTTTAAAAAAATCATGAATTAGGTAGTCTATATTTTCATGTACTTCCAACATTTCATCAATGCCTAGTAATAAAAAACCACAACTAAAAATAGCCCACAAATAATAACTTGCTGAACCTTTATTTGATGTGTTTGTTATCGAATTAGATTTCCTTGATTTATAAATCTTCCAAGCTAAATAAGCAGCAAATAAAATTTGTAGAAAAGAGAACCAGCTTACATAACCTTGATCTTTAAAATACCGTTTTGGATTGACGTTTAGTAAAAATGCTCGCAACAAAGCACTTCCTATGACTAAAACTTCTAAGACAATTGTAAATAAAATGAATCTTTTGCTTGAAACGCTTTTTCTCATCAAAAACAGTTAAGCCTTTTCGACGTATATCTATATGAATCTTTGACTTCAAAAAGTCATGTGATAATGATAATGTTATCATAAATAATTATTAACCAACTTAACCAAGCCTTAATGCTAGTATAAATTTTGCTCAGATTAAAGTTATTTGATTTAATAAATTTCCAAAAGATATAGTACGTTGCTAAATTCATTCTTCAACATCAACGACTACAGTTTCTCCTTCAATTCCATATCTACTCACACCCCCTACGGCAATATTATCAACTTCCATATCATTTACAAAATACGAATTTTTATTCCCCGGTAAAATCTTTGTAATCCATTCATCATCTTTCTTTAATTGCACTACCCAAGATTTAATATTTTGTTTACTATTAGGTTGCCAATAAAGTTGAATTTGTCCTAATTTCCGATCTTGAATAATCTTTAATTCGGGTTTTTTGGGTTGAGTATTATTTAACCAAGGTGTTGCAGGAACTAATGCCGGTTTGTTGTAAATTTTATCTTTTAAAACATCGGCAATTCCATCGCGGTTTTGCATCAAAGCTTTCATACTAAAGTGAATATTACCGCCAGTTTTTGTAAAACCTCTGGTTGTTCTGATTTGATAAGCTATTTCGTTGGCATCCCAACCTTTTCCTTTCTCGTTATTAATTCGACTTGTATAAATTCCGGGAAAAATACTTCTATTTTTGGTATTTTGACTCAACCACCAATTTAATAACACCGGATAACTTTGTGCCGTTTGTTCAATTTTCCAATAAAGCTGTGGTGCAAGATAATCTAACCAACCTTGTTGCAACCACTTTCGAGAATCTGCATAAATTTGCTCGTAAGCATTGAAACCTTTTCCACTACTATCTATATTATTAATTCTTTCAGGATAACCCGGTTGCCAAACTCCAAAGGGACTAATACCAACTTTTACCCAAGGTTTTTGTTTCTTAACGTTTTCATACATTCGCTTAACAAAAGTATTAATATTCTCCCTTCTCCAATCAGCACGATTTAACTTTCCTCCCCCAGCTAAATATTTATTAAAACTGATATCATCGGGGAAATCTATTTTTTTACCTTGCTCGTCGCGTTGTGGATAGGGATAAAAATAATCGTCGATATGAACACCATCAATATCGTAACGATTAACTACATCTAATATTACTTTTAAAGAATAATCTTGAACTTGCTTTTCACCAGGATCTAACCACAGATATTTACCGTATTTTTTGACAAATTCCGGTCTTGTTTTACTGATATGATTGGCAGAGATAGGAGATATTGTTTCCGGATGATGGGCGCGATAGGGATTAAACCAAGCGTGTAATTCCAATCCTCGTTTGTGCGCTTCTTGAATTGCGAATTTTAAAGGATCGTAAAATGGTTGTGGTGGTTTTCCCATTTCTCCGCTAAGGAATTCCGACCAAGGTTCATAGAAAGACGAGTATAAAGCGTCACCAATAGGGCGAATTTGAAATACTACGGCGTTTAAGTTCATCTCCGCCGCTTTATCAAGCAGAGCAATCAATTCAGCCTTTTGTTCTTCAGTAGTTAATCCGGGTTTTGACGGGAAATCGATATTAGCAACGGTAGCAATCCATGCAGCGCGAAACTCTCTGGTAACGGTAGGAGGTTTAATTTTTTGTTTACGTGGCTGCGATCGCGATTTTATGGGGAAAGCAATTCCAACTAATAGTACGCTAATTAGAATTGCTTTTTTGTTAAATATAGATGTCATATTCTGCCACAGAAAGCACCACCTAGATAAGATTTACATTTATGGTTGAAAGTTCCTTAAAATTCCGGAAAATTATCTAATAATTTATCTATTCCGGTAACGGTAGCGAGGATGCCGAAGGAGATTGATAATAAAAAAGTGCCAATAATTCCTTGAAGTAAGGGAATATTCACATGAAAATAAATTGAACAAAGCCAAGATATTCCTGCAATGAAAAGTCCAATTAATAAACCAATTGAAAACTTTTTGATTGATGGTTGAGAATTCATTTTTTTGATGTGGGTTAATTACACAATTATTTTAACGAATTCAACAGGTTTGTAGTTACCCGGCGGTTGAAACCGCACGCCACTTGCTATAACGCGGGGAACCCGCGCAACGCAGTGGCTTTTCTACACAGGCGAAACCCACCTGCGTGGGTTATATATAATTAGTCCACGGAGGTGGACTTTGTTTGTGTAGCAGCGGTTTCAACCGCCAGATTTTTAACTGCTCAATAAATAACCCGAGTCAAGAAATTTCCACAATCGCTTTACCAATCATCTTGCCGCTATCCTGCGCTTCATGAGCTGCTGCAAGTTCTTTTAATGGGAATAGTTGAGCAATATTATGATGCAATTTACCAAGCGACAAAGCAGTTGTAATATCCCGAATCGCTGCTTGTTTGGCTTCTTCTGGCATTGTATAAACCAATATGGTGCGAATAACAATATTTCTCAACATCAATGACAAAATTGGTAAAGTAGGAGCATCATCTGGATTAGCTGAATACATTGCCACTCCACCATTAGTTCGTAAAACTGCATCAGCTACAAACAAATTCTTACTGAAATCAACATCAACAATACGATTGATTCCCCGTTTTTTACCAGTAATTTCTTGAATGCGTTTGACTACATCTTCATTTTTATAGTTGATAATAAAATCGGCACCCGCAGTTTTAGCAATTTCTGCTTTTTCGGGATTGCTCACCGTAGTAATTACAGTTGCACCACCATATTTTCCCCACTGCACCGCATAGTTACCGACAGCACCCGCTCCCCCAGTTACGAGAATCGTTTGTCCTTTTACTTCGCCATCTGCGAAAACAGCACGATGGGCAGTCATTGCGGGAACTCCCAAACAAGCACCTTCGGCAAAGCTGGTATTATCAGGTAGGATAATTGCTTTTTCGCCTTTTATAACAATATATTCGGCACCCGTACCGAATGCTCTCCCTAATTGTGCTTCGTAAATCCAAACTCGTTCGCCGATACGAGAATTAGCAACGTTTTCACCAACGCTTTCAATTACTCCTGCTCCATCTTGATGGGGGATAATTCGATCAAATTTCTTTTCAATACCACCCCAACCACCGCGAGATTTTGTATCAGATGGATTGACACCAGAAGCCTGGATTTTGACTCTTACTTCACCAGCACCGGGTTCTGGTATTGGTATTTCTTGATATTGAATTACCTCTTTTGCTGCTCCTTGTTTTTCGTAATAAGCAGCTTGCATTGATTGTTTGCTCATTGTTATTACCTGATAATTTATTTTTTAAAACGCAGAGGGGCGCAAAGGTAAGCGCGGAGGAACGCAAAGTTTTTTGAGTGATTTCCATTACCATTAAAACCAAATCTTTCTCTTGAGTTGCGATCGCGAATCTGAAAGTGCATTCAGCAGTTTTTGATTCTTAGCCTCCGGTTATAGTCGTTGCTAACGCCATTGCCCCAACTGCTTTAACTAGCACAATTGCCGAGTAACCGACACTACTACTAACATAATCTCCAGCTTTGATCTGTCCGTAATAATAAGACAGCACCGTAAGCTGTAAGATAACTGTTCCGGTAACGGAGCAACTACTCTCTCGGGAACGATTGCCTCTTGCCCACGTTGCCGCTCCTGCTCAGTAACCATATACTAGACGCAATAATACGATTTTCTCTACACTGATAAAATAATATAATTTGAGATAATTTATGGTTGCATCTGTTAAACGAGTTGCCGTCTTTGGTGGAACTCATGGTGGGGAGCTTACAGGAGTATTTTTAGTTAAGAAATTTCAACAGTCTCCGCAAATGATTCAACGTCATGGTATTGAAACTATTAGTTTAATTGCCAATGAGAAAGCAGTTGCGATGGGGACAAGGTATATTGATACAGATTTAAATCGAGCTTTTAACCGTCAAGATTTAGAAAATCCCCAATTAACCAATCACGAGCAATCATTAGCCAAAAAAATAGCTCGCCGAATTAAAGAAGAGAAAATTGATTTAATAATTGATTTGCACAGCACAACAGCAAATATGAGATTAACGGTAATTTTGCACGATAATCATCCTTATTTAATCAAATTAGCTGGATATTTAACTCAAATTAATTCTAAAGTCAGAATATTACAACATA
This sequence comes from Rivularia sp. (in: cyanobacteria), assembly GCA_049649675.1. Lineage (GTDB taxonomy): Bacteria > Cyanobacteriota > Cyanobacteriia > Cyanobacteriales > Nostocaceae > Rivularia. The sequence goes on along the minus strand of JBARZF010000854.1, from coordinate 162 downwards.
CTCTTAATCAAGAATCATCTTATTTAATCGGCTCGGCAGAATTCGGAATTACCATCGAAGTCGGAGCAGTAGCCAATGGTTTACTAAATGCAAAATTATTTCAAGAAACCGAAGAATTGATTCACGCTATTTTAAATTATCTCGAAGCCGATAACAAAGGAC
>JBARZF010000853.1:0-5515 GCA_049649675.1 Rivularia sp. (in: cyanobacteria) | reverse complement strand
GCTGCGGGAATCTCTAAGTTTCCTTCAGCAGGAATTAGTTTATTTAAAACATTAATGTAGCTTAAAACACTATTGCGCTGTTGTTCTAAATTAACCGCAACATTGATATTCTTTTTCGCAACAGCTTTTTGCAACTCTTGTATTTTATTAATATTCAAATTACCCTCTCCATCTTCAACCTTACCTAAAGCAGCTGCTGCTTCTTGTAAGCGAGTATTTGCCATACCAAAATTACGCTCATCTAAGTTGACTGTAACATCATACAAATCGCCACGAGCTTCCATTAAATAAGCACGGTTTGTTGCTGTATTCAACAGTTCCTTAGTTTGCTGTAATTCTCGCTTAATTGGCTCGTCATCACCAGCAAATTGAGAACGCCCCTGCCACCAACCAGCACCGTATAAACCGGCACCCGCAATCGCCGCGATTACTACACCAATTAGAATTTTTTTGAATTTAGAAAATGCCGAACCTTTATTAGTTGTATCCGTTGTTTTAACTTCTGCTGCTTCACTCATGGCTTTTTTTATTCCTTCCTGGCTATGCTTAGTTTGTAAAACGTTTATAGTCTTTTTCTTTTATTATCTCAAGAATATTCTGCAAAAAACTCGTAAATTAATATACGTAATATAAGGTTAAAGGTTAAAGGTTAAAGGTTAAAGGTAATATAGTTACTAAGCTTTAAATTCTTAATTCTTAACTCCTAACTCCTAACCGTTTCTCCCCCTCTGCTCAAAGCGGATGCCGACTCGGTACTCCAACAGCACGGGGAAATTTTGCGGGTGTAGTTGCTACTTTTCGCAAATACAGACAATGGCGATCGCCGTTACTCAAGGGTGTATTAAATTGTTCGATAGATTCTACAATTCCGCCCAATTGTCCGACGGCGTTTTCTATGCCGAGATTTTCTTCTTCCGTCCAGCTACCCCGGTAAACTACAGCTAATCCCCCTTCTTTTAACAATGGCAAAGCATATTCTGCACAAGCCGAAGCTGAAGCCACAGCCCGAATCAGCGCTATATCGTAATTTTCTCTATGCTTGCTGTCTCGACCGATTTCTTCTGCCCTACAAGTAGTTGCTTTAACGTTACTTAGATTAAGTTCGGGCAAAATACTATCTATAAAATTAATTTTTTTCCTAGTAGAATCAACTAAATGAATCGTAGAATTATTAACAATTATAGCTGCTGGAATGCCAGGAAAACCCGCACCCGTACCTAAATCAATAATACTAATCTCTTTCTTATCTACCCCCTCTCCCCTATCTTCCCCCTCTCCCCCCTCTTCCCTCTCACTTGAAATCAAAAATTTAATTCCCCGCAAAGAATCCCATAAATGTTTTTCCCAAAAATCTTCAGGTTGGGTAATGCGAGTTAAATTTAGCTGACGGTTTCCTTCAAGAATCAACTCATAGAGACGCTGAAATTGTTGTTGCTGTTGAGAAGATGGCTGCCAATTAAGGGTTTGTTGCCAGATATCCATCATTGTCGGCAAACGAGATATAGTTGAATCGTTCACAATTAAAAAGACAAGTTATATTTTTTGAGTCCAAAATAGTATTTTAGATACTAACTCGACTATTAATTCGGGCATTATTTAATTAACAGGTTTTAAATTTGGAGACGAAGCCTAAAATCCAGATAAAATTGGAACAAGTCAGCTACACAGAAAAACTGACCGTTCAAGCCAAGCATAAATTACCCGAATATCCCATATTGCAGGATATTTCATTCGAGGTTTACGAAGGCGATCGCATTGCAATTATAGGGCCAACTGGCGCGGGAAAGTCTTATTTATTAAGGCTTTTAAATCGTTTGTGCGAAGCTACAAATGGTAAAATTTATTTTGAAAATCGAGAGTATCGGCAAATTGCCGTGAAAGAATTACGTCAATCTGTAATACTAGTATCACAAGAACCAAAGTTGCTAGGAATGAGCGTCAGAGAGGCTTTAGCTTATCCGCTTATTTTGCGAAATTTACCCAAGCCTCAAATTCAGCAACGCTTAAGCTATTGGATGGAACAGCTACATATTCCAGACGACTGGTTAGGAAGAACAGAAACGCAGCTTTCCAACGGGCAGCGACAGTTAGTAAACCTTGCCAGAGGTTTAGTTATCCAGCCAAAAATTCTATTGTTAGATGAACCAACCTCCAACTTAGATTCAGGAACAGCTGAGCGCATCATAGAAATCTTAAATCAGCTATACGAAAAGCACCAAACCACAATTTTGATGGTGAATCACCAGCTTAATTTAGCCCAGATGTTTTGTACCCGGCTTTTTTACTTGCAACAAGGGCGTTTAATCAAAAATCAAACAGCTTCTCAAATAAACTGGAATAATTTGCAAGAAACCTTGAAACAAGCAGAAGCCGACGATGACTTTGAATTTTAATCTAGGAGCATCGGGCATTGGGAATTGGGCATTGGGCATCGGGCATTGAGAATAGTCAAGAGTTAGGAATTAAGAGTAGTGAGTAGTGAGTAGTTAAAAATTCTCTCCCCATCACCCCATCACCCCATCACCCCATCCCCCCATCCCCCCATCACCCCATCACCCCATCACCTCATCTCCCCGAAGCAATCGTAGAATGCTGGCTAGCAAATTGTTTTGGTTGATGATTAGCTATCTTTGGGGCTGGTTGCGAAATATTCTGAGAAACTTTTGTGTTGAGAATTTCGACGTTAAACCGATATCCTACGTTGCGGATGGTTTGAATTAGACTTGGTTGGCGTGGATCTAATTCTACTTTTTTCCGCAGCGATAATACGTGCGTATCAATCGTGCGGGGATTGTCTATTGCATCTGGCCAAGCTCGACGCAATAATTCCGAGCGAGATAGAGGTATTCCAGCTGCTTGAGCTAACACATAAAGCAAGCTGAATTCTTGGGGTGTTAAATCAATAAATTCACCTTTAAAGCGGACGCGGCGCTGGATTAAATCAATTTGCAAAGCACCGTAATCTAGGTAAGCAGGCGCTACAGGAGTACGCTTGCGGCGAACAAGTGCTTCTACTCTGGCTAAAAACTCTTGCATCCCAAAAGGTTTGCTTAAGTAATCATCAGCACCTGCTTTCAAGCCCGTGACAATATCAGCTTCGCTATTTCGCGCAGAGAGCATTAGAATCAAAGGCTGTTGCTGGCGATTTAACCAACGACAAAATTCGACTCCATCACCATCGGGCAGATCGGCATCAAGAACAACTAGTGTTGGTTGATGAGTCATAAAGGCTTCTTTAGCTTGATAAATGCTAGCAGCCTGAAATACTCTATAGTCCAATTGTTGTAAGTGCCAACCTAACAGCGACCTTAAATGGGGATTCCCCTCAATAATTTCTATACAAACCGAACCCACGGTGGCAAACCCCTCATTCGAGTATGACTTTCAAGGTAACAAAGCCTGTAGCATCGGTTTTGTAACCGTTGTTACTCCAATTGCCATTTGCTTGACATTTATTGTTTTTTTTAATTAGACGTTTTCTTTAAGCAGTTACGGAATTTGCAACAGCATTGGTAACACTTATCGATTTTTGGTATACTAAAGTTAAGATATTTCGTCTTAAGTTTTGTTCTCTTTATTGTATTACTTGCATTCAAATTGCGAGGGGCAAAGCCTAGTTCTGTAATAAGCATAGGTATTGCGTTTTCTAATGAACTAGGGGGTAGATATTTCCTTTTTAATAACGTTTTGCATCCCTGACGGATAATGAATTAATCATGTAGGAAAAATATAACAATCGCTTATTTACTCATCACATTTAACCTTTTAAGGAATAGGATATGTGTAGAGGTCGTGACAATAGCTAATTTTATTCACGCAAATTTTATTCACTTGTAATTCATGCCTATTTCAAAGTTAGACTTCACATCTAGGCTTGAATGATTTACAATTCTCATTCCAACCCATAGGGACATTTTTCTCTTATCTTATGCTCCAAGACACACGAACCATCCGCTACTATCAAACGTTAACTGATGCCTTCGTCGAGATGTGGAATCGGGGTTATCGTACAGATGATATGCGAATTTATTTAGACGGTTACTTAGCCGCGCTCAGACAAAGCAACGGCCTTGAACCTTACTTAATTCATCGCTTAGAAGAAGAAGCTACTCGTTTTCTATTCGATGTATCTAATTTTGCAGTTACTCAACCAGAGGCAGAGCCAGATTACTATCAATAAACATTTTCCCTGTTAATTAATAGTGAATGCTGCTTAACGCAGACAATTATAGCATATTCTCTAGGAATATCAACTATGCCAGTGGTGAAATTTACTTTGTTGTAAATGTGAAAGTATCAATTTAAGTTAATTACCCCTCATCGATTTAATTGGTTATCCAAAAAATCGGTGAGGGGATTTTTTGTAGTTCAAACTTGGGCTGATATTCTATCCATCAGCCCAAATATAACCTACGAAGCCATTGCGACTTCAACCATTTGTTGTAATTCACCTTGTTGGTAAAGTTCAATCAAAATATCCGAACCACCAACGAATTCACCGTTTATGTAAACCTGGGGAATTGTAGGCCATTCAGAATATTCTTTGATTCCCTGACGTACTTCTGGATCTTCGAGAATGTCAAAAGTTTCGTAAGGAACTGCCAAGGTGTTGATAATTTGAACAACATTGTTAGAGAAGCCGCACATTGGCATTAACTTGCTTCCCTTCATGAAGACCATGATTTTGTTCTGCTGTACCAGATTATCAATTTTTTCTTTAGCTTCTGGTGTCATGATGGTTCCTTTTTTTATTAGTGTTTTGGCTCGTTGACTGGTATTTTAAGCTAAAAGCTAGAGTTTGTTTACAACTATTGTTGCAGCTATAAGTTAATTCATCTCGCTGTAGATAATTCAAAACTCATAACTCATAACTCATAACTCATAACTGATAATTATGAAGCGGCTGCTGTTTGCCAAGCTTCGGGAGTATATGTTTTAAGTGCTAGAGCGTGAATAGCTTCGGTAGACATAGCTTGTTTCAACGCACCATAAACCAACTGATGTTGTTTTACTAATCCCTTGCCTGCGAACTGCGATGAAACTACACTTACTTGATAATGGTCGCCACCGCCAGTTAAATCTTCTACTTTAACTTGAGCGTCTGGCATTTGGGCCAAAATCATTTCTTCTACTTGCTGCGGACTTATCATCGCTATCCCTAAAAATTAATTATTTCCCTACACCTTAATATTATGTACAAATTTTGAACAACAGCGAGCAGTGAACAGTGAACAGTTATCAGTGAACAGTTATCAGTGAACAGTGAGCATTGGTTATGGCAACCATAAATGATTCTTCTGCATTATTAGTAGTCCGTTAACCTGCCTTGTAGTGCGAGCGTCTCGCTCGCTTGTAATACCCTACTCGTGACTTCCCACTCGCAACTTGCTACTCCCCCACTCCCCATTCCCCACTCCCCATTCCCCACTCCCCATTCCCCACTCCCCATTCCCTACTCCCCATTCCCCACTCCCCATTCCCTACTCCCCATTCCCTACTCCCCATTCCCTACTCC
>JBARZF010000852.1:0-1596 GCA_049649675.1 Rivularia sp. (in: cyanobacteria) | reverse complement strand
CAGCAGCAGGGGAATTATTAATAATGTCACCAACTGGGGGAGAAACCGGAAACCGCAATATTGAAATAGCCTATCAACTCCAAGGTTGGAGTCGTAAGAATAATTTAGGTAAAGCTTTTGATTCTTCAACTGGTTTCAAATTACCAAATGGTGCAAATCGTTCTCAGTACGGCTTCTTGGATAACAATAGAAAAGTGGGAATCTTTAAGTGCAGAACAAAGACGAAAATTTTTACCTTTATGTCCTGATTTTGTATTAGAACTTCGTTCTCCTAGCGACTCGCTGAAGAAAATACGCGAGAAAATGCAAGAATATATCGAAAATGGCGCTCGTTTGGGTTGGTTAATTAATGTAAAAGCACGACAAGTAGAGATTTATCGTCCAGGTAAAGAAGTCGAAATTTTAGAAGCTCCTAAAACACTATCCGGTGAAGATGTTTTACCCGGATTCGTATTTGATGTAACAAGAATTATGTAGAGAAGTTATCAATAAAAACCAAAGACAATAATCTCACCCTCAAAACTAAAAACTACATCGTAAATACCATCTACCAATCCCAACTAAAATCAAACTAATAATAAGTCCTAAAATGGTAATTCTTCGTCTGCGATTTTGATTTTCGATTTCGCGATCGTAAACTAACTGAGAACTTTGAATAAACTCTCTTTCTTTGACACTAAGTTCTCGAGAGCGTTTTTGCTGCCAGTGTTGGGCTATTGCTAAGGGTACACCCCGCAACAATGCACCTCGATCTTCACCGCTTTTCTCCCATTGATATATTGCTGCTCTGAGTTGTTCTTGCCAACGTCGAAAGTCGGTATCAACCTGTATCCAGTGTTCTAAACGTCCCCAACTTTTAATCAAAGCTTCATGAACAATTTCTACGGTTTCTTCACCAGTGGAATCATTACGGTTTGTCACTAACAAACGAGCGGATGCTAAATGAGTTACCAAATCCCAATTATTCACTTGAGAGCGAGTTGCTAACCTGCGAGTAGCTTGAGTACCTTCTTCCAAACGCACTAACTGGATAAATATCCGTTTCGCTCTTTCTCGATCGTCTTCCGAAAGCCGAGCATATATTTGCTCCCCATATTCAGCCAAAGCACCTTCTACACAGCCAATTTCCGAATAAGCATCGTGCATCAATTGACCGTTTTGATGCTTTTCCCACAGTTGAGTTAAGGCAAATTCCAGTAAGGGTAAATTACCCAATTCTCCCCACACATCATCAATTAATCTATTTGGTAGCCCCAATTCCATTTTTACTTTCATCTTGGTTGCAGGCTTTTCAATTGCCGAGTACAATTCTTCCTGGCTCATGGGGCCTAAATTAAGCACTGCTCCTTGCAAAGCGTCACTAAATGGACGGTAAGATAAAGCATGACCGTAAAAGTCGGCTCTAAGGGTAATAACTAAACTAAAACCTGGAGCTAAACTGACAGCAACCAATAATAAATCTAAAAAAGTTTGGCTTTCCGATTCAAGACAAAGCGTGTAGAGTTCTTCAAATTGATCCGCTATCAATGCTAAACGATTGTTGGGATTTTGCTTAATAAATTCTGCAATAATTGTTTGTAAAGCTTGGCGATCGCA
>JBARZF010000851.1:0-10190 GCA_049649675.1 Rivularia sp. (in: cyanobacteria) | reverse complement strand
ATGGAATTTCTTTCCGATACTGAAGGTGGCGAATATTCAATTAAACCTACTTATCCCCCTGGAAAATGGTTCTTTTACGAACAAATTTTAGAAGTTCCCAACTACATCATTTTTGAACCAGATAGCGGTGAAATAGAAGTTTATCAATTAGATGATTCAAAACGATATCATCTGCAAAAACCCGATGCAAATAACCGTTTTTGGATTGCTCAAATGCAGTTATTTTTAGGAGTATGGCAAGGAAATAGAGAAAATCGTACTGGCTACTGGCTCCGGTGGTGGGATGAAAATGACAGTCTTTTATTCTGGGGTTTGGAAAAAGCAAATTTGGAAAGTCAACGAGCCGAAAGATTAGCAGCACAACTTAGAGCAGCAGGAATCGAACCAGAGATTTAAAAAAAATATATTAAAGTCTTTCTGTGTATTTTAGTGCGTTAGCGCAGCGTGTCTAAAAGACATGCATCTTGCTCGCTAGCCTAATGCAAATTAAATCTACACTCCAAAAAACTATCGCTTTAGAAGAATTCCTCAAACTACCGGAAACCAAACCCGCTAGTGAATTTATTAACGATCGCATATGCCAAAAACCGATGCCACAAGGTAAACATTCTCGATTACAATTAAAGCTTTGTAATGCAATTAATCTAGTAGGTGAAACGCAAAAGATTGCTTTAGCTTTCCAGAATTACGCTGTACCTTTGGCGGACGTTCTATAGTTCCAGATGTGACAGTATTTAGTTGGGAAAGAATTCCTTTTGACGATAATGGAGAAGTTGAAAATAGCTTTCAAATTAACCCAGATTGGACAATTGAAATACTATCACCCGACGATCAAAGTTCAACTAAAGTAATTACCAATATTCTTCATTGTCTAAAACACGGAACTAAAATAGGTTGGTTAATCGACCCAACCGAGCGTTTGATATTAGTATTTCTACCAGAACAACAACCTTTAGAAATGACTGGTGACGATCAATTACCCGTACTAGAAAACTTAACTCTCAATATCACAGTCGCACAGGTATTTGCTTGGTTAATACTGTGAGTGACCAGTTAACAGTTACCAGTAATCAGTTACCAGTTACCAATTATTCGTTAAACATGAGAATAAAGGGAAAGATATACAGTTAAAAGCCTCAACCGAATATTTATTCCCTATATTTTTTTGTTCAATTCCCAATCAACTTATTAACTGCTAACTGTTAACTGTTAACTGCTAACTGCTAACTGCTAACTGCTAACTGCTAACTGGTCACTGTTCACTGAATCAACTACGGATTAGGAGCGTCATAAGGTGCTACACCACTAAACTTAAGTTTTGCAGCACTGGGATTGTCGCCAATTTTACGGGCAACAAAACGCACTTTATCGCGACCTTCGTTGACCTTCTCAGGGAAGACACCATCAGCCGGATGTAAGTACTGGGTTTCACCGTTAGGATAAATCCGGTAAATTTTGTAGTCTTCTATCTTAGGTTTGAATTTCCGGAATTGAGCGCCCAAAGCAATGCCGTACTCTTTACGAGCAATTTCCAGCTTATTTTCGCCTTCAAGCATCGTCGCAGCGCCACCAGTAGGCATTTCAAAAACCTGCTCCTTGGTGCTAGTCCAAGTAATAGCGTACTTCTCTTCTTCTACCGCTTTCTTAAGCAAGCCGCCGGTGCTGCCACCAAATAGTGGAGTTTTTCCGGAGAGTGTTTCTGCCATAATAAATCCTCTCAACGTTGAAACGTTTTTACGGCATCCTAACACTCCAACGGCGACCATATTACCATTGCGTTAGGAACTTTAACAAAAGATGAGAATTGGGAATTGAGCCGAAAGGAATTGGGTTGAAAGGCACTGTAACAATAATTAATTTTTCATCAAATGATAAGTGATAAGTAGTGCGAGCCGGATCGCGATCGTTCGCTACGCCGGAAAGCTCGCACTACTATTTTTTTAAGAGAACAATCCAAAATCTAAAATCGGCTAAACTTATTTCTCGATTACTCGTGAAGAAGTTAGGAGGCAAATCTTGATTTATCGCTCCTAACTTTCAAGTTTATATAGGTAAAATATGGTAAATGATGCTGCTAACAACTGAGAGTGCTAGCGCTCCCATTATTGCGCTCCAAATTCCGTAACGCAAGCGAAATCCTTGCACTATATTAGCTGCAATTCCGAAACAAATAACCGAAATAATAAAGGTAAACAAGCCTTGAAATAAAGTCAGCGTCAGAACATTTGGTAATAGAAAAAATAGTCCGAGAATTGGTCTAACTAATACGTTAATAATACCTAGAACAGCCGCAGAAACAAAGCTTTTATTTAAAGAATCAACTTCAACTCCTATCAACGGGATTTTGCTAATAATTAAAAAGCTGACGGCTGTCACTAACCAAGCAACTAAAAGCGCGATGATATTCATTTGAAAAACTCCTATGAATTTAAGGTTAAAGGTTAAAGATTAAAGATTAAAGATTAAAGGTTAAAGGTTAAAGGTTAAAGGTTAAAGGAAGTTAGGAGTTAAATAATTTTAGATTTTAACAACGGATGCGTTTATGCAGGGATTTTGGATTAAAATCTTCACCTTCCCTCATCACCCCCGAACCCCCGAACCCCATCACAAGAGAACCCTCTCCTTACTCAGGATTATCATTACCTCCGGGGGCTGCTGGTGCAACAGTTGCGCTGCCGGATGCTGGAGGAACTGTGGTACCTGGATTACCGCTAGGAACTCTTGGTGAAACTCCTTGTCCGGTTTGGGGTTGATTGGGAATGCTAGGAAGTGGAATTTGAGTGCTACCGGGAGGTAAATTAAGGTTGGGGTTGTTTTGAGGTAAGTTAGGAGCGGGAGTGAGTGGCGAACCTGGTAGAGGTATCGCTCCACCAGGAGTAGCTCCTGGGGCGATCGGTAAATTGGGAAGTGGCTGTAATGGATTTGCAGGCTGTTCTTCAGAACCGGGTATAATTGCTAAAGATACTCTGTCACCACCGACTTGTCGCAGCAAATCTAATATTTCAATTACGTCGTTGTAAGTTGCCGATCGCGAAGCATATAGTACCAGAGTACCTTTAGGATTTGCTGCAAGATAGTTCTTTAAAATACCTCCTAACACAGAGCGCTCTACCCGATCTTTTTCTACATAAATTTGACCAACTGCATCAATGGTAACGGGTAAAATTTCTCGTTCTGTCTGACCTTGTACGCTTGATGAAGCAGTGTTAGCTTGGGGTAAATCGATGTTGATTGACTGTTGGCGCGTAAATTGTAACGATGCCAAAATAAAAAATGTCAGAATGCAAAAAACAACATCGATTAACGGAATAATTTGAACTTGAACTTCTTCAGTTGAATTATTTAGGTTTATTTTCATTTGTGAATTCTCACCACGTGATTGGCAACATGAATCGGATTGAAAAACGGGACAAAAAATTGCGAGTAAGCTTAAATTTGGGCGAACCTAACCTAGAACATAAAAAGAAAAAAACACGGCGTTGCTCCTAATTAGATTTACGCAGTGTGTGTGGAGCGTGTATTATCAATTACCAAATGTAAGCGATTATTTATCTTCGGATTCAGGTGAATCGGATTCTGTTGTTTGAGGAGGTTCGGAAAACTTATTTTTTCCTCGCTTGCGCGGGGATCTAGAATTTTCCTGCTTAGTATCTTTATCTCCTACAATTACTTCAGATAGAGCTTTACGAGGTCTAAGAGTGGTATCAGTTGGAGGAAATTGACGATAAAGTAACTCCATCTCGTTCCCAGCCTGACGGAAAACTTTAACTTGATTAACTAGCAAAGCTTGAAAGTATCGATAGAAAATCAAACTGACGATCGCAACTACTAATCCGGCTGCGGTACTGTAGAGCGATTCACCAATCCCAGAGGTGGCTCCAGCAGTAGCTTCCGTACCCAAATCCGAAATATTAATTGACTCAAGAGATTGAATCAAACCCCAAACGGTACCAAATAATCCTAATAAAGGTGCAACGGCAATTACCAACTCTAAAACTTTTTCGCCGCGACGCATTAAAGCTAGCTCGTTTTCTGCCGTTGCTTCAAGCGCCAATTTAAAAGTTTCGGGATCTCTTCTCGGTAAACTTAAAGGCGCGTAGAGAAACCTGCCAATAGGTTGACGTTCTGCTCTTTCTGCAATTTCGGTTGCTTGTCCCCAATCATCCCGAGCTGCGTCTAATACGCGATCGACGATTTTTCTTTCTTGAGTTAAAATTCTCAGCCAGAACCATAGCCGCTCGAAAATTACGCTCAATGATAAAACCGAAAAAAACAGCAAAGGCCACACTACAGGACCGATCTTGCGTACAATATCTTCAATATTCATTTTACAAGTCTCCTCCGTTCATCCTCAACCAAATTCACACCACTTTAATTTTAGAGATTAATGCACAAGTTCTACATTTTTATGAAAAGAACGTATATTTAAGGTCTACCAGATAAGCAGAAAGTTAGTAGCATATTCCATACCATAATAGGGCGGTTATTCCCACAGTTCGTAATGGTCATATTTTGTCAAAATTAAAGGTATGTTGAGGTAAAAAAGATGAAATACTCAATTCAATCAGTTTATGAATGGTATCGTGGTTTAATTCGTAATCCCAAATATCGTTGGTGGGTACTTTTAGGTACTCTCGTATATTTTGTTAGTCCAATTGATGTAATTCCCGATATTTTCCCGATTGTTGGACAAGTAGATGACGTTTTTGTGTTGACGCTATTAGTTAGCGAATTTTCACAATTGCTTATCGAAGGCTTTAAATCACGTAAGGGAGTTACAGATACAGATACAAATACAGCAGATAGCACAACCGATGCGGCTGCAAAGAGTAAGAGTGCAGATACTATCGATGTTGATGCTGTTTCCGTAAAATAGTATTAGTCGCGAAATAAAACTTATTAACCTCCTTTTTCTGCAAAATAACGCGCTGAGAAAGGGGGATATTTTTTCAGTTAGCAGTTAGCAGTGAGCAGTCATCAGTGTTAGCGCAGCGTGACGCGGTAGCGTCATACAGTGAGCAGTTATCAGTTAGGAGTTATAAGTAGTGAGTAGCAAGTAACTAACTCTTCTCCCCATCTCCCCATCCCCCCATCCCCCCATCTCCCCATCTCCCCCTCTCCCCCATCTATTATGAAAAAACACTCGCTCATCGGATTAATTCCCGCTGGTGGAAAGGCTACGCGAATTTCTCCTTTACCTTTGAGTAAGGAATTATATCCTGTGGGTTTTCGGGGTGATGTTGATGATATAAAAAAAAAGAATCAAGTTAATCAAGCGAAATTACGCCCTAAAGTTGTTTCTCACTACTTGCTTGAAAAGATGCAGCTAGCGGGTATTGATAAAGCATATTTTATTTTGCGTTCTGGTAAGTGGGATATTCCGGCGTATTTTGGCGATGGTGAAATGCTTTCGATGAATTTGGGATATCTAATTATGGGTTTGCCTTATGGCGTACCTTTTACTTTGGATAGTGCTTATCCTTTTGTAAAAGATGCTGTGGTAGCTTTGGGTTTTCCTGATATTTTATTTGAACCAAAAGATGCTTTTATACAAATATTAAAACGCTTGGAATCTAGTAATGCTGATGTGGTTTTGGGATTGTTTCCGACTGATAAACCTCAAAAAGCGGGGATGGTGGATTTTGATGGTACGGGTAAGGTTATTTCGATAATTGAAAAACCACCTGAGTCAAATTTGCGTTTTATGTGGGGAATTGCTGTTTGGAAACCGGAATTTACTGAGTTTCTGCACGAGTATTTGATTGCTGTTAAAGAAGATATTAATTTACCGCAATTGCCTGAAATTCCAATTGGTAATGTAATTCAAGCTGCTATAAGTAAGGGTTTGAAAGTGGAAGCGGAAGCTTTTGCGGATGGTAGTTATTTAGATATTGGTACTCCGGATGATTTGATTGCGGCGGTAAGAGGATTTGCTGGTGATTTTGAGGGTTAGTTGTTAATTCGGCAATTAATTTATCCGGCGGTTGAAACCGCTGCTACACAAACAAAACCCACCTGCGTGGGTTAAGAGAATTTTATTTATAAATCTATTTAAATATCTAATATTATTCATTGTGTTTCACACCGTGTTTCACGTAGAGCTACATATTTTTTGAAATCTGCTGATACCAAGGATGTTCCGTTAATACAGCTATTTTACATCTGATGATTCGTGGGATTAATACGCGATAAGATATTTAATTTAACTCGCCTATTTATCTAAAGATGGACTTATATTCCGTCGCAGGAATGAGAGGAGTGCAAACCCAATTTTGGTATTGTAATTTCATTTGCGATTGGAGAGGTTGCGGTGAAGCTGAGAACTAAGATTCTCGCTGGTTATGGTGTTAGTCTTGCTTTAATTCTCCTTGTTGGTGCTTGGGGTGTTGCAAATCTTTGGCGTTTGGGACAGGCTAGCGAAGCGATTTTGCGGGAAAATTACCGCAGTATCCGTGCTGCTGAAGGTATGGTGGATGCTTTGGAGCGTCAAGATAGCGCTACTTTAATTTCGCTGTCGGAAGGTAGTACTAATGCTATTGATTTATTTGCAAATAATCAAGTTGAGTTTTTGCAATGGTTGTCGCGAGCTAAGGATAATATTACGATTCGGGGCGAAACTGAGATTTTAGCCGAGTTGGAAAAGAGCTATCGTGATTATCTTAGCAGCGTTGCTCAATTTCGTTCTCTACAAAATCAGTCTGAAACGGCAAGAAGCTTTTACAACGAATCAGTTTTACCGAAGTTTGAAGCAGTGCGTCAAGCTTCTATTAAGTTACGGAATTTGAACCAGCAGACGATGGAAGTTGCTTCCCAACAAGCACAAGCTACTTCCAGAAATGCCATTGCATCAATGATTTTTGCGGGTTCTTCTGCTGCTGTTTTAGGATTAATTTTTAGTTTAATTCTCTCCAAAAATTTAACAAGCCCGTTGAAGAAAATTACGCAAGCTACTGAGGAAATTGCTGGTGGTAATTATGATGTAAATATTCCGGTACAGTCCAATGATGAGTTGGGACATTTGGCGGGAGAAATTAATTCAATGAGTCAAAAACTCAAGAATTTTCACGCTTTAAATGTTAATACTATTATTGCTCAAAAACAGCGCAATGAAGCGATTATTGATAGCATTACCGACCCAATTGTAGTAGTAGATGACCGCTGTAATATTATTGATATTAATCCGACGGCTGCAAGGTTATTTAATGCTAAACCTAAATTAGCAGAAGGAAGACATTATTTAGAAGTTGTTGAAGATAGGACTTTGTACAATCAAATCCAAGCTACAGCGGAAGCTGGAGAATCTTCTCAATTAAACCCGGATGAATCGGTTTTAACTATAGAAAAAAACGGCATTGAATATTATTATCGCTATGTTACTACTCCGGTGAAAACTGAAGATGGTAAACGTTTGGGTGTAGTTTTGCTGTTGCAAGATGTGACCAAGTTTAAGCAAATCGATCAGCTAAAAAGTGATTTTGTAATGACTGCTTCTCACGAGTTGCGAACCCCTTTGACAGGAATGGCAATGAGTATCGATTTACTTTTGGAAACCGCACAGCAAAAGTTATCGGAACGAGAGCAGGAATTATTACAAGCAGCTGCGGAAGATGTACAGCGTTTGCGGAGTTTAGTTAACGATTTATTAGACCTTTCTAAGATAGAATCTGGTCGAATTGATATGGAAAGGGCACCAATTGAAGCTAATCTAATAATTGATAAAGTAATATCTTTATTTAAGGTACAAACCCAAGAAAAAAATATTAAATTAAATAAAAAAGTATCAGAAGAATTACCGCAAGTAAACGCCGATGCCAACAAAATTACTTGGGTGCTAACAAATTTGGTCGCAAACGCTTTACGCTATGCAAAATCGCAAATTGAAATTGCAGCCAAACAACACGGTAACTGGATTTATTTTTCTGTAAGCGATGACGGACAAGGAATCGATCCCGCATATCAAAGCAAAATTTTTGACAAGTTTGTGCAAGTTAAAACAGAGCGAGATATCGGTGGTAGCGGCTTAGGCTTATCTATTTGCAAAGAAATGATCAAAGCTCACGGCGGCATCATTTGGGTAGATTCCACAGTGGGTGAAGGTAGCACGTTCAGTTTTACACTGCCAATTATTGTAAATTCTAATCAACAAGGAGAATTAACTCATGTCTGAAGCACGCATTTTAGTTGTAGATGATGAGAAAAATATTCGATTAACGGTAGCGCAATGTTTAGAACCCCAAGGTTACACCGTTAAAACTGCGATCGATGGATTAGACGCACTCGCTCAACTTGATGAATATAATCCTCATTTAATGCTATTAGATTTACAAATGCCGGGAATGAACGGTATAGAAGTACTCCAAAGATCAAAAGAACTCAAACCCGATTTACAAGTAATTATGGTATCGGCTCATGCTAATGTCGAAAATGCCGTAGATGCGATGAAATTAGGAGCGGTAGACTTTATGCAAAAGCCTTTTACTCCCAAAGAAATTCGTCAGTTGGTAGCTACGGTATTAGGTAGAGAAAACGTTTCCGATTTACCAACAGATTATGATTCATTAATGCGAACTGCTAAACATCACGCTAGCAAACGCCAATTTGAAGAAGCGATAACTTTAGTAAAACAAGCAATTGGTACAAATCCCAATAATGCCGAAGCATTCAATATGTTAGGAGAACTTTTGGAAGTAACTGGGGACAAACTTCAAGCTATAAAAAATTATCGCGTCGCTACAGATTTAGATCCAGCTTACAAGCCAGCACAGAAAAATTTAGAACGAGCCACAATGGATCCAAAATCTCGCCGCTTACGGATGTAAGAATTGGGAATTGAGAATGGGTAATGGGTAATAGGTAATTGGGAATAGAAAGTGTGCGGAGTCGTTTTATATTTTATATAAGATAAAAATAATGCTATGGCAAAATCTCAATACATTGTAGTTGTAGGTTGCGGTCGTTTGGGTTCAATTCTAGCCAGTCAATTGAGTGGTGAAGGTAATTCTGTTGTTGTTATCGACCTTGAAGAATCTAACTTTGATAATTTAGGAGGTGAATTTAGCGGGTTTCAGATTGTTGGAGATGCAACAGAATTAGCTGTATTGCGAAGTGCAAAAGCCGATAAAGCCGATTGCTTGCTAGCCGTTACCGATTCTGACAATATTAATATTATGGTGGCGCAAATCGCCAAAAAAATGTTTGAAATTCCTACGGTATTAGCTCGCGTCTTCGACCCAAATCGTGAAGCTATTTACCGCGATTTTGGCATTGAAACCATTAGTCCCACACAACTTTCTGCGGAAGCTTTTGTGAAAACAATTGGTTAGTAGATAGTTGTTAGTTGTTAGTAGATAGTTGTTAGTTGTTAATTATTAGTAGATAGTTGTTAGTTGTTAGTAGATAATTGTTAGTAATTTGAATATTTTTCTCTCAACTTTGGGCTTTAACCTTTGACATTAACTTATGAAAATCATTCTAATTGGCAGTGATAAATTAGTTTATTTTTTAGGCAGACAGTTTGCTAGTAAGGGTTATCAACTAACTATTATTACTCCCGATGAAACGCAAGCTTTAAGTTTATCTCGCAAGCTGAAGGCAACGGTTATTAAAGGTGATGGTAGTAACCCGACAATTCTTCAAGAAGCTGGTGCTTATAGTGCTGATGTTTTGTTGGCTTTAACGGATCTTGATCAAGATAATTTGGTTGCTTGTCAAATTTCTCAAGACCGTTATGGTGTACCTCGTACTATAGCTTTAGTTAATGACCCCGACAACCGTGAGGTTTTCCAAAAGTTGGGTGTGACTCAAGCTTTTTCAGCAACGGAAATTCTTGGTTCTTTAATTGAGCAGCAAACAGATATTCAAGATATTAAAAATTTACTTCCCGTAGCTGATACGGAAGTTACCTTAACAGAAATGACGCTGCAAGATGATAGTCCAGCAGTAGAAAAAACTTACGAACAATTGAATTTAAATGGAGCTGCGATCGCCTGCATTATTCGTGGTGGAACTGTCTTGCAGGCTAGGGAATACAGCCGTTTGCGGAGTGGCGATCGCCTGATTTTAATCAGTCAGTCAAACCAATGTGCTAAAGCTCAACGTGTAATTATGGGGGAGAAAGTTTAACATGAGTCGTTACAAAAGCTTTTTACGCCAGCGTTACCGCGCTATCTTCGGCTATACGGGTTTAGTTT
>JBARZF010000850.1:0-6596 GCA_049649675.1 Rivularia sp. (in: cyanobacteria) | reverse complement strand
TGAAAAACAGTGGTTCGGCTTTACCATAGTTTTCGTTTGTGGGTGGATTATTAGAAAAATTAGAGTCACCAGCAGTTTGAAACCACAAAGCCCTATCTTGAATTCTGGGACGATTGCTAGAGCTAAAAGGATTAAAGGTTTCTATTGTGGTTGATGCTCGATCAAATTTCTTGCCAGTTGTATCAAAAGGAAGCTTTAATTCTCGATATGGGTAGTACTGAACTTTGCCACTATTATCAATTCCAATCGGTACCGGAGCGCCTCTGTCATCTAAAATCAATTCGTCGGTGCTTGGGTCGCGTAAAAATGCAACTCTACGGGGATAACGTC
The DNA here is from genome assembly GCA_049649675.1 of Rivularia sp. (in: cyanobacteria). GTDB lineage: Bacteria > Cyanobacteriota > Cyanobacteriia > Cyanobacteriales > Nostocaceae > Rivularia. The sequence goes on along the minus strand of JBARZF010000850.1, from coordinate 6,266 downwards.
TGTCTTGTGGATTTGTGGCAAGTCTAGCTGTGGTACCGGATTCTAAATCACGTTCATTGGTTCCAATCGCAATTTCACTTGCTTTTGTTGTGGTGCCTTGAACAACCCAATCATCAGCTTCGCAAGTTTCCACAGGCAGTTTAGGACACATTTCCATGACATATTCGGCAAACTTTACCCGTCGCTGAATTGGAGTAATAAAGTTGTTGACGTAAGAACTTCCTGACTGATCGCCACTTCTATTTGCATCGAAGTCATCTTTAGGAGAATCGACAACAGTATTTGTATCAAACCAATCTGCGCTTGTGAGGTAATTATTGTCAAAGAAACCTAGCTTTCTGCGAACTGCGCTAGTGCTTATCTGGTTCGCTTCAGAAACACTGCGGTCAGTTGTGTCTCCATCACCATTGAGATCAACTCCAAGTGCTGTTTCATTTAAAGTATCTGTTGAGTTACCGTTGCTATTAAAGTCATAATTTAGAACAATTCGATTTCCGGCATTATTTCTCAGGTCATAATCACCTTCACTGCGGAAGCCAAAGCGGTAATTTTCCGAGAGTACTGTAACTGCATCTGCGACAAGCGTTGCAGGTCGCCAACTGTCTCCCAACGTACATTTAGGTAATCTGGGGTCATTTTTACGACAGGCAAAGTTTGGATCGGTAGTTGTACGCTTGTAGAAATTATCCCAATTGATGTTTCCTTTACTATCTACAAGTCGCAATGTAAATTCTTCAACAGGTGAATTTACGTTACCTCCCTTTGCATGAATATTTAGATCGCCCTTGATATATGCAGGTAAGTTGGTTGCAAGAATTAAGCCTTTTTCTTCTTCTCGGAAATTTAGTTCGCGATGTATTCGTTCGCCATTAATCAACATGATGCCGTTGGGACGACGGGTTGAATCGACTAAGTAATCTGTGGGACTGAGTAATTTTTGCGTGTCAATATCGTCCGAAGAATCACTTAAATCTAACAAAGCATCATTGCGAGTAGCATAGATGATACCGCTATTTGGAATGAGATATTCTTGTCTCAAGCCCCCGCTAATTTTTTTGGTTCGTAATTTCTCTAAATCTAGAACTGTTACCCTTACTTCTAAAGGCTGCCGTTGTTCTATATCCATACTGTAATTGGGAGTCACACCATTTAGATTAGGCGTATTTTCCATAGCCTTGACTTGCCGAGCATCCAAAAATGCTGCTTCGTAAATCGCACCATCAGGTATCAAACTTCTTTCCCGTGCAAGTCTTCCATTATTAATTTCAATTGCACAAATAGCTGTATCTACTGCTGAGTTATCAGCCATTGATAAAGTTTGACCTCTTCTACGCTTGTCCAAAGCATCTCTTAAAGGCTCATTAGCAAAACGTCCGTTAGGAAATACAAGTCGAGCTTGCCGTTCTAGCTGTGCTGATAACCTAGACATGGCAGACCTTCTAGCACCATTGCTGGTATAAGGTGCTCTATAAACAATGCCATTATTGGACTGACCCAATGAGGTTGTAGGATCGGCACCAATTGAATCTGCAACTGTAGGTAAACGGTCTTGGTTTTGTGCGGTTATCTCATTTGTAGGGTCGTAATAGCTGCTAACACAGGCTATGGGTACTTGCTCTATGCCGCTACTTTTTGCGTAGTGATAAACAGCAGTAGCACGCATTACTAAATCGCCTTGACCTGATTGACCGTTGCCACCTGTCATCGGCATCGAATCGGGCCAAACAATTATTGGTTGTTGACCATTAAACCAAAGATCGGCTTCCTTTCCTCGCCTTCTAGCTACGTTGTCGGGATTTACAAAATTTCTGTCCCATTGAGGTTCGGGTAGAAAATGATTGGCACCACGTTGATAAGTAGTACCGTCAACATAAATACCCGCTCCCGTAATAACCCGCATTCCGCCAACATTATCTAATGGAGTATCTGGTTTTTCTGAAGCTTTTACTTCAAATAATCCATCTCTCTTACTTGCACCATTAAGATCGATTTCTTGTTGGATTTTTGTACTACGGTAACGGTATTTAGACTCTTCATCACCCCATTTAGTCCATGCTGTTTTGGGTAAAACATCTTGCGGTGCTTTATTGCCGACAAAATCTTTGATATTTTTGTCAAACCATAATGCCGGTAAATTATTACCTATGACAACGCGATCGCCAAGATATTGCTCGTATTCTTTAAAGATTTCTGCGAGCATATTTGGCTCAGTAGCTTCTAATCTTGTTAGATAAAGGTTTAGGTTAGTATAGCTGGTTGAGTTTCTGTTTGGATCAAAAGGGTAAATCCATCTATCTTGTGCTCTTAAAGTATCTTTTCCCCTATCCTGAAGAATGGGAGTTCCAGGATTTTCTCCTAAATCAACTTCAGCGAAAGGAACTTTACGAGTACGCTTCTTAAAATAATTTTCTAATTCTTCTCGCCGTACTTCTGCCACATCCAAACCAGGATTGTCAGCCAGCTTTGTTTTGATATTTTCTTGAACTTCTGCTGGATCTTGACTATAGTTTATCGGGTTAGTTCCAGTTTGTTTTTGAACTAATAAGTTAATTCTTTGAGCGTAAGCCTGAGAGTTAAAGGCAATATCTTTAGCGGAATTGTTGACATTTCTGGTCTTGCTATCAATGTATTTTTTTACAACATTGCTATTTGGTTTTTCTGTATATAAATGTACTTCAGTTCCGCCTCTAGCACTTGTTCCGTTAACTCGTCCGTAACCGATGTTACCACCGACAACAATTTTGCTTCTTTCTGGTTTGTAAAAACATGATTTGGGGCTGCTTACCTGATATAACTTAATTGGATCGTAAATCTTACCAGTAAGCAAATTACTGTTAGTAAAAATTCTTCCATTTAAATTCAGTCCACCACCAGGGGTAATTTCCAGGTCGTCTTCGTAAACAACTGCATTACCGTTAATTGGAATACGCTCTTTATCTTGCTGATATTCTACAGCAGAAAAACCTTTGTTTCCTTTATATTCTTCAAAATCTTTGCCGTATTTACTTGCAGCATTTTCGTCACTAATAGGTACGCTAGCTGAATAAACGAAAAAGCTTTTCTTAATAACACCGTCAGATGAGTACCAGCCAGAATCACCAATCAAACTCGCACTAGTACCTGTTGCAGCGGCACATGGGCCTCCTAAGTTACCATCACTCATCGGTGGCGTTCTAGAATCTAAAGGAGTACGGGCGCGATTAATTTGACTATCACTGTCGCGGCTAGGAGTGCGGAAGAAAATACCATAAACAGTAAAGCTATCAAATTTTCCGTTATTGTCCGTATCAACGGGAAATCTCCAAGCTGTTCTAGTAACTTCTCTGTTTTCTAATTCTTCAGCATCAGCTTTGATATTTTTATTACCATCAATGTCATATCTAATTTCTAAAGGATTTTCATCACCAAAAGTATACTTAGAAAGATTTCTGGTCAAAGCATTATAAAGAGCGCCATCTGAGGGAGTTGAACGCGGTAGAGTCGGGTCATCAAATATTTTGTCAATCTTCGCTTTTGCCCTATCAATAGCAGGCATAGCAGCATTCAAAACGACCTGATTAACCCTCACGTTACTCGCATTCTTAGAACGCTCAAACGACCTAAACAAAATTGCAACAGTCAGCAACACAACTACCAGCGATACCATCGCCACCGTTGGTAATACAAAACCTGCATTAACCCATTCCGGTCGTTTTTTAGTAACTATGAAGCTTCGTAAAAGCCATAAACTTTGTTCCTTTACAGTCGATGGAGGTTTGCGGCGAAACTGCTGGTAAAAGTTTTGAATTGCCCTGACTAACTTACGATTTTTCGACATAGCTACTTTCCTATCAAGAGTTTTGATGCGAGGTTTAAAATTAAAAAGGTTTAAAGTTTTTGAAAAATAAAGCCTATCTTTTTTAGGCAAGTATGGGTGTTTTAATGATTATCTAATGCACGAAAAAAATAGTTATCTTGAGGACTAATTTAAAAATATGATATATAAACATTGCCAACCTAAATAATTTTGGGTTGGCAGCCGACAATATCAAAAAGTTTCATAAATCAAACAAAAGAGCTATTTTATGTTTGTAATTTTTTTATGTTTTTCCGGTCAAAAAAAATATTATCTGAATTATTTAATTTATACCCGACGAAGAAAAATAAAGCCATAGCTTCATGGAAATTTTGCCGATTTTTTACAGTATTTAGTATTAGCTCAAGACAACTTTATGAAGTTGTTATTAGCCGACTAAAGTTATAGTACCCAGTTGGAAACGTAAAGTTATCAGTCAGAGAAAAATATTGTGGTTTTGATTACAAGAATGTAGAGACGGGGCGCAGTGCTACGTCTCCCCAAGATTTCGATACAACGCATAATTTATCGCAAACAGATTACACCTGGTTATGAGTATAGATATAAATATAAAAATGTGATTTCGCGACTGGTTTCATATCCACCTGGGGTTGCAAACCCCAGGCTCATAGCGTAAGTCCATTGAAATGGACTGAAAATGCATTTCCAAAGTCAGTCAAATTTATTACACGTTTATCGTTTTGAGGCGAAAGTTTCTTAGTCGTCTTTAGAGGACTTCAGCTATTAGCTTGGGGTTTGCAACCCCAAGAGGGCATGAAAGCTCATAAGTGGTTTGAATCACACACTGCCGCCCTCAGACTAGAAGTCAGATGGTGCGTAACGCTGTAAGCCTTATAACCAAATCGAAAATTTATAAAAGCGTCATAACCCTACAAGAATAAAACAAAGCCCACATACATAAAATATGTGGGCTTAATATCTTGATAGATTGGAAAGGCAATATTTGAATTACCCGGCATTCCAATTTACATACGATTGAGATTGATTCCAGCTTCTTTAGCCATTGCAGCCAAACCTTTCTTTTCCAAAGTTTTGATTGCTTTAGTAGAAATCTTCAGTCTCACCCAGCGATTACCTTCAGCCCACCAAACGCGCTTGCTTTGCAGGTTAGCTTGCTGAAGTTTCTTGGTACGACGGTGAGAGTGAGAAACCGCATAACCGTTATTCGCTTTTTTACCAGTCAGTTGACATCTACGAGCCATATTGAAGAATCTCCTATTTTTTAACGTAATTTTCTATTTTATAAGAATTCAGTTTGATTTCTGAATAACTCGTATGGGAAGGGAACGGGGAACAGGGAATGGGGAACAGAGGAGAGGGGGGAGATGGGGAGATGGGGAGAGAGGGGGTAGAGGGGGTAGAGGGGGGAGATGGGGAAGATTTAGAACCCATTTGTAGTGGGAGCATCTTGCTCCCTAGCTGTTCTTAATCCCTTATGATCTATGCCCAATCCCCAATGCCCTATGCCCAATCCCTTATGATCTATGCCCAATCCCCAATGCCCAATCCTCCATGCCCCAATCCCCAATTACTTAATCCCCATTCCCAATTCCCAACTCCTAACTTGTTCACTGCTCACTGTTAACTGTTCACTGCTCACTGTTAACTGTTCACTGTTTCATTTCGCTGCTTGCTGTGTCAGTTTGGTGAGTACTTCGTTAGAACGTTCTACGAAGGATTTCATTCCGTCTGCGTCGAAGCCTTTTTGAGACATTAAGGCTAAATCGTAAACGTGTTGGCAAATTGAGTTGACTATGTCGGCGTTGGAGGATTGTCCGTCACTTTGAATGATACTACCTTGGTTAAGATTTTCCAGGTTCTGTATCAGTGGGTGGGCTGTATTAACTAATAATACGTGTTCTTCGGGAAATTCTACGTTTTGCTGTTGCATCATGGCGTTCATTTCTCGCAAGCGACGCAGGATTTCTGGTAAAAGCACCATTGCTGGTGGTGTTCCTTGGGGATTGTCGGATTTTAAGGCTTCGGTACGAATGTTGAGTTTGGGTTTGTTGAGGGCTTTTTCAAAGATTTCTTTGATTGTGTCCCCTCGGGTTTTGTTGGTTGTTGGATCTACTATTTCGCTGGATTTCTCTTTGTCTAGCAGGGTGTTATCCAAGTCGGAGTCTACGCGAGTAAATTTAACTTCGTTGTATTCGCGTTCGAGGAAGTTGATAAAGTGGGTGTCGATGAAGGAGTCTAAATATAAGACTTCTAAACCTTGATTTTTATGTAATTCTACGTAAGCGGCTTGTGATGCTGCATCGGTACAGTAAAAGACGCGGTTTTCGTGACTTGCTTTGTTACGCTCTAAATATTCTTTGATGGTTACGTAGGGGGATTTTGCTTTTGGAGCAGATTCGGGATTTTGTTCTGCTTCTCCACCAGGGGTGACATCTTGCCATACGTCGCC
>JBARZF010000849.1:0-9850 GCA_049649675.1 Rivularia sp. (in: cyanobacteria) | reverse complement strand
AGATTGGTATCAATTTCAGTTTTGTGTAAATATCCGATTGCACCCAATTCCAAAGCTTTAACAGCAGCAGATTCATCTAAAATGGTATAAACAATAATTGGTAAACTAGGGGCAGCTTCTAGCATTTTTGTCAAAGTTTTAATTCCCCGACTATCAGTAACCATTAAGTCTAGGAAAATAACGTCTATATCGTTAAGTGATAACTGCTCCAATCCATTTTCTAAAGATTGAGCAACAATTACCTCAAAACCTTGTTTAAACGAAGAAGACTTAGCTTTAGATAGCAGTCTGCGGAAATACTCTATCTCCTCGGGTTCATCCTCAATCAAAAGAACTTGGCAACGATGATTCAGCATAAGCTATTATCAGTTATTAGATAATGGCGATAAATAAATTGTATTAAATATGCAAGCTATCAACTGTTAGTTTTACTTGAAAAAGTTTGCTTATAAGACATATTCAATACCTTTATAAGTCTACAGGATGGCGTAAGAAGTATAAGAAAATTTCTTCTTCTATGCTGTCATTGATATATCACCTCCTATCAACTTTAGATGTTTATGAAATCCAGAAACACATCCAAAGTATGAGTTAGGTGGTGATTTTTTGATTGCAATACTTACTTACAACTACCAAAAGGTGTATTTTACAGGTCAAAGGTTAAAGGTTAAAGGTTAAAGGTTGGAAGTCTCCCCCTGCTCCCCCTGCTCCCCCTGCCTCTCTTAATACGGTAAAGTTACAATAAACTTAGCGCCTTCACCAAGTTTGCTTTGAGCGGAAATTTGTCCTCCATGACGTTCGATAATTCTGCGACAAATAGCCAAACCCAAACCCGTACCTTCGTATTCGTTAGAACTGTGTAATCGTTGGCAAGGCTCAAATATTTGTTCGAGGTATGCTTCATCGAAACCAATACCGTTATCTTCTATGACTATTTCGCATAAGCTACCCAATGCTTGATTTTGACTTCTCGGAGTTTGATAAATTTTGACAACCAATGTAATGTCTGGCTGACGATATTTGAAAGAGTTACTTAAAAGATTTTGAAATAGTTGATACATTTGACCGGAATCAGCCGAAATAACAGGTAATTCACCAACTTCCAAAACCAAATCTGTCAAACCGTCAGCTTGTAAATCTGATATTACCCCTCGGACAAGTTTTGGTAAGTCTACTTTTGTAAAAGGTTGTCCTTTTGTTGTAACAAGGGAAAAACTGAGTAAATCCTCAATCAAGCTTTGCATTCGACTTCTGACTTGACTGATGCGTTTGAGATAGTCAATCCCTTGCTCATCTAAAACGTCGCTGTAATCTTCTTCGAGATATTCCGAAAGAATTTGAATTTTGTGTAGCGGTGACATTAAATCGTGAGACACCACGCTAGCAAAGTCTTCTAAATCGCGATTGCTGCGTTCTAATTCTGTAAGTAAACTTTTTAATCGAGCTTCAGCTTGCTTGCGTGGGGTAATATCTTGAATTTGAGCAATAAAATATAGCGGTTGCTCTTGTTTATCCCTTACTAAAGAAACGCTGAGTAAAATCCAAACAATATGCCCGCCTGAGTGAAAATAACGCTTTTCCATTTGGTAAGTGCGAATTTCACCCCCAAGCATTCGACGCACGCAACCTAAATCTGCTTCCAAATCATCCGGATGCGTAATCTCTTGAAAGGTTGTCTTGAGCAAATCTGTTTGGGAATAGCCGACAATTTCACACAAAGCACGATTAACCTTTAACCATCGCCCATCAGGAGCTACAAGAGCCATACCAATTGCTGCATCGTTGAAAGCTATACGAAATAATTCTTCACTACCGAACAATTCTTCCTCAACTTGCTGTCTTGAGCACGATATCATTACTATTTGTAGAAACAGGTTTTATCTCTCTACGGTCAATATATTCCGACACAACGGAAATTAATTCTTTAGTTTACATACTCTATCTTAACGATTGGGTTTACCAAAAAAAGATTTATTATTCTTTTCAAAAAATTAAGCTAATGGTCTTTTATTATACACCGCTATCCCTTGATATCTGTTATACCCGTGAAAGTCATTAATAGAAGTCTTTATGCAAAAAGCATAGATCGTAAAAAGCTATTTTATTCAAACAGGAATATAATATGTCAATTATCAACCGCAGAAGTAATCGTTAAAAAATAACAAAAAATAACGTATTAATTGAAGATTAGCTGATAATACCTGGAATATATCAATATCTAATTGCAATAGAGAAACTATTCTATTTAGCTAAAAAAGATTGCATAATTAACTAAATTTTGATATTTTGCTTGACATCTTGTAAATTATATTACAAGACACTAAAAAGGTATTCCTATTAATATACCCAAGGGGTAGTAATCATTTATCAAACTGTATACGGTAAAAATACATGGGACAAGGTTTATTGCAGATAGGGTTAACCCTTGCTCTGGTGTTAATTATTACGCCAATCTTTGGAAAATATATAGCCAGCGTATTTATGGGTGAATCTTCATTACTTGATAGAGTAATGAACCCATTAGAAAAAGTTATTTATAAGTTAGCAGACGTAAATCCTCAAGAAAATATGACGGGTAGGCAATATGCTTATTCTTTGCTCTCTAGCAACTTATTTATGGGACTTTTAGTATATTTACTAATTATTTTTCAAAAGGTTTTACCGTGGAACCCGAATAATTTTGGTGCCCCTAGATGGGATTTAACACTGCATACCACGATTTCATTTTTAACTAATACGGGGCAGCAGCATTACTTAGGAGAAAAAACCCTGAGTCATTTTAGCAGCATGGCGGGTTTAACCTTTTTGATGTTTGTCTCAGCAGCGACAGGTTTAGCAGTAGGTATTGCTTTTATTCGCGGTTTGACGGGTAAAGCTTTAGGAAATTATTACGCGGATTTAACTCGGGGCATAACCCGTATATTGCTGCCTATTTCTATTATTGGAGCCATCGTATTATTAGCAAGTGGAGTACCGCAAACTGTTTCGGCACCTATAGCAGTAGAAACCCTCGAGGGTAGAACCCAGTATATCGCCACCGGGCCAGTAGCATCTTTTGAAATTATTAAATTGTTGGGTACAAATGGCGGCGGTTTTTTTGGTGCGAATTCTGCCCATCCCTTTGAGAATCCCAGTAGTTTTACCAATTTAATCGAAATTATCGCGATGATATCTATTCCGTGCGCGATGATTTTCGTTTACGGTGCATTCTCTAACAATATTAAACAAGCTTGGCGGCTGTTTTGGATGGTATTCCTAATTTTTCTAGTTTTAGTTTGGATAACAGCAACAGGAGAATTTCAAGGTAATCCCCTGGTAAATTCTAACTTAGGACTTGAGCAACCCAACTTAGAAGGAAAAGAAGTTAGATTTGGTTGGGCACAAACAGCGCTATGGGCAGTCATAACTACCGCAACCATGAATGGCGCAGTTAACGGAATGCACGATTCTTTAATGCCTGCTGGAGGTTTTTCTACCTTAGTCAGTATGTTTTTGCACGTAATTTGGGGTGGAATAGGAACCGGAATTGTTTATTTATTGATTTATCAATATTTAACCGCATTCTGGGCTGGATTAATGATAGGTAGCACTCCAGAATTTTTTGGACGTAAAATTACAAAGCATTCAATAGTGCTGGCGAGTTTGGTAGTGCTAATTCATCCCATAGCGGTGTTAATCCCCAGCGCGATCGCCTTAGCTTATCCCATATCCTTATCTGGAATCAGCAACCCCGGTTTTCATGGTATATCCCAAGTAGTTTACGAGTACATTTCAGCCAGCGCCAACAACGGCTCCGGCTTTGAAGGTTTGACAGACAATACCTTGTGGTGGAACTTAAGTACTGCTATAAGTATGCTACTAGGACGCTACGTTAGTATATGCGCCATCTTACTTTTAGCAGGCACTATGGCACGTACAAAACCAGTACCAGCAATTCCTGCTACCCTAAAAACCGACACAGTTTTATTTACTAGTTTGACAGCAATCGTAATTTTTATTTTAAGCTTTCTAATTTTCTTCCCTATTTTAATCAATGGCCCCTTAGCCGAAGCATTTAGGCTAGCAGCATGAACAGTTATCAGTTATCAGTTATCAGATAGGAGTTAGGAGGCCCGGAGTTAGGAGTTGAAAATAAATATTTCTCCTTGTCTCCTTGTCTCCTTGTCCCCTTGTCCCCCCATCTCCCCCCTCTCCCCCATCTCCCCATCTCCCCCTCTCCCCCCGTCCTTCCGATGCCTATGAACCCAGTAGCGACGACTTCCAAGTCTAAACTTGCCAATAGCGCTCCTAAAGAACCTCGTTCCCCGCGTAAAAAAGTAAAGGCAAGTAAAAAAGGTCTTTATCGTAGAGCGATAAGAGACGCTTTTGCGAAATTTAATCCTAAGCACATTATCAAAAATCCGGTATTGTTGGTGGTTTGGGTAAGTAGCTTTATTACCGCTTCGGCAACAATTTTCCCAGCTTTATTTGGCTCAAAAGCAATAGAAGATGCACGACTTTTTAATGGTACAGTTACCGCAATTTTATTTTTAACGGTATGGCTGGCTAACTTTGCCGAAGCCTATGCTCAAAGTCGCGGAAAAGCACAAGCTGATGTATTGCGTTCCATTAAGTCCGATATAAATGCTAAAAAACTCCTTGCTGACGGTAACATTTCTGAAGTTCCCGCTACCAGTTTGCAGCGCGGCGATACTGTATATGTCGTAGCTGGTGATGTTATCCCCACCGACGGCGAAGTCATCATGGGTGCTGCGAGCGTAGATGAAGGAGCAATTACCGGAGAATCGGCACCCGTACTCAAAGAAGCGGGTTCTGATGTTGCTAGTTATGTTACCGGCGGCAGCCGGATTATTTCTGATGAATTAATTATTAGAATTACCGTCGAACCAGATAAAGGGTTTATCAACCGGATGATTTACGTTATAGAGAGGAGAGAACGTAAGAAGACACCCAACGAAGCAACTCTCACAATTTTATTAGCGTTGATTAGCTTGATATTTTTATCCGCGATCGCAACTTTTCCAGCACTAGCATATTATGTTAAAGCTCCGATTAGCGTACCTATTTTAATTGCTGTTTTCGTGGCATTAATTCCTACAACAGTTGGCAGCTTACTAAGTGCTACCACTATTGGAGGCATGGATCGCGTTGCTCAATTAAACTTAATCGCTACTTCAGCTAGAGCCATAGAAGCCTGTGGAGATGTCAGCACCTTAATTTTAGATAAAACAGGAACCGTAACCCGAGGCAACCGTTTAGCAGATGGTTTTATTCCGATCGACGGTCATACAATGCAAGAAATTGCTTATGTAGCTTTAGCGGCAAGTATATTTGATGACACTTCAGAAGGAAAATCAATAGTTCGTCTGGCACAAAGATTGGGATCGAGAATTGATTTCGACTATCAAGCAGCCGAAGCGATAAAATTTAGCGCTAGAAGCAGGATAAGTGGGACTAACTTACCCAATGGTTCGATAGTGCGTAAAGGTGCTGTAAATGCCGTGATTGACTTTGTAGAATCGCAAGGTGGGGTTAGGACACCTGAAATCAACTCAGCTTACGAAATGGTATCCCAACAAGGAGGTACACCATTAGCCGTAAGCATGAATAACGAAATTTACGGAATTATTTATTTAAAAGATAATATCAAACCGGGTATACGCGAACGCTTCGGACAATTACGAAGGCTTGGCGTGCGAACCATAATGATTACCGGCGACAATCACATAACTACTTCTGTAATTGCCAGAGAAGCCGGTGTCAAAGAATTTATCGCCGAAGCAACCCCCGAACAAAAAATCGCTGTAGTTCAACGAGAACAAGCAGAAGGTAAATTAGTCGCAATGACAGGGGATGGTACAAACGATGCAGCAGCATTAGCCCAAGCCAATGTTGCCGTAGCCATGAATAACGGAACTCAAGCAGCAAAAGAAGCAGCTAATATCATCGATTTGGACTCAGATCCCACAAAACTAATTGACATCATCGGTATTGGTAAACAAGTGTTAATGACTCGTGGTGCTTTAATCACATTTTCAGTTGCAAACAACATAGCCAAATACTTTGCAATTGTTCCAGTAATATTTGCTTCCACTAACTCAAATAAATTAAACATAATGAACTTGACAAGCACCAATTCCGCCGTGCTGTCAGTCTTGATTTACAATGCATTAATTATTCCAGCATTAATACCCTTAGCCCTCAGAGGTGTACCATTCACACCAATGACACCCAATCAACTTCTACAACGCAATATTTTAATTTATGGAATAGCTGGCTTGATTATCCCATTTATCGCAATTAAATTAATAGACCTGATAATTTCTCTAACCATTTTAGCGTGACAGTTATCAGTTAACAGTTAACAGTTATCAGTTAACAGTTATCAGTTAACAGTTAACAGTTAACAGTTACCAGTAAACAGAGATGGGGAGACAAGGAGACAAGGAGACAAGGGGAAGAATTATTACTCAATTCCCAATTACCAGTTACCAATTACCAATGCCCAATCCCCAATTCCTTTAATCCAAAATCTAAAATCTAAAATCTAAAATCCAAAGTCCTATAATGTTTAAACTTCGAGCAATTGCCTCTTCAATTCGAGTTAGCTTGATATTGTGGTTGCTTACTGCCATTATCTACCCATTATTTATACTTTTAGTAGCTCAACTTCCCTTGTTTGAATATGAAGCTAAGGGTAGTGTAATGGTTGATTTATATAATGAACCAATTGGTTCGGCCTTAATTGGTCAAACATTTACATCCGAAGAGTATTTTCATAGCCGACCAAGTAGCGTGTTATACAGTCAAGGAAAAAAAGCTCAACCTACTGGGATATCTGGCTCTAGCAATCTTGCTCCTAGCAACCCAAAATTACTTGAGCGAATTTCGGAAACAGCTAATAGACTTCAAGACGAAAGTATAGACAGCCGTGCTGATTTAATTTATACTTCTGCTTCGGGATTAGACCCCCATATTACATATAAATCCGCCTTACAGCAGTTAAATAGAGTTGCTAGCGCTCGCAATTTACGACCTGATGAAATTTTCCCCGATATTGTCAAATATACCGAAGGTCGATTTTTAAATATATTTGGCGAACCTGGAGTTAATGTCTTGAAATTAAATTACGCTCTCGATCTTCGAGATATTAGCCGTAGAAGAAATTAATTTTAAAGGGTTTGTAGTGCGAGCATCTTGCTCGCTAGCTACTTAAAGCGAGCAAGATGCTCGTTAGCTACTTAAAGCGAGCAAGATGCTCGTTAGCTACTTAAAGCGAGCAAGATGCTCGCTAGCTACTTAAAGCGAGCAAGATGCTCGCACTCCCTCAACCCCTTAAAATTAATGCGGTTGAGTACTAGCTTGTTACGAATAGGGAGCGAAACCCGGACATTACCAGGCACTCATTCGCATCGCAAGCGCAAAAATAAATCCCTGCATCCAAAACAAATACATCCGTTGCTAAAATCTAAAATCTAAAATCCCATGACTCGCGTAATTGGTTTAATGAGCGGTACCTCGGTAGATGGTATCGATGCTGCTTTAGTTGATATTTCCGGTACGGGTTTAGACATCACAATAGAATTGATCGCAGGTGAAACATATCCCTACCCCACAGAAATAAGAGAACGTATTTTAGAAGTTTGTGCTGGTAAAGCTATCTCAATGGCAAAGTTAGCAGAATTAGATGATGCGATCGCCACAGCTTTCGCTTCTGCTGCAATTAATATTCAAGCAGGTCATCAACAAGCTACTTTAATTGGTTCTCACGGTCAAACAGTTTATCACCGACCGCTGACGGGATTTGATCAAGAAAAACTTGGTTACAGTTTACAAATCGGTCGCGGAACCTTAATTAACCATATAACAGGTATTACTACCATAAATAACTTCCGTGCTGCTGATATTGCAGCAGGCGGTCAAGGTGCGCCTTTAGTACCTCGTATAGATGCAGCTTTACTCAGTGATGATTCTGAAGCTCGCTGTATTCAAAATATTGGTGGTATTGGAAATGTTACTTATATTCCCGTTCGTGGCGGCGATTGGCTATCAAAGATTCGCGGTTGGGATACCGGCCCCGGTAATAGTTTATTAGATTTAGCAGTCGAACATTTAACCGACAAAGCCAAAACCTACGACGAAGATGGAAAATGGGCCTCAACAGGTACTCCTTGTTTCGACTTAGTAGAACAATGGCTAAGCCAAGAGTATTTTCATTTGCCGCCACCTAAATCTACTGGTAGAGAATTATTTGGAGTTGATTATTTACATCAATGTATAAAAGATGCAAAAAGTTTTCAACTTAATCCAGCAGACTTTTTAGCAACTCTTACAGAATTAACAGCAGCCTCAATTGTCAACAGTTACCGTAACTTTTTATCACAAATGCCACAGCGAGTATTTTTATGTGGTGGCGGCAGTCGCAACCTTTACTTAAAACATCGTTTACAACAGTTATTAGGAACCGTACCAGTTTCCACAACAGATGAAGTTGGTTTAAGCGCTGATTTCTTTGAAGCGATCGCCTTTGCAGTTCTAGCCTATTGGAGACAGACAAATTCCCCCGGCAACCTACCTTTCTCAACCGGAGCTACAAGGGAAGTGCTTTTAGGAAACGTTTGGGAAAGGTAATAGGTAAGAAATGATGAATTTCGTCACTAGTAACTATTAACTGGTAACTGCTCACTGCTCACTGTCTTCTGGGCTATACTAAACTAGCTTCGCGATACTGCAAAAACATAGGGAATTATCCACAGGTGGCTCATAGTTTTTTACTCGAACCAGGACGCTGGACATTACAAGGAAATTGGTTGGAACGTAATGGTATGCCAATCGGCGTTAAAGGTATGACCTTGGTTGCGTGGAATCGAGATAACTGGTTCACGATGGTAACAAAACTTATTTTTCCTTCATCCGAACATCCTGAAATTGCTTTGCAGTATAAAGGACGCTTGGATGATGGAGAACGTCAGTATACTTTTTTACTACAGCACAATATATTAGGGCAAGTAGAGGGAGAAGGCTGGATTGGCCCGGAGACAATCGTCCAGCGTTACTGGGTATTGGGCGATCGCCAGCGTCGCAGTGGATTTGAAACCTTACATCGCGTGTCAAACAATACTTACTACCTGAGTAGTGGAATTATGGCAGGTCATTTTCTAATCAGCACAATGGAAGCGAATGTAGAACGACAAGTCAGTTAACAGTTAACAGTTAACAGTGACCAGTTATCAGTAACCAGTGACCCTTCGGGTATCTCCCTGGCGGGAGGCTCCGCTAGGCGCGTCTCCAGCAGTCGCTCCTGGGTGGAGACCAAAAAGACCGCGCTGCTTCACCAGTGACCAGTGTTGAATCAATAACTCCTAACTGATAAGTTATAACTTCTAACTCATAAACATATTTTTTTTCACGGTAAGTTAAGTTTTTGATTAAAATTTGGGCATTATAAATTTGAGATGAAGTTAATAATTGCACAAAAAACCAGGTTTATCTACCATTTTTTTTTGTTATCAGTCAATTTCTAGTTTTTTAAACACTTTATATTCGACACCTGTCTTTAAGGCTGGTTTTATTTAATATTGTTGCAGATTGGAGTTTCTATGTCAGACCCCAACGTTGGTCGCTTACTCGGCAAGCGCTACCGGCTTCAGGAGATAATTGGTAGTGGAGCTATGGGTCGAGTTTATCGTGCTAAGGATGTCCTGTTGGGAGGGGTGCCTGTAGCGGTTAAATTTCTCGCCCTCTCAGTCCAAAATAAAAAAATGCGATTAAAGGAACGTTTTGAGCGAGAAGCCAAAACTTGTGCTTTGTTAGGTCAAAAAAGCATCCATATTGTCCGAGTGATGGACTA
>JBARZF010000848.1:0-3607 GCA_049649675.1 Rivularia sp. (in: cyanobacteria) | reverse complement strand
CCATTCCCCCTATATCAGTTAAATCCTAATATTCAATCAATCTATAGATATAAATTGTAATTACACCGTAAGAACAGTTATAAAATATCGGTATTTTTTGTAGCATAAAGCTTGCAGACTAAAATTTCATAATATAGGGTGTTTAACATGAGTGAAGAAAAAGTTGCTAAGACTGATAGTGAACCCAATCAGGAAGCTGATTTAACCAAGGAAGCTATAAGCGAAAAACAAGAAAAGGCTACGAATGTTGATGTTGACAAAGATTACGAGGCGGCTCAACAATATAAAACTGGCAAGATGAGTAAGGAAAAAGAAGAAGGAAATAACGAAGTTACTCCTTCGCTTTAGAGTTTAAAAAACGGTTTGAACAAGCTTCCTCTATTAGGACTTCATTCTTATAAGCTCAAATGGAGGAGGCACAATATTTTTTGAGTTAAACCACTAATATTATTTAATTTACATATTCCTTTAGCAGTATTGCCCAAGCTTTATGCTACCAAATATTAGATTTACGATACTACATATTATTACTAGTATAAGACGCAATTTGATTTACGATCAAATGTCGATCGCCTTGATAACTACACTACATAAAAAGTATTAGGTATATATATTCAAAATCTAACCATAGATTCCCACTTGCGATTGATTTTTCAATAAAGCGAATATGTTCAAATTGAGAGAGAGTTGAATAAGGAAGAAAAAATTATGCGTAGCATTAATATTGGTCTAACAGAAGAACAACGTAAAGGTGTTTGCAACCTCCTAAATAACGATTTAGCAGACGCTTACCTACTATTAGTTAAAACCAAAAAGTACCATTGGGATGTAGTCGGACCTCAATTCCGCAGCTTGCATATGCTGTGGGAAGAACACTATCAAACCTTGACCTTGAACATTGACTCCATCGCCGAGCGCGTTCGGGCTTTGGGTGGTTTCCCTGTAAGTACTATGGAAGGATTTTTGAAGTTAACTTCTCTAAAAGAAAGTCCAGAAAATCTACCTTTGGCAACTCAAATGGTAGCTAAATTGGTAGATGACCACGAACAAGTTATCCGCAACTTGCGCGAGCATATTGATGCTTGTGGCGATAAGTTCCACGATGAAGGAACCGCTGATTTCCTTACCGGATTAATGGAAGGCCACGAAGAAATGGCTTGGATGTTGCGCTCCTTTATCGAAGGAGAATCTTTACAAGCAGACGGTAAACCTTCTGGCAAAACCGCTGTAGGCGTTAACTAGAAGTAGTTAATTAGAACTAAATTTCATTCTCAAACCATACTCGTGAATTGCATTTAAGACAGGGGAATCAAAATGTCCGATTATATTGCAGAACGTACCGTTTCAGCCGTATTTAAAGAACAAGAGCAAGTTGATAAAGTTGTCCGTCGTTTGTTAGATAGAAGTGTATCCCGCGACCATATTTCGGTTATGGGTAACAACTTTCAATCCGAAACTAGAATTTCAGGTTTTATTAGTAAGAAAGACGTAATTTTCGGCGGGTTGCGATCGGGAGCAGTTTTTGGCTCTTTGTTCGGTTCTTTATTGGGCTTGCTCTCCGGTGTCGGCGTACTCTTTATTCCTTTCGTAGGTCCCATTGTAGCAGCAGGTCCTATAGGTGGAGCGCTTTTAGGTGCTGCTAGTGGTGCTTTAGCGGGTAGTGCTGGCGCTGGTTTAGCATCGGTATTAATGACTTTGGGTATGCCTAAAGAGAAAGCCGCTATTTACGAAACTCGCTTGAAAGCTGGGGAGTTTATCGTGATGGCAGAAGTACCTGCGGACAAAACTGGAGAAATTTCTCTGCTTATGGAAAGCGCTGGTGGTGAAGAAGTTCATACCAATGAAGCAACTTTACCTCGTGCTTGTTCCGGTAAATGTAACAGTCCCCAAGACTTAGCCCCTGAAGTGCGATCGCACTTGTCGGAAGCCGCGCAAAAAACTTTTATCGAACGCTACAACAACGTTTTAGATGAATTAAAGGATGAATCTAAGGCAGAAGAAGCGGCTTGGAATGCAGTTCACGAGCTATATGAAGAAGATGATAATGGAGTTTGGTCTAAGCAAAAGGTAACTGCTTAAAGGTTATGAAGGATAAGGTATAAAGTATGAAAAACACTCATATTTTGTACCCTATCTTTCAAACTATGAGATTATTCAAACGGAGATTGAAGAAGATTTGAAAGCTTGAAATGCCCTCGTCATATTCATGAATAAAAATTTTAAGTATGAAGTATTAAAATACTTTATGCTTTATATTTTCTTCTTTATTTATCTAAATATTGAATATATTTTTCCTCTTACTTTACCAAGTATAGAACTAAATTCTTTTATCGAACCAAAATAAGTAAAAAAAAACTAATAATTAATCACTATAAATGCAAAAATATAACGACATAATAAGTATAGGAACTTGTGCGGTCGGTGAAACTGTTAAGCATAATACAACTAAACTTTATGTTATTTCCACAGTTCCGAACAAAACAGTTTTTCAGAAAACATTCTTCATTAACGATTTTTATTTCGGTTCACCAGAAGATGCAAAACCATTCTTTTCACATTCACTTAATGGGTAAGCATAAATGGGAGATGATGCGACCAGATTTTCCTCGATGGGTTGCTAACAGCTTATTAAAAGTTTTTGCCAATCGTTCTGTAGATTGCTGGATGCAAAGTGAGGACTTACCGAATGTTGAAAATCGTGTCGAAATAGCAAAAAAGAAACAAATAAAAGTTTATTATCATCCAAACAACCAAAAAGCTCATCGTCGTTTGCGACATCAATTTAAAAAACTCCTCCGAAAAGCTGGGTTCCCAATAATGTGGGGAATACCTATGCCATTGAAAGTTATGAATGATCGGGGAGGAACTTGTCGAGACGGGAAGTGACTCAACAGTTAACGTTCTTGATTTGAATTGTCGTACCCAGGATATAGATAATCTTGATGTGGTAGATTCAAGTTTCTTCCCTTCAATTGGGGCGATGAATCCCACATTAATACGCTTTTAAAGACTGCTCTCTTGTGTAGCCGAACATCTCCTTCCTTCATCTTGAACCTCAGTTTAGATCGTAAAGCTATGGTACATAAAACATAAAAAGTTTGATTTTTGAAACACACCCGCTAGGGGTGAACGTAAGCAATATAAAGTTAAAGTTTTCAGGAGTTTTTGATTAACATGCAACCAGCAATTGTTGATAGGGGACAAAGCAAAGCATCCGCCGCTACCCAAAGGCTAAATACAGATACCGTGCGGTCTTTTTTAGTTCAAATTGGGCGCGTACCATTATTAACTCGTGAAGAAGAGCTATTTTATTCCCAACGAGTCAAGCAGTTAATCCAATTGCTGCAAATTAAAGAAGATTTAGCAGATAAATTAGACTCCGAACCGCCGTTTTCCACATGGGCTGCGGCAGCACAAATGTCAGAATCTCAACTGCAAGAAACCCTTGACAACGGAGAGATTGCCCGACACAAAATGATCGAAGCCAACTTACGTTTAGTTGTGGCGATCGCCAAAAAATATCAGCATCGTAATTTGGAGTTTGTCGATTTAATTCAAGAAGGAACTTTGGGTTTACAAAGAGGAGTAGAAAAGTTCGATCCCGATA
>JBARZF010000847.1:0-26165 GCA_049649675.1 Rivularia sp. (in: cyanobacteria) | reverse complement strand
AATTTAACTACTGACAAACGCTAAATGTCTTATACTTCAAGCGATTGAAGCCAATTTACACTTGTATTAATTATTAAATTTTCTTGTAACTTAGAGCAAGACTGTGAAAGATGATTTAACAAAAGTTAACAGTAATCAGTTAACAGTTAACAGTTAACAGTTAACTGTTACCAGTTATGAGTTAGGAGTTAGGAATTATGAGTTAGGAGTTAATATTTCTCCCCATCTCCCCATCTCTCTGTTAACTGGTAACTGATAACTGGTCACTGCTTGCTGATTTCGTTACATTTAATAGACTAAAGTAAATTTTATGTATTAAATGAATCAGCAACGCAATCCCGTATTGTTAGTTCATGGAATTTGGGATACTGCTAAAGTATTTCGTAGAATGATTCCTTACCTCAACGAACGCGGTTTGAAGGTTTATGACTTAGATTTGGCTCCTAATAACGGTACCAAGGGTTTAGATGATTTGGCGCAACAGGTGGCAGATAAAGTTGAAGCTACCTTTGAAAAAGAACAGCCTTTTGATTTGCTTGGTTTCAGTATGGGGGGAATTGTAAGTCGTTATTACGTCCAGCGTTTAAGTGGAATCAACAGAGTGCAAAGATTTATTACGCTTTCCGCACCAAATAACGGAACTGTTATAGCTTACTTTAATCAAGGGTTGGGTTGCGTGCAGATGCGTCCGAATAGTAGTTTATTAAAAGATTTAAACAGCGATGCTCAGATGCTCTCGCAAATTAATTTTACTTCGATTTGGACACCTTACGACATGATGATTGTCCCCGCAGATAGTTCTAAAATGCCTGTAGGAGAAAACGTTGTGGTGTCAGCGATGAATCATGCTTGGATGCTTACCGATGACAAAAGTTTGAATGCCATCGCAACTGCATTATCGGCTCCAATTAAGTAAAGGGAATAGGGTTGGGGGGAATAGGGAACGGGGGAAGAAGGGATAATTTTTACTCATTACGGGCATCACTTCATCACTCATAACTCTTTACTCGCTACTCACTACTCCCTGCTCAAGTCTTATCGCCAATCTGTGTAAATTCGGCGTTACCAAAAATTGCTTCGGGATGGCGGTAAAATTTATACTCCATCAAGTTGTAAAATGGATCTTCGAGAAAAAAGGTACGATGTTCGAGGGGAGTATTAATGAAACGGTTTTTAGCTGATTCTCGGAAAGGTAAGTTTCGCTTTTGCGCTTTTGCGAGTAAATCTTCCCAATCAGCTTCTTGAGTAAAAACCAAGCCAAAATGTCTGGGATAAATACCGCGTTGAGGTGAAATCGGTTCCTTCGTAACGTGAGCAACTAACTGATGCCCGTAAAGATTGAGAATTAAAGCATTGCGATTTTCTCTGCCGGGAGTGCATCCCAAACCATCGACATAATATGCTTTGGTTTGAGCAATATCGGTGACGGGGAATGCTATATGAAAGATCACTTTGGAAGTTGGGGATTGGGGATTGGGCATGGGGCATTAAGTAAGAGTTAAGAGTTATGAGTTATGAGTTATGAATTTTCTACCTTTTCTACCCCCTCTTTCTTCAACAGTATCAGAAATCGTATAGCAACCATCTAATAACAATTAACTAATAGCCGTATTATTTGATAATTGATAATTGATAACTGATAACTGATAACTGATAATTGATAACTGATAACTGATAACTGATTTATGTTTGGAAACCATTTAATTATCGGCGTTTCGGGTACTGCGTTAACTGATGAAGATAAAAGAATTTTAAGTACAATCAAACCCGTAGGAGTTTGCTTTTTCGCTAAGAATTTCCGCGATGGCGAACCTTATGAAGTCTGGTTGCAAACTTTCAAAAAACTCAGTCAAGGAATACGAGAATATACTGAACGCGAATCGATGTTTATTTCCATCGATCATGAAGGAGGAAGGGTAATTCGTCCACCTTTGCCAATTACGCGATTTCCCTATAGTTATGTGTGTCGCAAACGAGCGCGGGAAGTGGCTGCGGCGATGGCAACCGAGCTAAAGTCCTTGGGAATCAACGTATCTTGGGCACCAGTTGCGGATATCTTTTCTAACCCCAATAATCCCATTATCGGGCCTCGTTCCTTCGATACAACACCAGAAACAGCCGCCGAATATGCTCGCGAATACTTTCTCGGACTCAAAGAATCGGGAATTATAGCTTGTGCGAAACATTTCCCCGGACACGGAGACACCAACACCGATTCTCACTTATCATTACCGATACTAAATTTAACTAAAGAAGCAATCCAAAAGCGAGAATTAATACCTTTCAAAACTTTAATTGCCGAAAAAATCCCTTTAATTATGACCGCTCATATTCTCTTCCCTGAAATCGGAGGAGATAAACCAGCAACATTTTCTCAACCAATTTTGAGCCAGATACTAAGAAAAGAACTTGGTTTTGAAGGAGTTGTGGTATCCGATGACTTAGATATGAAAGCCGTCGCGGATATGTATAGTAAAAGCGGTACCGTAGCAAATACATTAAATGCAGGTTGCGATGTATTTTTAATGTGCGGTAATTTGCCATCATCATCTAACCAACGCATTGAATTTATTGCAGAAGATTTTAAAAAGTCGTTAGAAAACGGTAGCTTAAAAGAATCGGTTGTAGCAGCAGCAAACGGGAGAATTGAGAAATTATTAAGCGAAACACCGCAATATTCTGTGGAAATGCTTGAAAAAGATATATTCTTGCAACACGCAGAACTGGCGATCGCCTGTAGTTTGGACAATTAAAACCTTGATGTAGAGACGTAGCACTGCGCCCCGTCTCCAACAATATGAAATCACTGCCATTAACTATTCCCAATGCCCCATCCCTTCGGCTCAATTCCCCATTTTCTAAGCATTATCTTCTAAGTCATCGACAGTCAGAGGTGCTTGTGCGCTATGACGGACGTATAAAATATAAACAATATTATCTCTAACAGCAAATAAAACTCGATAAATATTCTTTGATTTTCCGTAAAGCAACTGTCGAACTTCTTCAGGAAAAATTTCGTGTTCAACAGCTAATGAACAGCGTAGAGGATTTTCTTGAAGCGTTGCAACTGCATTCATTAATCCTCTAAACCATTTATCGGCAAAATCGGGATTGCGCTCCCGGTACCAACGATAGGATTTTTCTATTTGTGTTTCGGCTATAGGTGTAATTTCAACCTGAAATATCATATTTTTGCTGCATTTCTTCGATAAAATCGTTCATAGGACGAGTTTTTCCGGTATTGACTTCCTCTAAACCTTGCTCAACACCTGCTATAGTCTCTAATTGTTCTATAATTTGACGCAATTTGTTAGCATCAACTTTACCGGGTTCAAGAAAAGTAACAAGAACTTGGGTACTCTCAGCTAAATTCTGCGGTAACTCAGTGAGTTGAATCTGCCCATCCTGATAAATGCCTTCGACTGTTTTGAGCATATTTTTTAATGGGGTTAGTGTTTTATTAATTTTAAGCCAAGCTTGAAGAGCAAGTTCTAAAAAATTTACGATTATCCAAGCATCCTCTCAGCAAAAACTCATCTAGCAGAAGGTAAAACGTATTTAAATAAATATATAAGGATTAAATCTGCTATCAGATTTTTGTCAGCCTTGTAGAATCAACAGTGGGGTGGGTTTTTACCTGCTACCGCTTTTTTCAATTTTTGAAATAAAACTTTCAGCCAGCATTCGTCCAACTGACAGTTATTGATATTACTATTTGTACAACATAATCCAAAATCTAAAATCCAAAATCCATGCCGCGAATGACTTATTTAGAAACAGCAGCCAAATTTTACAGTGACGTAGCTCAAACTCCCGAAATTGGGCTTTGTTGCGTGCAAAGTACTCCCATGCAGTTACCGGGGTTGCATATTCCTCTAAAAATGCAGGAAATGAACTACGGTTGCGGTACTACAGTTCATGCCAACGAACTTAGTAACGAACCTACAGTATTATATGTAGGCGTTGGTGGTGGTTTAGAAGCTTTGCAATTTGCTTACTTTTCCCGTCGTGCTGGTGCTGTAATCGCAGTAGATCCAGTTGCAGATATGCGTCAAGCAGCTTCATATAATTTAGAAGCAGCAGTTAAAGATAATCCTTGGTTCGATCCTAGCTTTGTAGAAGTTCGCGAAGGGGATGCTTTTAATATACCAGTTGCCGATAGTTCGGTTGATATTGTTGCTCAAAACTGTCTTTTTAATATCTTTGAACCCGAAGATTTAACACGTGCTTTAAAAGAAGCATATCGCGTATTAAAACCCGGCGGACGCTTGCAAATGAGCGATCCAATTGCAACTCGTTCGGTACCGGAACATTTAAAGAAAGATCAACGATTAAGAGCAATGTGTTTATCAGGTGCGTTAACTTATGAAGAGTATATTCAACGCATTATAAATGTTGGTTTTGGACAAGTTGAAATTCGCGCTCGTCGTCCTTATCGTTTATTAGAAGCTTCAACTTATAATTTAAAAGAAAATCTACTTTTAGAAAGTCTTGATTCAGTAGCTTTCAAAGTAGATATCCCAGAAGATGGAGCTTGTGTATTCACTGGTAAAACAGCTATTTATGCCGGAACAGAGCCATTTTTTGATGACAACCAAGGTCACATTTTACAGCGAGGAATTCCAGCCGCTGTATGCGATAAAACTGCTAGAAATCTAGCTGCTGCCTTACCAGAAAAAGTCATTGTCACCGATTCAACTTGGTACTACGACGGCGGCGGATGCTGCTGATATCAGTTAACAGTGAACAGTTAACAGTGAACAGTTAGGAATTAATAAACCATTTACTTGTAGTGGGAGCCGAACAGCTCCCTTCTTGTCTTTATTGGACAAATTATTTTCATCAACTAAAAATTACCAATTACCAATTACCAATTACCAATTACCCATCCCCAATTCGCAATGCCCAATGCCCTATCCCCAATCCCCAAACTTTTATGATTCAAACCACAATAACACCCTTCAAAAGTAAAATTAATTCGACCTTAACAAAGAAAGAAATAAATGTTTTACAAATCAATTTAGGTAAGCGTTGTAATCTTGCTTGCAGTCACTGTCACGTTGATGCGGGACCAAAAAGAACTGAAGAATTATCTATAGAAATTTGCGAGCAGTTAATTGAAGTAATTAATAGATTTCCTGAAGTTAAAATTGTAGATTTAACTGGTGGCGCACCGGAAATGAATTATGGTTTTAAACCAATTGTTGAAGCTGCAAGAAAGAATAATAAACAGGTAATTGTTCGCTCTAATTTAACAATTTATTTTGAAGATGGATTTGGCGATATTCCGGAATATTTTGCTAAACATAAAGTCAGAGTTGTTGCTTCTTTACCTTGTTATCTAGCCGATAATGTTGATAAAATGCGCGGTGATGGTGTTTTTGATGCTTCGGTAAAAGCGCTGCAATGGTTAAATAAATTAGGTTACGCTAAAAAATCGGATCTAATTTTGGATTTGGTTTATAATCCACAATTACCTACAAACGAAAATTTTGCTTTAACTCCCAATCAAGTTAAGTTAGAACAGGATTACAAAAAGTTCTTACAAGATAACTTTGGTATTGTATTCGATAACTTATTTGCAATTACTAATTTACCTGTCGGTAGAACTAAGTTTCATTTAGAAAGAACGAAACTATACAAGCCTTACTTACAGTTTTTGGAATCGAATTTCAATCCCGTTACCGTGGAAAACTTGATGTGCCGCGATGAATTATCAATTGATTATCTTGGTAACGTGTACGATTGCGACTTTAACCAGATGATGAATATACCAGCGAAAACTCGTAATGGTGAAGATATTACAGTAGCGAAGTTGCTTGAAACTGGTAATTTGAATTTGATTGAAGAAGTGCAAACTGCTAGCTATTGTTACGGTTGTACTGCTGGTAGCGGTTCAAGTTGTGGTGGTGCTTTACTGTGAATGGGGAATGGGGAATTGGGGATTGGGAATGGGGATTGGGAATGGGGAATTGGGGATTGGGAATGGGGAATTGGGGATTGGGAATGGGGATAGTAGCTCGCTACTTATAATTAGGGAGCGAGACGCTCCCACTACAAATGTATTAGATTGGCTTGCTATTTACAACTAGGGAGCGAGACGCTCCCACTACAAATGTATTGGTGAACTGCTAGTAACAAATACATGAATTCTGAACAAAATCATCCCGTTACCAAAACTGTTACCAGCGAACTATTGCTGCGTGAAAATTATACAATCACAATTAAATAAGCAAGTCTCCTTACACCATATTACAAACCGTGGACCTCCCTGAAATACCCCACGGTTTCTTTTTTTATTTATAAGTAATTTAAAACTTTTAAATAGATCATCGTCTAATAAAAAATCTTGTTTCAAAAATTGATACGTCACCATTTGAGAAGCTATTTGCTGGTTATAATCAGGTTAATGTTAAACTTCTCACATTACATTCAAAAGCCGTAAAACCTTGTGTTTAGCGGTTTTTTTATTTGTTTTATGCCTATTCTACCCGTTCCCAAGTCAATTCAAAGATTTTAGGGGTATCATCGCTTTTACTCGGTGGGGTTTTCAAAGTAACTCGATTTCCATTCAATGTAAAAGTCCTAGTTAAACTTTTACCTATACGATTGGGAATTGATGCTATTTCTACGTGATGAATTACTTTGTCACCATCAAGGGTATAACTTCCAGCGTATGAATTAAAGGTGGAAAACGCTTCTGCTCTTTCTTCAATTGGTACCGAATGTATGGCAGCAGTAAGAGGTGAAGCTGAATTACCGCTTAATAACGTGCGTTCGCCTTTTGAGAAAATCACCATCATTTTACCTTCGATGGTGTAGGTGATATAGCCAATTGGGTTAGCTCCGAATGCTTCTTTATCTATATTTCTGTCGGGAAATATGGCTGTTATTGAAATGAGTTTCCAAGTTCCAAGTAGCGGGTTATTTTGATAAAAGTTAGACATTACTAAATAATTTGTAATAGTAAATTCAAAGGCTCAAAACAGTCGCTAATGCTTGAGAAACAAGAAGCATGGATGAGTCTGAAAGTTCACCGAGTTTTCTTATTAATCTTCTTTCTGAGACAGAACGTATTTGAAAAGTATCTATAGCAGAAACTTTAACCAAGCTATTCTCTATATTAGGCTCTAATCGAACCATCCAAGGTCTTGCAGCATAACTATCTTTCCAATCAGTAATAGGTACAATAACTTTCAGTGGTAAAATTCCAACTGCATCATCATTAACGATAATACATGGACGAGTTTTACTAATTTCTGTACCTACTGTTGGATTAAGGTTAACTAACCATATTTCTCCTCTATGCATAGAATAATTTATGATTCTTCTTCAATATAATTATAAAAATCTTCTCCTTCAATTTCAGAAAATACGAGAAGTTCGCTACCTTCTGTATAATCATCTATCGCTGTTTTTGCAGCAGCAGCTAAAAGTCGTTTTTGCTCATCTGAAGTCAAAGACTGTTGTTCTTGATTCACTAATTGTAGTGCCAATTCGACAATTTTCAGCTTATCATCCGTGCTTAACTGAGGTAGTAGTTCCAGAATTTGTTTAGTTTCCATACGGTTATAAATATTAGCGATTAATATATAATAGACGGTTGTAAAGCAATTAATCATACTGTTATTTATGAAACAAATTTCCTTCATCCCGACGACGATTAATTAAACCGGGTAATTTTTTACCATCACCATGAACCCAACGATTTAATTCGCTTGGTACGGCATTATAATTTCCGTTATTTAATTTCGCTAATAATGTAGAAGATGAAAATTGTGTTTCTCCAATATTAAATACAAAACTCACAAGGGCATCAAATTGATTTTGATTCAGCGGTACTTTTACTAAATTATTAACTGTGTTTTCGGCTATAATTACATCAGATTGTAAAATTTCCATTGCTCTTTCTTTGGTAATTCCATTTTTAAATTCTTCCGATTCGCTACCATTTATTGGGCCGTGGTGTACTAAATGTCCGACACCAATTGTGGCATGATTGGCTGGATCATTATAAAGATTTAGAATCATACCTTCATGCTCGGCAATAAATTTTAAACCATTATTACTAATTTTTTTATTATTGGAATTAGCTTGAATATTAGAATTTATATTAGTATTTTCTAACGGTAAAAAAACAACTTGCCCAATTTGTAAACGTCGCGCTTCATTTTCACTAAAACATTCTCCCGTATCTTTAGTTATATCTTGCCAACGGTTAGCGCTACCTAAATGAAGTTGTGCGATCGCGCTTAAGGTATCTCCAGCTTTGATAGTGTAAGAAGTACGCTTGGTCATTTAAGCATTTTATATAAGTTGTAACAATTAAATAATACAAGAAACCCGGTTTTTTGGAAAAACCGGGTTTCTTAATTATTTATGAAATATTTAGAAGTGTTTAAGCAAAAGCAAAGTTATCCGCACTCAAACTATCCGCTTCAATTCCTTTTAAAACTGCTAAATCCGAACCTAAGCCAGCAATCAAAGCATTTCCTTGTTGTTGAGTAATAGTTAAATCCTCAAAACCGATACCCAAACCAGCTATACCAAGCACATCTTCACCACTGGTAAAGTCAGAAATCGTATTCGCTGCATCGGGAATCTCAGCAACAGCAATCCAAAACTGATCTGCACCCGCACCACCAAATACATTATTTTCACCACCGGAAACAGTAAAGAATTTGTCATTGCCTTCACCACCGATAAGTCTGTCTTTTTTGCCCAGTATTAAAGTATCGTCACCGCTACCGGCATAAATACGATTACCGCCTTTGCTGCTAATAGAAGCATCAATTAAATCATCGGAGTCGCCAGCAAAAATAATTTGCTTGCTACCAACGACATCGATAATTTCACCATTAATACTTCCAAATAATGGCTCAAAGGATTCATCTGTAGGATTATTAGGCTCTACTGATGTGACTTTAATTTTTTGTCCTAATTCATCTAAACTATCCTGTAGTTGGTTAACATAAGTTTCTCCCACTCTGCCAGTTTCTAAAAGTTCCTCAGTTGTTAGCGTGAAAAATGCCACATCTTCATGAGAACCAAAACCTAGAGGAAAATTAAATTCGTCGCTCCAATCATCAATATGAACGTGTGGTGGTGGAACTTCTCCAAAAGGATTTAATGTTGGACGCGACCACAAATTTAAGCCAGTAAATTCATTATTTTTTATGGCAGTTTTTTCACCTACATTAATACCATCAGGTCCAAAATATGCCCCATCTTGCAATATTTCTTTACTGTTAGTATCGAAAGCAAAATTAAATTCTGGGAATGTAAGATGGTTATCTTCGTAAGTTTTTAAAAGATTACCATTAGGATCGAAGAAAGAAATATCAAAAGAGTTTAAATCTTCCTCTCGTACAATTCCATCTTCATAAGATTGATTGGAATCATAACTGAATTCCCCTTCTACAGTAAAACCAGCAATTTGTCCCGTCAAATCAAAGTTAAAAGCAGCTAATAATGGTTCATATGTGTCCACAACTGCCATTCGAGATACTTGCCCCGGAAGCGTGAATCCATCAGACACTTCATAGGTATCTAAATCAATTCTCTTTGCACCTTCATCTGAATAGGTAAAGAAAAAATCTTCATCAATTTCACCAATTCGAGAAAAATGTCTTGCTCCTTCGGGTACGGTTAAATCTCCAACGGGAATATATTCAATATCATTCGTACTCAAATCTAAAACCGCGACATTATCACCTTCCGTTTGAGCTATCCAGGCTTCCCAATCATTGCCATCTTGATAAAATTCAGTTCCACTATAGCTAACCCCACCACCAATAGTTACTTCTGCGTCAAATTCTGGCTGGGTATGAGTATCGAGAGTAGTATTCCAAATGCCGATATCGTTTTCTTCTGCCGCAGCGTTAAGAATCAGAATATATTCATCGTTGGGAGTGTGGGTAATTCTCCCCAACATGGGTACTTTGTCGTAAACAACTTCATTAGTCTTGGTATCGATAAAAGAAAATCCATTATTGCCGGTAAGCTGGAAAAATGCTAATCCAGTAGCAGGATCGTAACCTTTATCATGGGTACCGATATCGGGATTGCCACCAGCAATTTCGATGGGTGGACTAACTTCCCTTGTCTCTAGATTTATCGGGAATACAGCAGGCTCTCGGGTGTTGGTAACGTAAGTATTTTCCCCTAATTGCTCCGAAACAAGTAACTTACCGTGACCAGTACCAACCGTATTCGCGGCGATAAATTCCGATACTTCTAAAGTGTCTTGGTTAATAACGTTAAATCCACCGTCACCATCCACATGCACCCAAAGTTCATCACCATATGCAAAACTGTGAACCGGGCGGTCGCCAACATCTAAAATAGTTTCAACTTCATAGTTTTCCGTATCAATTACGACTACCTTGTCGGCATTTCTGGCATTAACAAAAATCCGTTTTCCATCATTACTAACAATAGCATCTCCCCAAGCAGCACCTTCACCATTTCCACCTTCATTTTCTGGTGCTGTAATTGCAGAAAGTTCGGGAAAAGTTAATTCCTTAATAACGGAAAAATCATCTGACTCGCTATCAGCTACTGTAACTCCCCAAGTGTTAGTTTCAGCGTCTTGCCAGAAATAATAAACGTCACTTGATTGATTTATTTTCATTTTTCGCTATCTAGAATTTGAGAGTATACGATTAGTGCTTAGACAAATTTATGATGCAAATAGTTTTAATAACTGCATCAACTTGCCTGTAAATATTATTAGCTTACTTTGAATATAAATACGTAAAAAAAACCGGATTTTTTTAATACTTCGTAAAATATTTTGTAAAAAATAATACTAGATACCCGAGTATAGTCATAGCAATTTGAGACGAATTACTGAGGATTCCAATATCCTTTTAATTCGACGGTAAAGAGATTACCTATTTGCGAATATTTTTTATTTAATTATTTGACTTTGATAAAATATCATTCTTAAAAAAGAATTACAAAAGACAGGTTGTCATATATTACTCCGCACAAAGCCCCCCTTTTGAAGGGGGGTTGGGGGGATCTAAACGGTTGGAATAATTAAAAATATGCACAAAAAAATGGAGAAAGCATCTTTAATTTAATCAGTAAAGCTTTCTCCATATTCATAAATAATTACGTATTGCTATTAACTAAAACAATCGGCAGTAATTAAGCAAAATTGATAGTGTTGTTGCTGCCTTCATTAACAATATCATCAGCAGTCAAGCCTGTACTGCTAAGTATATCGAAAGTGTTGCCAGTACCAGTGATTATGATTGCACCACTTTCGTTACCCTCGAAGGTAGTACCTGCGCCGATTTCGATGCGATTATCATCACCAGCAACTTCTATTCCCCACTCACCGTTATTGTAAATCTCTGTACCAAATAACCCTACAGTGTTTCCGTTACCAAGAATTTCAATACCGTCTTCAGCATTGCGGAAGATTTCAGAATCATTGATAGTTAGGTTATTGTTTTCTCCGGTGTAATCAAATGAGAAGCCACTAGAACCATTATCTAGCATGAAACTATCTTGGATAGTAATGGTGTTGGCATCTCCATCAACTTCAAAGCCCTGCTCTTTGTTATCGAAAGATTGGACATCATCCCAAGTAACGGTGTTGTTACGTCCAAAGATATCAAATCCATCATCGCCGTTGTTGCGAAATGCACTCTCGATTACTTCGATAGTATTTTCCGTACCTCGGAAGTCGATATCAAAGCCATCTTCTTTGTTTCCACCGAAAACGCTTCTATCCTGAATGGTAACTGTGTTGTTACGTCCATCAATCTCGAAACCCTCTTCAGCGTTACCATCCGAGGATACATTGTTTAAAGTGATAACGTTTTCAGAACCTTCAATATCAAAACCATCATCGCCGTTATCGCGGAATGTGGTTGCAGTTAGAGTGATTTCGTTGCCAGTAGCAGTAATATCATCACCGAAGCCGTCTCCCCCATTATCAGAAAAGTTGCTGTTGCTGCCGGTAATTGTATTATTGCTGCCATCAATCTCTAAACCATCCTCTTTATTACCAGTTGAAGAGGCTCTATCTAAAGTAAAAGTGTTCTCATTACCAAAGATATCAATCCCATCATCTTTGTTATCAAAAAATGCGGAGTTTTGGATATCGAAACTGTTGCCTGTACCCGTGCGAGGAATAACTAAGCCGTCGTTATTGCCTTCAAATTCGCTAGTGTTAATGTTAAATGTGTTGTTTATACCATCAACACCCAAGCCACCTGCTTCATTAAAGCTTGCTTCTACACGAAATAAATCGACAGTACTGTTTTCACCAAAAACATCTATACCATCATCACCGTTGAGGTTGAAAGAAGATTCGTTTGCTGTTACTGAAGCATCGCTAACAGTACCGCGAATCTCAAAACCATCATCTCCATTGCTTGTGGATTCAACCTGTTCAAGCTCGACATTAACGCTATCGAGAACAGCAATACCATCTCCCTCAAAGTTGCTGAAGCTTTCGCTATCTAAATTGGTATCTGAAGTAATTTCTAATCCAGTTCCTTGGATGTCATCTACTTCATTAGCTGTATTCATCTCGTTAGTATTATTCATGTCATTTGTAGCTGTAGCCATGATTGATTCTTCCCTGGAATTTTTTTAGGTTTAAGTAACATCAGCTAAGTCTAAATAATCACTCCAAAATTGCAGCAATTCAGCTACTAATTTCTCGATTCGCCGATATAATTGCTTACAAAAAAGGAAAAGTTACAAAGGAAATGTGGATAAATGTAGCCTTTTGTACAAAAATCATCTGTAACAAGTGCTAAATTAACAAATAAGATAAAAGATAAAAGCCTAATAAGCTAAAATCAGCACTACAACCGATAATTTCAGGCTTTAATTCACACAGCCTGTAAGTTAAGAATTTTTACTTAGCTCAGTTAATTCAATAGTGACAACTAAAAGTTATCTTTTCTTTATTGGTAATTTAAAAGTTAGTTGTCATCAAGTTAATGGGGACATAATAATAGCTGTAAGATGCTTGCCTATATCTGTGGATATATATCTTTTGAAATAGAAGGCATATAAACATAAAGGAAGTAAGATTCAAAAGTTAGTTTTTTAACTTTGTATTGGTGTGATTTTTCAGAAATAATCCGCAGAAAATAAATTCAATAGGACTTTGCGATAAAGTAATTATGTGAAGCGTGCATCGAGGCGAAGAAATATGAAAGCAGTGTTAATCACAGCACCCGGAAACCCGAAAGTTTTACAATTACGAGATATCCCAAACCCGCTTCCTCCTCAAAATACAGAGCTTTTGGTATGTTTAAAAGCTGCTGGAGTTAACCCCATCGATACAAAACTTCGCAAACGCGGTACTTTCTACCCCGATAAAATGCCTGCAATTTTAGGATGCGATGGTGCGGGTATTGTAGAAGCAGTAGGAAATGCGGTGAAACGGTTTCGGGTAGGAGATGAAGTATATTTTTGCAACGGTGGAATAGGCGATCGCCAAGGTAATTACGCAGAGTTCACAACTGTGGATGAACGATTTGTAGCTGCGAAACCGAAATCTGTCTCTTTCATAGAAGCTGCTGCGGCACCTTTAGTATTGATTACCGCATGGGAAGCTTTATACGAACGCGGACGTTTAGAACCTGGTGAAAAAGTATTAATTCATGCTGGTGCTGGTGGTGTTGGACACGTTGCAATTCAATTAGCAAAGCTTAAAGGTGCTGACGTTTGCACTACGGTAAGTAATCTGGAAAAAGCGGATTTTGTCAAGAATCTGGGGGCTGATTATGCAATAAATTATAAGCAAAATGATTTTGTCAAAGCCGTTTTAGATTGGACAAACGGTGAAGGTGTAGATTTAGCTTTCGATACCGTTGGTGGAGAGACATTTGAGAAAACATTTCCAGCGATCGGATTTTACGGTGATATTGTGACGATATTGCAACCAAGCGCTGAAACAAATTGGAAAGTTGCCAGACAGCGGAATTTGAGAATAGGTTTGGAGTTGATGCTAACGCCGATGTTACAAGGAATGGTAGAAGCACAAGCCCATCATGGCGAGATTTTATCCGAATGTGCGAAGTTGATGGATGAAGGCAAGTTGAAAATTTGCGTTAATCGGACATTTGGGTTGGAAGAAGTTGGGAAAGCTCATCAATCATTAGAAGCGGGTTCGATGATTGGGAAGTTGGTGATTGTAAATGGGTAATTGGTAATTGGTAATTGGTAATTGGTAATTGATAATTGGTAATCGGTATTTTGTAGGGTGTGTTACGGCGACGAAATGGTTGCGGGGAAAAAGATATCTAAGTTAATGCCGTAACGCACCATCTTGGTTTAGAGTTGTTTGCTGATGAATACTATTATTATGCCCCTCATCCGATGCTGGATGAGGGGCTTATTATTATAATCTTATTTATCCCGTACTACAAGATTTTCTGCAAAGTATTGCACTCAACCGAAAACCTTTATAAATTAGGTTTCACGCTTAATTGATTGGTGAAACGGTTTTACTCTGCCTCAGTAGTAGCCAATTTAGCACCTTTCTTCTTCTTCAAAATGCCAAG
The DNA here is from genome assembly GCA_049649675.1 of Rivularia sp. (in: cyanobacteria). Classification (GTDB taxonomy): domain Bacteria; phylum Cyanobacteriota; class Cyanobacteriia; order Cyanobacteriales; family Nostocaceae; genus Rivularia. The sequence goes on along the minus strand of JBARZF010000847.1, from coordinate 11,625 downwards.
GCTTAAAGCAGCAGCAGTTCCTAAGATAGTCGTAGGTTCTGGAACAGATTGAGTACTGTTTGAGGTTGCAATATCAAATGACCAAGTATTAACTGAACCATCCCTGCTAGTAACAATATCAGCCAAGTCAACCTGAACCGAGTCTTCCGTAAAAGAAATATTGTTAATTAGACTTGAATTCCCAGAGGCTAGAGTCACGTCTGTAATAAATCCCAGATTACCAAAATCGAGATCGGACAAACTCCAAGTCGAGGGAAATCCTACTCCAGAAAGGGTAGTAAGATTGTAAATGATGTCAAAAGAATTATCCTTAACATCAAGAGATATAGTAGCGTTCTGGGCACCCACTGCAGTAAATTCAACCCCCGGTTCCGTAACTTCAGCATTCTGATTTAAGAAGGGAGAACTACCAGTGGCACCTAACTGAGCATTAACTGTATCACCAATTAATCCAGCAGCTTGAGCGCTTCCAGAAGATAAACCAGCAGCTAAAACTCCAATACTCAACAAACCTTTAAATATTGCATTTTTCATGACTTGTAATTCCCTTCTCTTTATTAAGAATGTATTCTGTGTTTCTTCGATAATCCAAAGCTAATCGCTGCTCATCACTACGAGCAAGACATATTCCGGAATCTTTACTGAGTGTTAAAAAATAATTGATTTAAGATTAATTTACGCAATTATTTTGTGCGATCGCTTATTTTAATAGATAAATTTCATACACTGTATTAGCGTATATATAGTTAGATAAAAGTGTTTTTAATTGTAGATAAGTTCTTTTATCCTCTACCAATCCGATAAAACACCAGGTTAAAGTACAAAAGTATTTATGTAATTAGACCCGTATAACAAGTGCTTATTTAGTATAAAAAATATATTTTTCCCGGTATTAGCCCAGTTTTATCTGTTTTTGGGAAAATTTAGCTTATTTCGAGTAGTAGAAGTCTTTACTGTTCTTCATAATGAAGAGTTTCGTTCAATTTGTGAAGCAGTTTTATATTTGCGGAAAGACTCCTTCTCTGCCTCTGTGAGGTTTTTTATCGGCAATCATCTTGAAGCAACTTACAATCAATCAAATGGTAGATGCACCAATGCATCACTGACAAATCATCTCACGGAAACAAGCTGCGTCAACCTAAGCCGACTTTGCACCTTTCTTTTTCTTTAATAAAACGCCAAAGCCTAAAGCAGCACCAGTTCCTAAAAGGGTGATAGGTTCTGGAACAGGTTCAGCATCAATATCAAATGAGAAAGTCTGAACTTGAGGAGGATTGACAATATCAGGGAAGTCAACGCTAATCGAGTCGTTGGTAAAAGAAATATTATTAACTCGATTTGAATTCCCAGAGGCTAGAGTCACACCTGTAATTCTTCCCGGAGTACCAGCGAAATCGAAATCGAGATCGGACAAAGTCCAAGTCGAGGGAAATCCTATCTGAGAAATGGTAGTAAGATTGTAAATGATGTCAAAAGCATCATCCTTAACATCAAGAGATATACTAGCATTCTGGTTTCCCACTACAGTAAATTCAACCCCCGGATCGGTAACTACAGCATTCTGATTTAAGATGGTAGGACCACCAGTGATACTCAACTGACCATTAACTGTATCACCAATCAATGCAGCTTGAGCGCTTCCAGAAAACAAAACAGTAGCCACAGGAATCAAAGCTACAGACTTCAGCAAAGTTTTTAGGTTAGAAATCATGAGAAATTAGGTTATTGTTCCAAAATTTACATCTTGCACTTAACCATATAAACACAGAGACTAATCTTGAGCTAGTATTTTTTTATACATATTTATAGAGTATTTTTAAAGCTTTTGTGAAGTACGAAGATTAAAATTTGATATCAAGATGCATGAAAACTTGTTTATGTATAGTTTTAGATAGCTTCATAATTGACCAGTATTATCTTATAAACATATATAAAATATCACCTTGATAATAAAAGCTAGGTTAGAATACTTGATTGCAATAAAAGTAGGGTGCCCTGCGATAAAGTTATCGTTGCGGGGAAACGGTATTTTGTAGGGTGTGTTACGGCGACGAAATGGTTGCGGGAAAACAGATATCTTAGTTAATGCCGTAACGCACCATCTTTATTTAATAATCAGTTACGGCAATCTAATTAAATGTTGCTAATTTACAACCTAAGCTTGGAAGCAGATAATACGTATATTGAATTTAAATCAACTTTTATCTTTATAAATACTGCTACGATGTCCAACTTCTACAACAATTACTAATAAAATATCATCAAAAATATCATATAAAATACGATAATCGCCTACTCGAATGCGATAACCGTTTTCTCTACCTTTAAGTTTTTTAACTTCATCTGGACGGGGTTCTATAGCTAAGTTATTAATTTTAACCTGTATATGCTCTTGTATTTCTGATGGTAATTTTTTAATCTGTTTAGATGCACTCTTATCAATTTGAATTTCGTAACTCACGCCACATCCTTTTTTATCTCTTGGATTTCTCGTTTAACTTCTTCCCAAGAGACAGTGCCATTTTTATGTATATTTTTTTTTGCTTCATCGTAGGCTTTCAAATCATTTTCATCTTCTCGATCTTCGATTTTTTGAAGCAATTCAATAATTTCGTCTAAGGTACTATCGTATGCTTGGTTTAACATGACATTGATAGCATCGATTATTTCTTTTCTTTCGCGTTCGGTTTTCATTTTCATACTTATAATTTAATTTTGATCATTGTACAATATATATTCAATGGTGCGTTACGGCAATAATATATTCCTTGTAGGGTGTGTTACGGTCACGTTATGTTTATGGAATATACAGATATGCTAGTTTATACCGTAACGCACCATTTTAACTTATAATTTTATGAATCGTTTAAAATTGCTATAGCTATTAACTTTAATAAATAATGGTGCGTTACGGCATTAACTAAGATATCTGTTTCCTTGCAATCATTTTGTAGCCGTAACACACCCTACAAGAAAATAAATAATTCATTAATTAATCAAATAACAAAAATCCCAGTTTTATTTATAAGACTTCTGCTATTAGCCTTGGGTTTGCAACCCTGGGTGGTTTATACTTATAACCAAAAACTTAAAAATTTCTACTATAATAAGTATCAAGCGGAGAAATAAAACTTGAAACTGATTTTAGTAGCCCTCGATTCATTATTAACAGCAGCTTTTCAACAGCATTTCAATTATTTTCCTAACGTAGAAATCGTTAACAACTACTTTGAGTGGCTACCAATTTTCGATTGTTTGGTTAGCCCTGCGAATTCTTTTGGGATGATGGATGGTGGTATGGATGCTGCGATTATCAAATATTTCGGTAATTCCTTGATGGAAAAGGTGCAGCAGCGCATCCTTGAAGATTACTTAGGAGAGCAACCTGTAGGAACATCAACGATTGTAGAAACGGGTAATTCTAAACATCCGTTTCTTGCACATACACCTACAATGCGAGTTCCCATGTCTATTGTGGGCACAGATATTCCTTATGTGGCTATGTGGGCTATGCTTTTAGCCGTGCGTCGTCATAACCAATTTTCTCAACATAAAATTAACACCGTTGCTTGCCCCGGTTTGGGTACGGGAATCGGTAGAGTTGATTACAATGAAGCAGCCAGGCAAATGGCTTTAGCTTACGATAATTTCCTTTATCCACCAAAGCATCTTAATTGTTTTGTTGCAGCTTCGAGACAGCTTTTGATTTGGGAAGGTAATGGGTAATTGGTAATAGGTAATTGGTAATTGGTAATCGGTTAAGGATAAATATCTTGTAGGGTGTGTTACGGCAACGAAATGTTTGTGAAGAAACAGATATGCTAGTTAATGCCGTAACGCACCAATTAGTTACTTTGGATTTAGCAAGGTAATGATTGTTAATTCGTAATTCATGGGAATATCTAAGAGTGCATCAAGCATTAATCCCAATGCCCAATGCCCAATCCCCAATGCCCAATCCCCCATGCCCAAATTATTCTGCACGCTATTTTTATTTTTATTAATATCTATTCAACCCGTTTGTGCTGCGGAGCTTCAACCGCAACGGACTATTTTAACTTTAGAATTACTACAGGAAAGGATTGCTTCTCCTATCGTAAATCAAGGTAGTCTTACGGTAGATTTACGTGAGATGGAAATAAATTTACAACCTGAAAATAAAGAATTTCGCGATAGTTTTTATAAGTTGTTGCAGGATATATTGCAAAAAAATGGTGTAAAACCTGTAGGATTAGATTTAAGTGATTCTATAATTGAAGGCGATTTTATTGGTAGCGATTTGGGTTTAAGAACTCCTTTATATGCTCAAGGTATTGCACCAATTTTTACGGAAACCGAACAAAGTCAACTCGAACGTTTGCGTGAAGTTTGTTTGCAGTCTCTCGCTTATTCCGTTCCTAATTCTAAGGATTGTCGTTCTTTGTTAGGAAAAGATTCGACGACAACGGCACAAATTTCGGTGTTTCGCGGTTCGTTAATTTTTAAACAAACTCGTTTTAAGGGTAAGTTGGAATTTAACCATACGTTTTTTCTGCAACCTGTAGAAGCAGAAGGAGCGATGTTTAATGATTCTACGAATTTAACGGAATCAAGATTTAGCCGTCGCGTTAGTTTTGCGAATGCAAATTTTCGCCGTCAAGTTGATTTTGGGGGAAGTGTTTTCTTTGATGAAGCCAATTTTAAGGAAACTCAATTTAAGAAAAATGCCGAGTTTAAAAATACAACCTTTGAAGATACTGCCAATTTTTCCAATGCTACTTTTCAGGATATAGCTAATTTTAGCCGTGCGCGTTGGGAAGGTACTACAAATTTTTCTAAAGCGCGTTTTCTCCAACAAATTCAGTTTACCAAAGCTAATTTTCAAGAATTTCTATTTTTCAAAGAAACTAGTTTTGCACAATCTGTCATCTTCCGAGAGGCACAGTTTAATTTACCTGTAAATATGCGCGGTGCCAGTATTCTCACTCAAGCTGATTTTAGCGATGCTGTTTTTGCAAAAGGTGCTTATCTTAATATCCCAAGTTTAATTTTTAATTCCGACAAAGCCAAAATTTTAGGTAATCCCGGAGAAATTGGTGCGATGTTACGAATACCAAGATTATCGGGAAATCAAAACGTATTGCGTAATTTAATCCAAAATTTTCGTCAGTTGCAGCAAATTGCTGATGCTAACGAATTAGAATATAGCAAACAGCGCCTGTATTTAAACTATTTAACTCGCCGTTTAGTTGACGCAAATATTAACGATGCTTCAAAAAAACGTTTAATCAATTTGGGTTTTTCTACAACTCAAGTAGAAGCGATAATTAAACGTCGTCAAAATCAACCCTTTCAAATCAAAAGCGAATTACTGACATTAGCCGATATCGAAGAAGAAACATTTACACAGCTTGCTTCACGCTTTGTAGTTGGCGAAACTCTTACTCCAGCTAAATGGTTGCTGCAAACATGGAAATGGTTGGGGTTAAGTTTACTACTATTGCTTTCCGGATACGGTACCAATTTTTATTTAGTATTTGGTGTAGGAATAATTGCGATCGCGTTTTTCAGTTTAATATTTTGGTTAATTGATCGATTGCGCCGTTTACATCCCAACCAAATCGTTCCCACCGCTTACGAAACCAGCTGGATGTTAGGAAGTTTTTTTATCAGCACGGTACTTGGTTTAATCGCCATCTTTCGCAACACACCACAACCACTGTTAACTTTAGCGTGCATGGCAGTTATTATCATACCCTTGCCAGGTTTTTTATTATTCCAACTTTACCAACAAGGACGCTATCACGATTTAATGGAGACATCATACTTTACAGAAGACGGTACTTTACGACAATTACGGTTATTAATTGGGCGTTTACCCGTAATACCAAGGTATGAATTATTTCGCGAACGTTATTTACCTTTATTATGGAATCGTCGCTGGAACTGGTTAAATTATTATGACTTTAGTTTGAACAACCTTTTAAAATTAGGCTTTAACGACGTTCGCTTGCGAGACGAACACCTCCCCGGAATTATCAGTACTTTAGCCTGGTACCAGTGGAGTTTAGGTATCCTTTATATTACTTTAGTTTTGTGGACGCTTTCCCGCACCATTCCCGGATTGAACTTATTGATTTATCTTAAGTAATTGGGAATAGGGCATTGGGCATGGGGCATAGGGCGTTGGGCATTGATAATTGAAATTCTTAGCAACTAACTACTAACAACCAACAACTAACAACTAACCACTAACATTTAATTTATGAAAATCGCCACTTGGAATGTCAATTCAATTAGAACTCGTTTGGAACACGCTATTAATTGGTTAAAAGAAAGCGGTGTTGATGTGCTTTGTTTGCAAGAAACTAAAGTTGTAGATGAACTTTTTCCGCGAGAACCTTTTGAAGAATTAGGCTATCACGTTTATACTTCCGGACAGAAATCATACAATGGTGTGGCTATAGTTAGTCGTCAACCTTTAGAAGATGTTTCAATTGGTTTTACATCGATTTTGCCGGATGTAGATGCAAAATGGGACGAACAAAAACGAGTAATTTCGGGTGTAATTGAAGGCATTAGAATCATCAATCTTTACGTACCTAACGGTTCTTCAATAGGTAGCGAAAAATATGAATATAAATTGCAGTGGTTAAAAATATTAGGAGATTATTTACAGAAACAGTTGAAATCAACACCTAATATATGCGTGTGCGGAGATTTTAATATAGCTTTAGAAGATAAAGATATTCATGAAAAAGCTAAACCAGCAACTCATATCATGTCATCCGATGAAGAACGGCAAGCTTTACAAGATAATGTTTTAAACTTAGGATTCGCCGATGCATTTCGTAAATTCACCTTAGAAGGCGAACATTATAGCTGGTGGGATTATCGAGCCGCCGGATTTCCTCGAAACCGTGGCTGGCGCATCGATCATCATTATCTCACACCCGACTTATACCAACGTGCAAAAAACTGCACCATCGACATCGAACCCCGAAAATTAACTCAACCCAGCGATCATACTCCGGTGACTGTGGAGCTTACAGTTAACAGTGAGCAGTGAGCAGTAACCAGTTAGGAGTTATAAAACCAGTCGTAGTGGGAGCATCTTGCTCCCTCGTTTTTTTTCATATAAGAAAAATCCCCAATTCCCAATCCCCAATTCCTAATCCCCAATCCCCCCATGCCCAATACCCAATGCCCGAGGCCCGATGCCCAATTCCCAATCAGCAGCACAAAAAGAATTGGGTACTTTCCGCACTTTGCTAGAAAATTGATTTTTCTGTACAACTAAAGAAGCCAAAACCTTAGATATTAGTTGTTAATTATTAGTTGCTATTTGCTAGTTATTAAGATCGATCGGTTAAAAAAATACCAATTACCTTTAACCTTTAACCTTTAACCTTTAACCTTTAACCTTTAACCTTTAACCTTTAACCTTCTATGAAATATTCTTTAGCTGCTGATGCATCCCAAGCACGCAGAACAAAACAGGAGTTTGCTAAACCTGACGAACAATTATCTTATGAGTTGGGTAAAGCGGTACAGGAATTACCTCCGCTTTATACGAGATTGTTAGCGGGAACGATTACGGCGATTGTTTTTGGTTCGATTAGTTGGGCGCATTTGTCGAAAATAGATGAAGTGGCGACTGCACCTGGAAGAATCGTTGCTGCAACACAAATTCGTCCCGTAACATCTTTGGGTAATGGCTCAATTGTGGGAGTGAAAGTTAAGGAAGGCGATACAGTTGAGAAAGGCGAAGTATTAATTCAACGCGATCCAGATTTGCAGCAAGCGGATGTTGCTCGTTTAGCGAAAAGTGTTAATTTGATTCGAGAAGATTTGCGTCGCTTGGATGCCGAACGTACTGGTGTTAAAAAAGCGGGTAATAAATTGCAGGATGAGCTTTTGCAGTCTCGTTTACAAGATTATCAAGCCCGTCAAGCCGCTGCGGAAGCCGAAGCAAATCGTCAAGCAGCACTTGTAGAACAAGCAAAAGTGCGTTTAACTCGTTTGCAGGAAAACCTGGCTAATGCCAAAATTACTTTAAATAATGCTAGGGCTAATAAGACAAATTCTGAAGAGCTTCGCGGTAAAGTTGAAGAAAGTGTAGCCTTAGCGAAGAAAAGGGAAGAAGGTTTACGCGGTTTAACAACTCAAGGTGCAGTACCTCGACTCGATTATTTAGACGCACAAGATAGACTTAACCGCGCTAATGCTGAAATTACCAGGGCTGGAGATCAAATAATTAACGCTAAAACTAAAGTAACTGAAAGCATAGATAAAGTTACATCTTTAGAAAAAGACTTAGGAGCTCAAAGACAAGAAATTAGCCAAGTACAAGCAGCCTTTCAAGCAGCACAAAGTCAAGCGCAGCGTCTAGCTTCGGAACGTCAAAGTGAAATTTTGACTCAAATCAACAGGCGTAAAGAAGAATTGACTAATATTACAGGTCAATTAGAGCAAGCCCAAAAACAGCAGCAATTAGAAACTATTAAAGCTCCCGTTAGCGGGGTAATTTACGATGTCAAAGCAACAAAAGGTCCCGTACAAGCAGGAGAACAGTTGCTCTCAATCGTACCCGAAGGAGAAGAATTATTATTAGAAGTCAAAGTAGTTAACCGCGATATTGGTTTTATTAATAAAGGAATGAAAGCAAAAGTTAAATTAGCAACCTTTCCTTTCCAAGAATTTGGAGCCATTACCGGCGAAGTAGCGAGCGTTAGTCCTAATGCAGTAGTAGATGAGGAATTAGGATTAGTATTTCCTACCACAATTAAATTAGATAAAAATACCGTAATGGTGCGTGGTGAAGAAGTTGGATTTACACCAGGAATGACAGCTAATGCTGAAATTGTTACTCGTAAAAAATCAATTTTAACATTCTTAGTTGAACCCGTTACCCGACGCTTTAGCGAAGCATTTTCTGTCAGGTAGTTATCAGTTATCAGTTATCAATTATCAATTATCAGGTGAACAGTTACTAGGTAGGAGATGGGAGTTGGGAATTAGGAATTAGTCGTTATAAGTTAGAAAATAGTAGGGAGCAAGATCGCAGACACTACAGGAATTTAATTCAAGTAATTTTCTAATTCCTATCACTGATAACTGAGAACTGAGAACTGATAACTGATAACTGATAACTGATAACTGTCAAGCGCCTTTATATTTAAGAACAAAAATTACACCTATTAATCCAGCTAAAAGCAATATCCAAGCACCACTTGCTATTTGAGTCACCTTTTTCGCTTGGATGCTTTTTAGCCAACCAGTTGGGCGTACATCTTGAAGTACAAGAGTGGCGATCGCTGCTAAGTTTAAGCTGGCAATATTGGCTGTAACTAGCAGCATTGCTCCTAAAGCGGGTTCCCATTCACCGGAACCCATTAACATTCCCCATGTGACTAAGGGTGGTAGTAAAGCAACTGACACCATTACTCCCACAATTGAACTGATTTCACCAGCAGTTAAGGAAATAGCAGCAGCAGCACCGGAAGCTAGGGCAACAACAATATCGGGTAAAGTTAATTTGGTTCGGATGGCTATTTCTGGTAAGTCTGGACTGACGGGAATTAACAAACCGATTAAAATCGAAAAAACAATCGGTACTAAAATTCCGACTATGCCAACTCTGATAGTTTTTAAAGCTAAAGATAAATCTCCTAAAATAGTAGCTACCGCTAATGCCATATTCGGTTTTAGTAACGGTGCTATTACCATCGCGCCAATTATCACCACTTCACTACCGCGTACCAAACCAACAGCAGCAATGCTCGAAGATATCAATAATAAGGAAATTTGCGTCCAAGAGAAATGAACGCTTGTCGCTACATTAGTGTAAATTTCTTCGCGGTTAATCCGAGTTGGTGCCTCTGGTAAACCAACCGAATTCTCAGGTGATTCAAGTCGAGGTAAAGAAGCTTCTACTGGCAGTATCAGCAATCTAAAGTTTTCTACATCAGTAAATTGCTTAACTAAACTATCAACTAACGGTTCTACTTTTCCGCTTGAAAGCAATATTTTAAATAAAAGCTGATGATTTTCTAATTTTTTTTGCCAAACTTCATCATAAGAATATTCGGCAATTAATTCTTCAAATCGTTCACCTTTTTCCTGTGGTAGATAAACCTCAACTATACGTAGATTCATGTGCGCCGTTTTTTGGGATTTTTTAGTGCTAATAATTCAGCGTAGCCGATTCTAATATGAAAAGCTTGTTAAACTTATTACGCTGTCGGTATGAGTTTAATTTATTCCTTTGTATTGTTATTGATTCTGGATGCATTTTAAAATACATTTACTGTTGCGTATCAATAAGTGTAAATTGCCGTAGTTTCTTAAAACATATATATTTTTTTTAATTTTGTACAGCTTTTAACTTGAAATTATTAATATACCAATAAGTAATCTTAGAACTTTGTTTACTTAACAGATTTTTTGAAATCGGCTTCATTCTATAGAAATAACTTCATAATCTTTTCAGGGAACTTACCCTTGGGAATATATATTCCTATAAGTTACAAAATAGATATAAGAAACAACTAATGTTTCACAATAAAGACAGCAAGTTTTTATAACATTAGGAAGCTCTCTAGGATGACCGATTTTGTAAATCCTATTTGTCAGACAAATTTAGTTTAGTAAAAGCCTCCGGTTAAAAAGCATTCATTTGTTGTTATTCACTGCTGAAATTTTAACCAAAAGGTATATTATATGCGATTCTCTCTAGAGAGTTTTCGCAAATGTTTAGCAAGCACAAGAGAAAGTTTAAGATGTCCAGATGAAGTGATTGTGGTGTCTGACGGTGATACAGATGGCTCTTGGCAAGTTGCTGAAAAATTTGGGGCTAAGGTGTTTCGATTACCTAGTTCGGGAGGTCCAGCACGGGCTAGAAATCTAGGGGCTTCATCTGCTCGGGGTGATATTTTGTTCTTTATGGATGCGGATGTGACGCTCCATCCCAATACTTTGAATTTGATTGAGCAGCAGTTTGAGCGATCGCCAGATTTAGATGCGTTAATTGGTTCCTATGACGATGCTCCGGGTGCTGAGAATTTCCTCTCTCAGTACAAAAACCTATTTCACCACTACACTCATCAGATTTCAGACGAGGTTGCTTCTACTTTTTGGGGTGCTTGTGGAGCTATTCGTAGGTCAGTATTTGAGGCTATTGGTGGGTTCGACGAAGCTTATCGCCAGCCCTGTATCGAAGATATTGAATTGGGTTATCGACTTAAGCAAGCAGGCTATTCTATCCGACTGTGTAAAAATATTCAGGTTAAGCATCTCAAACGATGGGAGCCGGTATCTCTACTTAGGGCAGAAATTTTTTATCGAGCGCTACCTTGGACAGAATTAATTTTGCGCGATCGCCATTTTAATGCGGATTTGAATCTCAGTTACCAGAATCGTTTAAGTATCGTCTTTGTTTTTGGGGTGATAGGGAGTTTAATCGCGAGTATATTTATTCCCTGGTTTTTGATAGTTACAGTCGCTCTGGTTCTAGGCTTGCTGCTGATGAATATAAATGTTTATCGGTTTTTTTACAGCAAGCGAGGTTTGTTATTTACTTTTATGGCTATTCCCTGGCACTGGCTTTATTTTCTCTATTCAGGAATAGCCTTTGCCTATGGTACG
>JBARZF010000846.1:0-13903 GCA_049649675.1 Rivularia sp. (in: cyanobacteria) | reverse complement strand
GGGTGTGCTCTACCACTGAGCTACATCGGCGAAAAAGCTTTGATTATTTAATTCTAGATTTTGGACTATTATCAAAAAAATCCAAAATCTAGAAGTGAGATGGGCCGAGCTGGATTTGAACCAGCGTAGGCGAAGCCAGCGGATTTACAGTCCGCCTCCATTAACCACTCGGACACCGACCCAAGTCGTCTCACGATTACTAATAGTATCACAAGGTCTGGAAAATACCAACATATTTTTTGAAAAAGTCTTGAAATGCCTATGGGGCAAGGGGTATGGGGAGATGGGGAGATGGGGAGATGGGGAGATCGGGAGATGGGGGACAAGGAGTTAGGAGTTAGGAGTTAGGAGTTAGGAGTTTTGAATTATAAATTCTCCCCCCTCTCCCCCCTCTCCCCCTCTTCCTCATCCCCAACTCCTAACTGCTAACTGCTCACTGCTCACTGTTAACTGAGAAGCTCTCCCGTCTCCTGCAATGAATGCAATCTCTTGTAAATCCCTTGCTCCTGTAATAGCTCGTCGTGGCTGCCTATTTCTACGATTCTGCCGTTATCCAAAACCACAATCTTATCGGCTTCTCTCACGGTACTCAGTCGGTGAGCGATGACTATGGTGGTGCGGGTTCCTTGAATTGAACGCATTGCTAATTGGATCGATCGCTCGGATTCGTAGTCTAAGCTGGATGTTGCTTCATCAAATACCAATACGTCGGGATTAACTAACAATGCTCTGGCTATTCCAACTCGCTGTCTTTGCCCTCCAGATAACCTCACCCCACGTTCGCCGACTACGGTATAGTAACCTTCGGGTAATAAACTAATCACTTCGTCGAGTTTGGCGATTCTACAGGCTTCTTCGACTTCTGCAAAAGTTACTTTTTCGTTTCCATAGGTAAGGTTATCCAAAACCGTACCGTTGAAAATATCTACTTCTTGGTGAACGATCGCCAATCTTCTGCGATATTCTCCTACGTTTAAGTTGCGGATGTCTTCACCGTCGATCAGAATTTTCCCTTCATGCGGTTCAAAGTAACGGAACAGCAGTTTAACTAATGTTGATTTTCCGGAGCCGCTACGCCCTACTAATGCCACCGTTTGATATGGTTCGATTAGCAGATTAATATCGTGCAAAATCCGACGGCTGGGTTCATAACCGAAGCTGAGATCCGAAAATTCAACTTTACCCGTAAAATTGTAGGAATTCTCTGGTTTTCTAGCTTCTAAAAGTCCATTGGAATCAACTCCCGATGGTTCTTGGAGAAACTCGTGGAACCTCAACATGGAACTGTAGCGTCTAGCGAATGTCTCTGCAAGGATGCTAATTGGTTCTAGTTCGGCATATGCCATGCTCGATAAAGTTAAGGTCATGATGAAGTGACCCAAGGTAATTCTACCTGCGATAGTTGCAGCTAAAGTTAAACCAAGTACGACAAATACGCAAAACTGAATTACGCTTTTTTGCCAGCTATTTAATTTTGTGTAACCTCGATGAATACGATATACCACTACGTTTGATTCGCGTTCAAAGCGCTGTTGTTGACGCTCTAATTCTCTGGCTTCGGTGGCAAATGCTTTTACTGTTTTGATATTACTAACAATTTCGGATGTGCGACTTTCTGTGTTTTCTCCATATTTATCTAAACGACTTTCCTGTTCCATTATTCGCTGTAAATGCTTTAAAGTAAAGCTGAGAATCACTACAAAGGAAAGCAGAAATAAAGCCGCAATCCGCCAATCAACAAAACAAATAAATACAAAAATTCCCAAGACTTTAAACAACTTGGGAAATAATTGTCCGGTGATTTCTGGATAAGTCCAGGTATGATTAGAAATTCCTTTTGCTACTCTCGATGCTATCCTTCCGGGGTTGTTTTCATCATAAAATTCTAATGGTAATGTCAGAATCTTTTCTACTGCTTTTCCACTTTGATCCCGACGTGCTTTTAAGGCTATATACCAATGAAACCAATCGCTCAACCACGCCTGTGTTGGCGCTCTCACTACCGTGACAACAAAAATTAAACCTAGCAATACACCGTAAGATAAAGTGTTATTTACCGGATAATTCGTAATTGTGGAAATTGTCGCGGTCGCACTTTCGATAAACCCATCTAACGGTTGCCCCGAAAGCAGGTTCAATATCTGCCCAATCGCATAAGGTACAACTAAATCTACAATCTCATAAACGCTAGATGCCGCTATACTAAATATACTCAGCTTCCAGTACGGACGAAAGTAATTAACGATATCTCGTATATTTGCCATGACGCACGCTGAAAATTTTGTGCAATATCGCCTTCAAAAATATACTACAGTTGTATTACAAAATAGTCAATAGGTTGAGAAGGTAAATCATACTAAAGACTATTGTAGAATTTATCTCAGGGGTCAAAAATATAATTAATTCATCTATCTTAAGATAAGAAGTTTATTTATAATTTGGGATGTTAGTTAGATAAATATCAATTAATTATAATAAAAAACTATTATAATCGAAAAAATAATAATAAAAATAACCATTATAAAATGTATCTTAATACTGCTAATTAAAGAGTTATTATGATCTATATATAAAGCTATATTATTTGATAAATCTATTTTCGAGTTTAATTGAAAAGCTAGCTATTCCTTTTGAATTATGTCTTTCGGTAGAAGAATATTTAATTTAAAGATCGCAGAATCACGATCTATTGTGGCATTTGAAAAGCGAGGTAAAACTTGTTGATGTATTCCCCACAAACGGGATCGTAGTTGTGAAGTTAAAGCATAATTCTCAAGTTGTGGAAAATATATTTATTGGTAATAGCGAAATTTCGGCGTTGATGGGTTCCTATAATTGGGAAGAAACGCCGTTAGGTAGAGTTGAAACTTGCTCGCAAAGTCTGAAAACCGCAATTCGGATTATGTTAGGTTCGCGCTACCCGATGTTTATCTGTTGGGGAGATTCGCTGACTTGTTTTTATAATGATGCTTGTATTCCGCTGTTAACAAAAAATCATCCGCAGGTTTTGGGTAAATCCGCTTCAGAAGTATGGAAAGAAGTTTGGGATAATATTGGTTGTCAAATAGAAACGAGCTATATTTTAAATCTAAAATCCAAAATCTAAAATCCAAAATCTAAAATTACTTTAACTGGCTTTCTTAGCTTTTCTGCGAGAAATCAAGTAAAAACCAAGTACAGATAAACCAACTCCCAAACCTGGTTCGGGAACTTCTTGTTTAGAAAAAGTCACTTTGTCTATTTTAGCGAAAACAGAAGCTGTAGCTTTCCCACCTTCAAGCGCTCGAAATTCATTAACTTGCGTTTTACCGTTATCTTGACTAAATCCAGCTAAAGATAAAGTATATTCACTGCCACCATATTTAAAAGTACGCTTAACGTCATTTTCAACAACGAATAAAAAATCTGCGTTTAAATCTGGATTATCAGAAAGATTAGGAGTATTTTGCAGAGAAAATCCATAGTCAAAAACTTCGTCAATGGAGGGTGGTTCGCTAAAAGATAAACTAATATTTAAAGGTACTGATTCTACACTTGTACCTAAAAGTACCGTGCCGTTGCGATAAGTTAAATCCCCTATCTTAAATAAAGATCCCGCATCGGTAGAAAAAGAAGTTCCTTCAAATACAAGCTGATTGGCAGAAGCTCCTTCAAAAAGAGTTGGATCTCCCCAAGTAAAAACGTTTGTTCCTACACCAGTATAAATTGGGTCATCATTTATCTTTCCAGGAGTCGGTATTCCCCAACTACCAGTAACTTTACCCGAAAAAACAGCAGCTTCGGCTTGATTGGGAAAACTTATTGCACTCAAAGCTGCAACGGCAACCGGAAATACAGCCTTACTAAAAAATGAATTTAATATCATATATAAGCTCCGATTCCTATAAAGGAGCATCCAACATACAAACAACCAGTCTACATTAGTAAAAATACGCACATTTCGCCAAGGCATAACGCGCTTTTTACAGAAACTTTATATTCGACAGGTGAAAATTATAAATACTCTTAACTGGGGAACTTTTTTTTATAAATCTTTTCACTAATGCAGGTAATATTGTGTTTTTCATCCTATATAAGTATACAGCGGCAAAAATGTAACAATGAATACATAAGTTATAGCAAAAAAGAAGATATATTTATGTATTAACACGTAACAATCGTATGCTAAATTTTAAACCTTTGTCAAGTTTGATTATCATTATCAATAAGTAGGGGATTGGGGTTCGGGGATTGGGCGTTGGTAATTAATCGGAACGACTATAAGTATAAAAAAATAAGCGTGTCAGCGGATGTTACCGTGACACACTTCTACAAATTTTAAATTTTAGTTAGGAATCAGGAGTTAGGAGGCGCGGAATTAATAATTTATTCTTCCCCTTGTCTCCTTGTCTCCCATCTCTTTCAACTAGGGCGCAAGGGCGTTACCGCGAATTAAGCTACCAATGGTTTTGGCAGTAATTTTCATTTGAGTGATGGGGTTGGCTGGGACAACTGTTTTATATAGATAGCTGTCAAAAGTCAACCGCTGCACATCTAAATCGCCACACATTTCTACAAATGCTTCGCGGGTAGCGTCGGAACGGTAAAATACGTTCTGTAAGATGTCGAGTACTTTGTAGGTAAGCCCGTATTTCTTGTCCCAGCGCTTCAGATAAACTTTTAAATCTGCTTCGGTGGGGATAGACTGTCCGCTGTTGGAGAGTTCTACGATGGTTTCGGCACACATCCGTCCGGATTTTGCAGCGAAGTAAATTCCTTCTCCGGAAGATTTAGTCACGTAACCTGCTGCATCACCAACTAATGCAATTCGTCCGACTACGCGACGGGGACGAGGATGTTCCGGAATTGGGTGTGCTTCAACTTTAATGATTTTACCACCATCAAGTTTTCTGGCTGCACGAGCGCGGATACCAGCTTGCAATTGCTTGATGCTAGCTTTGTTAACCTGCATCGTACCCGTACCGACGGCTACGTGGTCATATTTGGGGAAAACCCAAGCGTAGAAATCGGTGGAAACATCATTACCGACATACATTTCCGCTAAGTCGTTATAATATGCCATTTTGTCTTCTGGAAGACGGATGCGCTCTTGGAAAGCAATGGCATAGTTATAATCGCCAGCATCCATTTCCTTGGCAATACGGGAGTTTGCACCGTCAGCACCAACAATTAAATCGACTTTCAGAGTTTTGGCGATACCTTGTGCGCCGCCTTCTGTATGGTCAACATAATGGATTGTATAAGGATCTGTATTATTTCTGGGAAAATCTAATTTATGAACGGTAGCATTAATTAAATGAGCGCCTAATTTAGCTGCTCGATTTCGCATGAAGCCATCCATAACTTCACGACGACACATTCCTATATATTCATCTTGATTAACTAAATTGATATCAACCTCACGATTCGAGGGCGAAATCATCTTCATTTTCCGCACTCGACGGTCAATGATATCGGCCGGAAGGTCGAATTCATCAACCATGCACAGCGGTATAGCACCACCGCAAGGTTTAGCATTATCTAATTTACGTTCAAATAAATAGGTTTCAATCCCCGCTTTCGCTAAAGTTTCAGCAGCAGATGAACCCGCAGGACCTGAGCCTACAACAGCAACCCTAAGTGTCGGCATTGTTTCTCCCATACTTGACATTACCTCGAAGCATCGTATCACGGACTTTGGAGACTTTTTCCGCTTTACCCCCAGGATTTAATTGAAATGCAACATTCCTTAATTTTTCTACATACCGTTGAAGGTTAATCAACGGTTCTCCGCAGGACTCTTAAAATTACGTCATAGCACCATAAGTTTTAAGAAGAACCATGTCCCTGCACAACTTTAGATATCTTCGTTACTTGTTTTCTTGGCAAAAATCTTACAGCTTCAGCCAGCATTCTGTTTTTCACGCCGGGAATCACCACAGTTTTACCTGTCATTAAGCCGCGAAAACCAATCTCAGCTACAGTTTTTGCATCCATCATTTTCATATCCTTCATTCGCTGGGAATTTTCCGTCCCAGTTTTTTGATGAAAAGCGGATTGTGTGGGGCCGGGACAAAGCACGGTTACGCTAACCCCAGTATCTTCAAGTTCGTTGGCGATCGCCTCTGAGAACGATAATATATAAGACTTGGTAGCAAAATAAACTGACATCAATGGCCCTGGTTGAAAAGCAGCGGTCGAACTGACGTTTAATATTTTACCCTCACCTTGCTCTACCATGTGTCTGAGAAACAATTTAGTTAAATGCGTCAAACAGACTGCATTTACCTGGATCATCTCTAGTTCGGATTTCAAATTAGTTTCATTAAATAATCCATAGATACCAAATCCCGCATTATTAACTAATACATCAACTTTAATTGATGCTTGCTGTAGCTCTAGGTAAATTGCTTCTGGAGATGTTGAAATAGATAAATCGATGGCTATACTTTTGACACGAATGCCATATTGTTGAGTAAATCTTTCGGAAATCTCAATCAGTTTTGGTTCATTTATATCTACTAATACAAGATTGTAATTCTGACTTGCGAAAATACAGGTTAATTCGTAGCCGATTCCGCTACAAGCCCCAGTTATTAAAGCAGTTTTTTGACGCTGACTTTGATTGTTTAAGTTCATGAATTAAGAAAAGATAAATCGAGATAAAAAAGCGAACGGCCATTTATCGACGTTATTTGTAATTGATAATCAGCGCACAGTAAATCTATAACTCACTATGATAGTCACAGCTATTAAAAATTAATAGATATTTCTTTGCTAAATTATTGCGGAGTTTAAGAATAACTTAGGGTATCATCTTGTGCATTTAAATACCTGTTTTTGACTTGAAATAACAGTGATACATCTAACTAATATAATAAAAAATAAATAGTTTGCCAGTGTTATAACTGACAAACTAAATAAACTATTATGCTTATAATCCCTTATATTACAGTTACTATTTGTAATAATGGATTCATTAATTTCATCTAGACTTTCTCCAGATATTTGTTTAATACCGAACTATGAGTTTTTACGAAACATCATTGACATTTCGGTGTGATAACTCAGCCAGTATCCAAATAAGACATAGAAAATCATTTTATAAGAACTAAGAGCTTTGCCTAATTGAATCGGCTCGTGAATAGTGTCTAAAGAGCCATCAGAAAGACGTTGATACTGGTTCCAAGCACGAGTATTTACTCCCAACCAAGGTGTATCGTGATAAGCGCGATCGCGAAACTCGACAGCTTGCCAATTCTGACAATTCCCTAAATATTCCAGAGTTTGTGGAGTGTAAATATGAAAATGATAAGGAACATGAACGGGATTATAGAAATCGGATATATTCGGTTTCGTTAAATCTACATTTACTGCGTTAGGTGTTCCGATGAGTATATAACCACCAGGTGCAAGCAAACCGTCCAATTTAGACAATAATTCTCTGGGATCTTCAACGTGTTCGATCACATCTTGAAGTAGTATGAAATCGAATGGTGCAGAGTCGAGAATAGCGTTATTACCAAATCCGTTTCCGTCAGCGTAAGGATCGTAACCGTAACATTTTGAGAATCCTTTCTGCTGCAAGTATTCTATAAATAAACCGTTAGCGCAGCCATAATCAAGGATGGAATGAGATGAAGTAAATCCATGCTTAATTAGCTGTCGAGATAACTTGCCATAGCAAAGGCGCATTTCCCATGTCAAAACTGCATCGGCTATAGGATATTTTTCATAGTATGGCGCAATATCAACAATATCTAAACCATGAATGGTTTTACAATTAGGACATCGCCAAACTTTAAAAGATTCTTTTTGAAAAGCTCTTACATTACAGTTAAATTGATTAAAAATAGATTCATTATTTTCATCTATCTGATAATCGCATATTACGCATCTAATTCTCTTCTTTTGTATTTTTGTACTAACTTGTTCGGCGACAACATAATTATCTTTCATTCTTGGATAAGACGTTTTTTCAGCCATTAACTATATTTTGCAACTACATCCTAAATAATATCAAAATTAAATGATTTTTAAACGGTATTGTCATGATTTATTTATATAAAGATTCGGCAAAGAAAATTATATTAGAAGTGATATATGCGATGTTTATTTAATTACAAAATATAGAATTAATCTAACTATATATAGATTAGGATCTAAATGGCTTTTCAAGCTGTACGGGAATTTTAATTGATGCAGCTTGTTGCTTCATTTGCTTCAAATAAATTGTTATACGAGTCGCCTTATTCCAAGTTTGTATTGCAATTTTTTGTTGCACTTCTATGCTGTGTTCCTCAACACGGTATACACACATCTTGCACCATTTTCAATCACAGCCTGGGAATAACTGCACAATTTATACTAATACCCGAAACTTATCCGGGCGTTGCTATAAGTGCTGCGAAGAATAAAAATATAGCTAAGGCAAGCGCTTAGAACAGCTTAAAATAGTCATATTAATGTTACTGCTCGACAGTGGCATTAACCCATATTTTTGTAAATGTCTATTTTTCGTAAATAAGCAACGGTAAAATAAATAATTTAAAAATTGAAAATGATCGTGTTGTTTTAACCCAATTTAGAAATATACTTTACTATTATCTATAGTTAAGTATAATATTTAACTTTTATTTCAAAAAATATATTTAACTGAGAATAAAAATAAGTTTTATGAAGATTATCTTGACTATAATGCACTCAAGAGTATATTGCCACTTGCTTGAGAAGGGATATAATAAATCAAAAATGCAGATGGTGGGGATTTAAAAGCTGTGCGTGATGATTTAAAAGGCTTGGCGATTAATCAAAAAGAACTGCGAAAGTTGACGAATCTGCCTATTAAGGAAGAATTAATTGTTATTGTTAATCCGCTAAAATTATTTGTACGGCAATTTATTCAAAAAGTTAAAGGGCCAGAAGGGGCAACTGCAATTTTTATTGGATTAGCTGTAATCCTTAGTAGTTATATTGTATTTGATTTAGTTATCAAGACGTTTGCTAACTGGCTTCAATTACCATCTTGGTTATTATTTCTGAAAGTATGTTTTATTGGCGGTGGTATTACACAATTAATATTGTATATGACCTGGAAAAAAAGAGTTTCAATTCTTAAGGAGAATTTAACATATTCTTTGAATACTCTTTTGCATGAAGTTGATAGATTTAATGCCGTTATCAGGGCAATAGATATTAACGATAGAATTGAAGCAGCAGGAAATACAGAGGTTGGGATCAAAGAAAGAAGACGAGTTATTGAAGCTCTTGAATATACCAGATCGGATTTAGTTCGCGCTCTGAAAACTGAAAAAATTTTGAGAGAAAATAAAAAGTTTATTGTCAATAATTCTGAATTACTTGCAAATAATTTGGCAACATTAACCGAAATGCAAGTTACCGAACAAGCTTCCGAACATGATAGGTTGCTTAACGAAGCATTGGAAATTGCAATGGATGTACAGCAGGAAATGAAAAGATTGCAGAGTTAGCAGTTACCAGTTACCAGTTACCAGTTACCAGTTATCATCTAGAGCGTGTGGATCTTCAATGGTGCGATGAAGAACTTTTCCTACATCTTCAATATGCCCATCGAATTAGCTGCATAATTTATTCGAGGCAGCTGCCTACTTTCTACTCATCGATCCTTAAAATCGGTAAGAAATTAGGGAGTAATTTATAATTTTTATCTCTAAAATAGTTGCAGTTTGATAACAAGAGTGCCAAACAGTCTAACATGAGAAAATATAAATACTCTCGCTCTTTGCGCCTTTTAGCATGAACTGGAAACAAATTGCTGGTAGCTGGGTAATTGTTCCCCAGCGCCCTATCGGTATCGTTCATTTTTTGGGTGGTGCATTTGTAGCTACGGCACCGAACGTAACTTATCGTTTGTTGCTCGAATATCTCGCCGAACAGGGGTTTGCGGTTATCGCTACCCCATTTGTCAATACCTTGGATCATAGCGCGATCGCCCAACAAGTTTTGCTAAATTTTGAACGGGTGTTGGTACGCTTAGAGGATAGCGAACCTGCTTTTGGGGGCTACCTTCCTATATATGGATTGGGGCACAGTATGGGATGCAAACTACATTTGCTTATAGGTTGTTCGGAGGGAGTTAAACGTGCGGGTAATATCCTCGTATCATTTAATAATTATGCTGCACGAGATGCTATTCCTTTGCTGGAACAATTTAACAGTGCGATGAATGTTGAGTTTACCCCTTCACCTACTGAAACTTATAGACAGGTGAAAGAAAAATACAGCATCCGTCGTAATTTATTAATCAAATTTAACAATGATACTCTCGATCAGTCAGCTGCTTTAACTCAATTGTTACACAACCGTTTCAAGGAAATGGTAACAACGCAAACCCTGAAGGGAAACCATCTTACACCTTTAGGTCAAGATGTAAAATGGCAACCAGGTGAAGAATTTAACCCCTTTGATGCTTTTGGACAGTGGTTTAGGCAAGAAGTATATCGGGATTTAAATCAGCTAAAACGTAACTTGATATTATGGCTAAATCCCCTATCGCCACTATAATCGTTCATATGGTACCCAAGTAAATTTTCTGGGTCATGGGGTTTGCTCTGCCAAAAAGTAATTTTCTATTAAATCTGGGTCATAATTAATAGAGATTTATTTAATTTGCTATTTTATTTATTATTTATTATTATTAAGCGGCTACAATAATGTTTCAAATATTAGTAATTGATGATGACCCAGCCGTTCAAATTTTACTGAAAAGGATGCTGGAAAAGCAGGGTTATCAAGTAGTTGCTGTTAGCAACGGCGAAAGTGGAATAGAAAAGGCTGTAGTTTCTCGTCCGGCTATGATTATTTGTGACTGGTTAATGCCGGGATTAAGTGGACTCGATGTATGTCGTTATATCAAGAAAGACCCCAATTTATCAACTACATTTTTTATACTTTTAACATCCTTGGATTCTGTCGCCGATCGCGTTAGAGGGTTGGATGCTGGTGCTGATGATTTTATTACCAAGCCCATTGAACAAAATGAAATGCGAGCGCGGGTGAGGGCTGGTTTACGGTTGCATCAAATGAGTCAAGATTTGAAGGCTCAAAAGCAAATTTTAGAAGCAGAATTATCAGAGGCTGCGGATTACGTGCGTTCTCTTTTGCCAACGCCAATGGTGCATCCTTTTAATATTAATTATACATTTATTCCTTCACAGCAACTTGGTGGTGACTGTTTTGATTATTATTGGTTAGATCCGGATTACTTAGCAATTTACCTGCTCGATACCGCAGGGCACGGACTCAAAGCGACTTTACCTTCTATTTCTGTATTAAATTTATTACGTTCGCGTGCCCTAAAAGATTTAAATTATTACCAACCCAAAGAGGTACTTAACGCTTTAAACAATACTTTCCAAATGAGTTATCAAAATGATAAATACTTTACTATTTGGTATGGAGTTTACAATCGAATTAAGCGAGAGTTAATTTATTCAAGCGCCGGTCATCCACCTGCGATATTATTGTCTGAGAATAAGGATCTCCAATTATTGAAAACCCCTGGAATGCCAATAGGTATGTTTCCAGAGGTTAACTATACTAATGGTTTTTACAAAATTGAGAAAAACAGCACCCTCTATATTTTTAGTGATGGTGCTTATGAAATAAGTTTATCTGATGGTCAACTTATGGGACTTGAGAATTTTATCCAAAGGGTTAAGCGGTTGTATCATGTTTCTAGCAGCCCTCTAGAAAATATTCTCAATTGCCTGGTCGATTTGAATTCAAAAAACACCTTTGATGATGATTTATCTATACTTCAAATCGGCTTTAATTAAGCGCGGAAGGGGTAAGTACAGCTTTATTAAATTCATCCTGATTGGAAAAAATTTCAAAAACTTTATCCATTCCAGTAAGTTCAAATAAAATTTTGACTTGCTCGTTAATAGAACAAAGTACCAGTTTAGTTTCCGATGCTCTTAAGGTTTTAAATGCTAAGACTAAAGCGCCCAAACCCGAACTATCCATAAAAGTAATATCTTTTAAATCTACCAGCACCATTTTTGGTTTGCTTTCTAACGATTGAATAATTTCTTCCCTAAAATCTTGGGATCTAGTTGCATCTAAAACACCACTGGGTTGAACTACTTTAATATGCTCTGTCATAGTTTCTCAGTATTTTTACTACAAAAAACGTCTATTATTTTAATCCATATTAATCATAATTCATTTAATGACAACTTGCCAGGGCATAGTCTCTTAATTAACAGTTATGAATTAAAATATTAAATATATAAACAATTATATAAATCGATATCGTATTAGATTCTTTAATAGTAAATGCAAGGATGGCACCTTAACTTATTGACGAACGAAAATATGTATTGTTTAAAACATTAAATACTAGTATTTATTCTGTCTTTTTGATACAGGATCCATTTGTAGTGGCAGCGCCTTGCTCCTTAGTGGTAGATAGCCTGTTACGAAAACTGTGAAATTACTTATTCTTGACGAAGCGGAATTGAAATGATCCAGGTACTTCCTTCTCCAGGTTGCGAAATACATTCGATTGAACCACCATGTCTTTCAGTAATAATTTGGTAACTAATAGAAAGACCCATTCCCGTACCTTTACCTACAGATTTAGTTGTAAAAAACGGATCGAATAATTTTCCTTTAATGTCGGATGGTATTCCCATTCCATTGTCGGCTATACGAATTGTTACTTTGTCTAATCCAGTAATTTCTGTGGAAATCTGAATTTGAGGATTGCTATCCGTTTTCTTTTCTAGTTCTATTGACTCTTCCAAAGTATCCAAAGCATTTGCCAAAATATTCATGAAAACTTGATTGAGTTGTCCGGGATAACACTCAACCTGGGGTAATTTTCCATACTCTTTGATAATTTCAATTTGAGAGCGATCGCCTGCTTCTTTAATGCGATTCTCCAAAATCATCAAAGTACTATCCAACCCTTGATGAATATCTACTTTTTTCATTTGAGATTCATCCATGCGGGAAAAAGTATGTAAAGATGCAACAATTTCTCGGATGCGTTGCGCTCCAACTTTCATCGAATTGAGTAGTTTAGGTAAATCTGTCAAAATAAATTCTAAATCAACTTCGGAAGCTAATTCTTTTATTTCCGATCCAGGCTGAGGATAATATAGTTGGTAAAGTAGAACTAGTTTCAAAAGGTTTTGAACGTAATTACTCGCATGGTTGATATTACCGTAGATTAAGTTTGTAGGGTCATTAATTTCGTGAGCTACCCCTGCAAGCAAATTACCTAACGAAGACATTTTTTCGTTTTGTACCAACTGTAATTGAGTGTTTTTTAGTTCGTTAAGGGCTGTTTCTAACTCTTGCGTTTGCTGTTTTAACTGTGTCTCTGCTTGTTTGCGATCGCTAATATTAAATGACGTTCCGACAATCCGATAAATCTTGCCTTCAGCATTCCTCAGAGGATTAAGTGTAGTCAACCAACAATGATTTTGCCCTTGAAAAACTAGATTTTCTTCGTAATCTATAGGTATACCTGCTTCCAAGCATCTGATATATTGTTGACGTATTTTTGCACCTTGAACGTCCCCAAAAACTTCTTCCGGTAACTTACTGACTACTTCGGTTGCATTTATACCTGTAACCTTTTCAGTAGCTAAGTTCCAATCAGCATAAACCAATTCGTTATTATCTACAACATTAACAACGATAATCAGTTGTTCGACTCCTTGATAAATATTGCGGAGGAACTGCTCTTGTTCTTGTAAAGTTGCTTCCGATCGTTCCCGTTCGGTAATATCAAGTACTAAAGACGCAACACCAAACACTTCACTATTTACAGCCACCAAAGGATTGTTATACCATTCACAAATAATCGTTTTACCATCCTTGGTAATATTTTCGGTGACGATTCGCGTTCCACCTTTCTGCGATAATAATG
>JBARZF010000845.1:0-1538 GCA_049649675.1 Rivularia sp. (in: cyanobacteria) | reverse complement strand
ATTTGCGAGTGAATATTATTTTTAATACAAGCCTCGCGGATTGCTCCTTTAATATTTTGCTGTGGTAAGATTCCTTTTCTCTTGGTTTGACCAATTTCAATAATTGCAAAGTATTCTGAATCAACATCAATTAAGTTAAGAACCTTTTTTTGCAAAAAATTAGACCATGCATCGCGTTTTTTTTGATGTTGTTTTTTGATTTGTTTATTAAATTTATCTTTATCTTTAGGTCTTAAACCTTCTGTATCAACTGGTTGTAAAAGAGTATCATCATCAATCCATATTTGTGAAACTTTGATAAATGAAGGAAAATCTTGTCCCTCTGCTAAAAGAAAAGCTTCGCGTAGCTGTTGGTAAGTTAATTCATAAGTATCTCTTTCTTTGCATATTAGAAAAATATGCATGGGTTTATGTTTTAAAGCTCGCTGAATAGCATCATAAATAGTTTTTTGTCTAATTTCTAGCTTCTTAGTAGATTTAAAAATATCCTTATAATTACACGTTGCTAAAGGCTTTTTTTGACCTTTTGGAGTAGGAATATCAGTTTCTAAGGGTGTATCGGGGATTAAAGTATTATTCAGTAAGTCTAAAACCTTTGATGTTATATCACCGCGCTCTGCAAAACTAAATCCAGTTTTAATACTATGTCCTCTATCCCTTTGAGTTTCCTGATTTTTATACTTATATCCTTCATCATGTACTATATAGTATTCGTCTTTATCACCCCAGTTTGATGTGTCGTTTAAATTTCCATACTTTGCAGGATTACCAAAAATATTAGATACATCTTCTAAATTACGCGCTTTAAAATCTGCCAATAATTCTGGAAGTATATATTTCCAATCAAAGTTATTGTTTGAGCTAGATTTCTCAACAACTAGACGTACTAAAGTAGAATCTAATTCATAACCAGATAAACGAGATTTATTCATTCCTACAAGTATAGATACATCCTGATTGTAATTAGGTTCTGTTAAAGCCTCGTGAGCGTATCTCCGACAACTAATATTTAGAAAAATCCACGGTTTTAAATTACCTGATATGTTAAATCTACCTGTTTGAGTTTCAACGTTAAAATCTAAACGGTAAGCAAAATAGCCTGCTTTTTCTTTGCCGTTTTCATCTACATAAAAACCTTTGGAAGGTTGACTTACTAAATAAAGTCCCGTTCTACTATTTGTATTTCCTATAACTTTTCGCCATCGGATTTCTTGTTCTCTATCTCCAGATTTGATAGTACAGGTTCTAGCGTGTAATTGAGTTGCTAAAAGACTGGGAATAGCTTGAAATCCTAATCCTGCCTCAGAACTAATGTCTTCGATCAGATTTTCTGGTGTTATACGTTCCCATTTCCATTCTTTTTCAATATTTGAAATGTTATCAATAAATTTATTGCATACAGAATTTGCTTCATCTTTATTGCCTTGATTCCGATACTGTTTAATCCAAATTTTTGCCCAATTAATTATTAATTGATGTATCTTTTCCGGTTCGGGAGTTTGTAAAGGATTTTCAGGTGTTCCTACAGCTAAAGCACG
>JBARZF010000844.1:0-17953 GCA_049649675.1 Rivularia sp. (in: cyanobacteria) | reverse complement strand
GCACTGCTTCTTAAAGGGTTTAATTCATTGTTTTGTGGAACTAACGGAGCCTGCGAACTTCTTGAAGGCGATCGCATGGAAGGGGCTGGAGTTAGCGGAGCAGATGGACGCATCCCTCCTTGGGAATTTAGTAATGTATTAAAAGTAGGTGTTGAGGTAACAGAAACTGACGGTTGCTCCCGGCGGTAAGCATCAAGCATTTGTTCAAATGTTGGTGCATTTGAAGCGGTAACAGATTCAGGATATAAAGATTGGTTGCTAGTTCTAGAATTTAGTAATTGATTGAATGTTGGTGCATTAGCTGTATTCGATTGCTGCTGCGGGCTAGTACCTGGGAGTGGTGGTAAAGGAGCAACAGTCGCTTGAGCATTAAAGTTGGGAGAAGTAAATTCTAAACTGCTACCAGGTGGTGCTGGCAATGGAACAGCTTGAGCGTTCAACTGCCTTACTTCATAAATCCCAGTTTGAGGGCCACCTATCGATTTTGCATCCCTTTCTACTGCTATGGACTGCTCTATTGCCCGTTTAGATTTACCAGTTATCTGTTCCTGAATAAAACTGTTCTCTAATTGCTTGATATTCTCTAGGGGTAAATACTGTTCTACTTTTTGACTGGGTAAAGTAGCACGAACATTAGAAACATTCGGTGGTGGTGGAACTGCTTTTAATTTAAGTTTAGTTCTCCCGCTCGGTATCGACGATTGGGGTACTTGCAGCAAGTTTAGTGATTCCGAAGTTTTATTTGCTTGTTTGTGCGGGGATATTGTTTGAGCTTGCGAACTATTGTTTACACTTAAAGTCGATAACATTGAAATAGAAGCAGCACAAAACAGGGCACAAGGTTTGTGTTTATTCCATTCTTTTATCAAAATATATTTTTCACGCTCTAGTATTTTAGACTTCATTGCCCCAATTGACGTATAAGTAAATATTTGCATCGTATAATGTCGCCACTTTAACAAAAAAAAACCATATCATCGAGGGGATAATACGTATTTAGTCAAGCCAGTAAAATTACAATAAGAATTCGTAAAGCCACTCAATTTGTAGATAAATTTGGGCAAAATAGATAAAAATGCGGTGATTACAGATTTAATCCGCTTTTATTAACACCAATTTTATGAAACAGCAACATTTTAGATTTTTTACCAACTTTAGAACCAGAATACCTGTAGCAGCACGTACCGTTATAGCTGCTAGCGTGCTTTTATTATTAAGCTCTGGCTGCGTAAATAAATCACAAAATAAAGTACAGCTAGAAATACAGGGCATACAGCGAGAAGATAGCAAAGGTTTATACAAAGTTGCAGGCACTACAAATTTACCCGAATCGAGCCGTATTGCCGTTACAGCAGTTCGCTATTTGCGATCGACCAAAGTGAATGGGGAAGAAATAGTCGGCGATAATAATGAAAATATAAACCGTTCAATTCTGGCTCGACAAATCGTAGAAGTCAAACAGGGAAAATGGGAAGCAGACTTAAATCTTTGGCAAGTAGCACCCAATGGGAATTTTGAGGAAGTATGGCAGTTAAATAAAGACTACACAAAATTAACCCCTGAAAGTGAAGTCAGCTTTATCGCCACTTTCAATCCTGTAGGTCAATTACCAGCTTCAGATAGAGAAAATCCTCAACAATCTACCTTGCAATACCAACAACTTGAAGGAAAATCGCTTCGGTTTACGAATGAAGGTGAAAAATACGTACAGGCAAGCCAGTACCGCTCTATCTCCCTACCTGTAGGTAAAACAGCAGCACCTCGACAATCAGAAAATTTTAATGATGGCTGGGGAAATCGATATCAACTCAAAGCTCAATCGCATTCTGCTACAGCGACTTTACCTCCCCTAGCCAAATCCCAGCAGACTAATTTTCCTCTGCGAACTTCAGAGTTTTTACGGTAATTAATTACAAAGCCCGCTATAGTAGCGGGCTTTATAATTTATATGGAATGGGGGTAATAAAGGCTTGTAGTAAGAGTTTTAACTCTTTCTTATATTGAGGATTAAAATGCGAGGATGTGTTGTGAGAGGCAATGCACCATCCCATCTAATAACAACATCAAAAGTAGCAGTAATTGATAAATTACTGCTACAAAAAGAGATATTTTTGATTCTAAGGCTTACAAACTTTTTTCAAACTTATAAGAGTTGAAAAAAGTTTCTTCCTACAACACTTAAGTTTTTATCCAAATTGCACGTGTTGAGGCTTATAAGTATCGTAACTGATACTAATGTTTTGGGAATCTTGCGTTTGAGCGGTATTTGTAGGTTGAGGCGTTGATGATAAATTGTTTTGCATTGCCTGCATTTGCAACATCATATCTCTGAGTTGTGCTTGTAATTGCTCAAACTCTGCTGCTGTTATGCTGGTTTGATTTGCTTGAGATATATTCGCAATTTCTTGCTTGATATCGTTTTTTGATTGAGTGTATCCGAGAAAGTTTTGAGCGGAAGCAAATGCCGAGGCAGCATTAGCTGAAGTTGTACCCTGATTTTTGACTTGAGCTTGCGGTGGTGGAATTTGTGCCTCAACTGGTTGAGATACGCTTAAGCGGTTTAAAGTCGGATAACCCTTATTTGCTGGAGATGATGCTTGTTCCTCCAAAAAACTATTTAGCCCAGAAACTTGCAGTCGAGTTTCTGATAGTTTAAATTCCTTGAGTAATTCCTCTTTTTGCTGTAATTGCAGTTCTAATTGCGATACTTGTTGTCCAACCTCAGTTGATTTACGAGACGAATTGCGCCATCCAGATATCGCGATCGCAGAAATTCCGGCTCCTAAACTCATTCCGGTAGCAACTACTACGTAAGGTAAAGCAACATCTCTGAGCTTACCAAAGAAAAGTGTTTCTTCTTGGAACTTGATATTAATTTGTTTATCACCTATTGCAGCTAGCGGTAGTGTCATGGCTGAAAAAACAGCAGCAGAAGCTAAAACTGGAGGCAAAATAAATTTGGCTAATACAGATAGAGACATATTAATAAGTTTAGTTATTCAAGTAAAACGGCAGATGCTTTAATTACTACATTTATAATGAATGCTTTACAGCAATTAAAGTAGTAATTAGTTTTTTTATTCTATGTTTCCAATCTATTCGCTAAATACTTAGACCACAAGGCTATAAAGATAAAGAAATCGGTTTTTTTAATAAATTTTCTATAAACTTGTTTTCTTTATCTTTTCTACATAGCCAGCTTGAAGCATACTAAACCTATGTTTGAACGTCTCTGGAACAAGCTGCCTAGAAAATCATCTCATACTTAAGTAGTAATTAATATTTGGCGATTTTCTATCTAAAGTGTTAACTTATTTGTTTTATGAATCGTCTTTATTCTATCCCTGTTTATTAAACTTTCATCCTTGTTTAGTAAATAATTAATTATATTTGTATGCTACACAAATATAAGATTATATGTAAGTAAACTAGTTAGATATCAAAGCTTTACAACAATTAAATTTAAATATACAACAGTAATTATGCGTATTTATTCTATTTTTTTATCCTTCGTTAATCTTTTTATAAAGTATTGGATTAATTACGAAGGAATGTTCGATCGCAAATGTTTCGATCCAAGTAAAAAATACCCTAATAAAAATAAATTTAATAAATATAAAAAAATTAAACCTTACAAGTATGTATTGATATTCACCATCACCTTGATGATTTGCTTGAATGGTAATTTTACAAACCCTATTAGCAAACAAGTCAATATTGCTAGAGCAACAACCACCATGCAGTTACCACTTTCAACCCGTCGGGCGAAAATCGTTGATGCCAAAGGAAATACAGTACTACTCCAAGGTGTCAACTGGTTTGGTATGGAAACAGAAACTCACGCTCCCCACGGTTTGTGGAAGCGGGATTATAAAGATATGCTGCTGCAAATCAAGAATCTTGGCTACAACATGATTCGCCTGCCATATTCCGTACAAGCATTACGCTCCGTAGAAGTTAGCGGTATCGATTTCAGCATTGGTAGCAATCAAGAGCTCGAAAATAAAACCCCTATAGAAATAATGGACGCAATCGTTGAGGAAGCACAACGTCAAGGTTTATTGATTTTGTTAGACTCCCATCGTCTCAACGATATACGAATTCCCGAATTGTGGTATGGAGATGGTTATTCAGAAGCTGATTGGATTAATACGTGGTTGCAGCTAGCTCAAAGATATAAAAATCAAAGTAATGTAATTGGTGCAGATTTAAAAAATGAACCCCACGGTAAAGCTAGCTGGGGTACTGATGATTTAGCTACGGATTGGCGATTAGCAGCAGAGCGTGCGGGTAATGCGATCGCAAATATTAACCCCGATTGGTTAATTGTTGTGGAAGGAGTAGAAAACAATGTTCCGGGACAATATTTAGCTAACCATTGGCAAGGAGGTAATTTAGAAGGTGTGTTGCGCTATCCGGTACGTTTATCAGTTCGGAATAAGTTAGTTTATTCTCCCCATGAGTATGGCCCAGGAGTGTACGATCAGCCTTATTTTTCTGACAATAATTTTCCCAAAAATCTCCTGGATCGCTGGCAAATTGGTTTTAACTATATTGCTAGTCAGCAGAAGGCTCCTATTTTTGTAGGAGAGTTTGGTGGACTTTTAGACGACAAAAGGGAGGTTATTTGGCTGAATAAATTTGTTAAATACATCAACGAGAAAAATCTCAGTTTCGCTTTTTGGAGTTGGAATCCTAACAGTGAAGATACAGGAGGGATTCTCTTAGATGATTGGCAAAATGTGGATTTACCAAAACAACAAATAATTTCTCAACTGCTTCCGGTTAAATTCACCCAGCAGCTTCCTACAACAGTAAGAGAACCAGTAAAACCAAAAAAACCAGAAAGACAAATTCAGTCGGCTACTGACCTATCAAGCTCGGCTAGATTAAAAGCAACTACTGAAATTTATTCGGATTGGCAAACGGGATTTTGTACCAGTTTTAAGATTACAAATTATAGCAACGAACCAGTTCAAAATTGGCAGCTTAAATTCAATATGAATCAAGCTAAAATTAAAAACTCTTGGAATGCCGATTTTAAACAAAGTATTGGGATATACACCGTTACTCCTTATGATTGGGGGCAAACTATACAGCCCAACCAAGTAAGGGATGTAGGATTTTGTAGTGAAAAGCTTGGTTCCGATTATTCTCCTCAACAAGTTAAATTACAGGTTATCGAGAACGGGAAACAGGAAACGGGGAACAGCCTGCCTTCTTCAAGTGGTTTGTCCGATTAGTTTTAATTGGTTCGTAGTAGCGCCGTTTAACGCATCCGATTCCGGAATTTGGAGGAGCCTTGCTCTCAACTACGAACCCAGCAACTTAAAAAATTAAGCAAAAAAAATCCCAGGTAATACCTGGGATTGTTTATAAAATAAAAATCAAGATGGTGAAGAAGGGAAACCTATTCTTCATCTGGTGAGAAATTGGTGTCAAGTCCAAATTCTTTCAAATCATTTAAAACGCTATCGTTATCCGAGTCATCATTGTTATCTTGGACTGGGCTTAAATCCTTGATAGCTTCGTTATCAGCAATCAATTCTGATGGTTCATCCAAAATAGATGGTGAAGAAGTTCTATTACCAAAATCTGGAGTCATAGTCGGAGAATCCAAATTATAAGTACGGGCTGTACGGTCATCTAAGACCATATCCAACGGATCGTCAACTTCATCCAGTACGCTGTTGCTCATATCGGCAGCATAGTCATCAACTATACCCATCTCTTCAAAAGCATTGAATCCCGTACCCGCAGGAATTAATCGTCCGATAATTACGTTTTCTTTCAAACCACGCAACCAGTCGGACTTACCTTCAATTGCTGCTTCGGTTAGGACGCGAGTTGTTTCTTGGAAAGATGCGGCAGAGATAAAGCTATCGGTATTCAATGATGCTTTGGTAATACCTAACAATACTGGAGTATATTGCGCCTTCGCACCACCAGTAATAGACATTGCTTCGTTTACTTGCTCAACTTGACGTAATTCAATCAATTCCCCAGGAAGCATTGTAGTATCGCCGCCATCATCTATCCGTACTTTAGATGTCATCTGACGTACAATTACTTCAATGTGTTTGTCAGAAATATCAATACCTTGGGATTGGTATACCGACTGCACTTCATTCACCAAGAAGCTCTGCACTTTTTGTAAGGCATGGCTAGCACAAGCGTAAACTCCTTCATCAGAACCTTGGTTAAAGAATACTTCCAAGATTTCATGGGGATTAGATGGCCCGTCTGTCAGTGGTTGTCCGGTTTCTACCGTTTGTCCTTCCGAAATTACCATGTTTTGTCCCGGACCAAGCGCGTAGTCAGTAACTACACCTCCGGCTTCGAGAATTTTGAGTGCGATCGCCTCATCACCATCGCCGTAAACTGGTTTAACTTCTCCGGTTCTACGAGCTAATATACAGCCTTCTTTAGGTTTACGAGCTTCCAGTAATTCTTCAATTCTAGGCAAACCTTGGATGATATCCCCGGTTTTAGCACGTTCAAATACCAACAACACCAAGTTATCACCGCGCTGTACTAAATCGGTATCGTCAACTTGTAGTATGGCACCGGGACTGACTCGATAGGGACGACCCATTCTCAAGGTAATATAATGACTTGAAGATTCACCGCTTGGTACTATAGCAACATCCCCTTCACTATTCCCTACTCCCTGCTGCCTACTCCCTACCTTAACTACTTGTCCAGAAAGTTCTGCGAATATTCCAGGAGCAATTTCCGCACCTTCTACTAGCAAGTCACCGGCTTTACAGGTAGGAGCTTCATTAAGGTTAATGGTAAAGGTATCGGCAGTTCGTAATATCAAGCAGCGACGAGGTGCATCGGTGCCTACTTTCACCCCTTGAATACGACCTCCTTCTTTACACAAGATTTGGGTCCGAGCTACTACAGCACCAGGTTCTATGGTTTGCCCGTCTTCTACTTCTAAGTTAGTACTTGTACTACCTTGAGTCGCATCAGCGGCAATATCGCGACGAATTACTAAAGATTCTAAAATTACCAGTTGCAAGCGCTGAATTTCTGGGTCGTTTTCATCGGTAACAAGCTCGATATCAGCTGCAAGAGGAGAAGTAGTGTGTTCTTCCGCTTCTTGCCCAATTTCCAACACTAATTGAGTTCGCAGCAGTTCAACACCTTCTACAGACTTGATACGCTCGGAGTCTTTATAAGATATTTTTTGTACTGCTTTTAGTTGGATGGAACGCCCATTTTCGTCAGTACCTGAAGTCGTGGATGGTACATCAGGATTGGTTGGTATTGGAAACTCAACTACGGGACGGCTCAATACTGCTGGCCCTTCTGGTGTCTCTACGTATTCGATATAGCGTAGTTCTGTAAAGGTAGTACCCAGAAATTCTTCACCAGCTTGAACAAAAGTACCGTCTTTGCTCATCACTGTTTCTGGATCGTCAACCATTAACAGTTCGCCCGGTTTAATTACTACTTCTCGCAGAATGTCGTTTTTCTGGGTGACTTCTACAACCCCGGTACTCTGGCTGTAGATATCTTTGACGACTTCATCGCCTACGTTTACCAATTGTCCGTCTTCGACAATTAACAAGGAAATGTCTTTGTTAACTTCGTGAGTTTCTTCGGGTATCCACAGTAGGGTACCTCCCTGAACAACTTCATAACCTTGTTTTGCCTTACCCTTCTTCTGCACCTCTACCCCAGAGAATTTCAACAATCCTCCACTCTCAGTACGATAGCGATCATCAATTAATTCTGCTACTACTTGAGAGTTTTGCACCTTGGTTCCTGGTGTTGCTCTCAAGTTAAATACTTGATTGTTGGCAGTAGTAATTAAATAGTTGTTGCGCCCTTGACTGCTTTGGACGGTAACTTCCGCTCTATCTAAAACTATCGAAGCAGTCATAATCTCAATCTCGCGAGTGCTTTTACCCGGAGTTGCTTCGGGTAAACGTACACCACCACCATGTTGAGAATTCAACTGAGTTTCGGCAATTACGCCATTGCTTTCAATGCGATCGCCGTTTTCAACTACTAATTCTGCTCCAGGAGGTAAATTATATACTTCTCCCGAAAGAATCCAAATCAAACCACCCCTAACTGCTGTAGTGGTAGTATTGCCTTGACGGTCAGTTTTTTGTTCTGCTACGACATCAGCAAACCTGACTTGTCCCGCAATATCAGAAGCTACATCTTTTACAGCTTTCTCAGTATTAATTCTGGTTGTTCTCGCACCCAAGGCAACCTCAGCCAACAATTGACCCTGCTTAATTTTGGAGCCATTGTTAACATATAAAGTTGAACCTTTGGTTACGCCAATTTCCATCCCAGCCGATTTAGGACTACCGCTCGGCTCCAAAGTTAACGTACCGTTTGTCTCTACAAACAGAGCATCTTCACCGTGACGAGTACGGTAAGGTCTGGTGCGGACTTTACCTTTAAATTTAACCGTACCATCGGCTTTAGCTCGTACCTGTTGCGCGACTTCCCCGGTAAATACACCCCCGGTGTGGAAGGTACGCATGGTTAGCTGAGTACCGGGTTCCCCAATACTTTGAGCGGCAATAATACCTACAGCTTCACCCAAATCTACCATTTTGGCGTGTGCCAAACTCCAGCCGTAACAATGCTGACATACACTGCGTGCGGCTTCGCAAGTTAAGGGAGAACGAACTTCTACCTTTGTAATCCCAGCCGCTTCAATTTCGTTTGCGAGTTCTTCGGTAATCGCAGTATTGCGAGTTGCAAGTACTTCACCAGTTTCCGGATGCACTACATCTTCGTTAACAGCCCTTCCCAAAAGACGATTGGAGATCGGAATTAAAGTTTTACTTCCCTCCATCATCGCTACAACGGGAATACCACGAGAAGTACCGCAGTCGGTTTCGCGGATAATCACATCCTGGGATACGTCCACCAAACGTCTGGTTAAATAACCACTGTCGGCAGTTCTTAGCGCTGTATCTACCAATCCTTTACGGGCACCGTAAGAGGAAATAATATATTCGGTAACGGTAAGTCCTTCGCGGAAATTAGTTTTGATTGGTAAGTCAATGATTTCCCCTTGCGGATCTGCCATTAGTCCCCGCATTCCCACCAACTGACGTACCTGGGAAATATTACCCCTAGCACCACTAAACGCCATCATATAAACCGAGTTGAGGGGGTTATTGCTCTTAAAGTGACTTACCACCTCATCTTTAAGGGCTTCAGAAGTCCCGTTCCAAGTATCAATTACCTTCTGAAAGCGTTCTACCTCAGTAATTTCACCGCGCTGATAACGTTTCTCAGTAGCGCGAATTTCTTCTTCAGCAGCTTCAAGCAGCGATCGCTTAGAAGGTGGCACCATTAGGTCATCAACACTAATAGAAACTCCAGCCTTTGTAGCGTAACGGAAACCCAAATCCTTTAACTTATCCGCCATGACCGCCGTCCGTGCGGTACCGTAAGTTGTGAAACCCCACGCAATCAACTTTTTCAGTTGTTTTTTATCAACTACGCGGTTGCGGAAAATCATGTTTTCGTCAGTCATTTCAATTTTAGATTTTAGATTTTAGATTTTAGATTTTAGATAATAGGTAACGGGTAATGGGTTAATTATTTTCTACCCAATTCCCAATTCCCAATTCCCTAACTTGCTAGAGCTTCTTGAATTGCCATGTTGTAAATAACGCGACCTGGTGTTGTATATATATACTGAGAGAGAAGATTTCCTGTCGCATCTTCTCTAACGCGACGGAACTTGTAGAGCAGAGTACGGGTACCATCTTCGTTATCTATGACTTCTACGGGCTTTTTGTCATCTACATCTTGTTCTACTTCACCGTCGTAGCGGACGTAAACGTAAGCGTGCAAATCTACTTGCTGTTGCTCGTAAGCCATTACCACATCATTTAAAGAGTAATAATAACTGCCTGCTCCTTTGCTAGCATCAGGATTTTCTGCGGTTAAGTAATATGCTCCAAGTACCATGTCTTGGCTGGGGGTAATAATCGGCGTGCCAGTAGCAGGTGAAAGTATGTTATTAGAAGCGAGCATCAACAATCTTGCTTCTGATTGCGATTCCAAAGATAAAGGTACGTGTACTGCCATTTGGTCGCCGTCGAAATCGGCGTTAAATGCCGGACATACCAAAGGATGCAGTTGAATCGCTCTTCCTTCTACCAAAATTGGCTCAAAAGCTTGAATACCCAAACGGTGCAAGGTTGGGGCACGGTTGAGCATGACTGGGTGTCCTTCAATCACTTCTTCGAGAACATCCCAAACTTGGGGGTCAGCTCTAGCGATTAATTTCTTCGCGGCTTTGATATTATTCACCATACCGCCTCTAATTAATCGATTAATTACAAAAGGCTGAAATAATTCGATTGCCATTTCCCTTGGCAATCCGCACTGGTGAATTTGAAGTTTCGGTCCAACTACGATTACGCTTCTTCCGGAATAGTCTACCCGTTTACCCAACAAGTTTTGACGGAAACGTCCTTGTTTACCTTCAATAATGTCGGATAAGGATTTCAAAGGACGATTATTTGCACCTACTACAGTACGTCCTCGACGACCATTATCAATAAGAGCGTCTACTGCTTCTTGCAACATCCGTTTTTCGTTACGGACGATAATCTCTGGCGCAAGAATTTCCTGCAATCTCGCCAAACGATTGTTACGGTTGATCACTCGACGATACAGGTCGTTTAAATCACTAGTTGCAAAGCGACCACCATCAAGCTGTACCATCGGGCGTAAATCTGGAGGAATTACCGGAATTACCGTCATTACCATCCATTCGGGCTTCGAGCCAGTCGCGATAAAGTTATCTATTACCCGCAGCCGCTTAATTAACTTGGCACGTTTTTGACCTTTAGCGTTAGTAATATTCTCTCGCAGTGTTTCAGCTTCTGGCTCTAAGTTGATATCGGCTAACAACCGCAGCAAAGCTTCAGCACCAATACCAACTTCTACACCTTCTAACGTAGAGTCTTCGCTGTAAATCTGGTCTTCAATTTCCAGCCATTGATCTTCAGTAAGCAATTGCTTATAGCTTAATGACTCCGCATTTCCAGCACTCAGAACAACATAGGAATTGAAATAAACTATTTGCTCTACATCTCTTAAAGGCATATCTAAGAGAATAGAAATATAGCTGGGAATACCTTTGAGATACCAAACGTGAGCGACCGGAGCAGCTAATTTGATATACCCCATACGGTGACGGCGCACTCTCGATTCGGTGACTTCTACACCGCAGCGCTCGCAAACAATACCTCTATGGCGGACTCTCTTGTATTTACCGCAATGACATTCCCAGTCTTTCGCAGGGCCAAAAATTCGTTCGCAGAAAAGCCCATCCATTTCGGGTTTTAGAGTACGGTAGTTAATCGTCTCCGGCTTCGTTACTTCTCCAACTACTTGAGAATTGGGTAAAGTCCTTTCTCCCCACTGACGAATCCGTTCGGGTGAAGCCAAGCCAATTTTTACGTAATCAAACTGATTATTTTGAGAATTTCTCATAACAATTTTGGATTTTGGATTTTAGATTTTAGATTACAACCAAGCAATTTCAGTAGGGAGTAGGGTTGAGGGTAATGGGAGTAGGGAGTGAGAAATTAGGAATACTCAATTCTTTTCTTTTGTTTTCTTTTTAATTCCCAATTACCCATTACCCATTACCCATTACCCATTACCCATTACCTGTTAATGTTCTTCTTCTATCGACTCGCGGGTAAGAGATTCGTAAGTCGGACGGGGTGGTGTACGACGAGAGTTTTGATCTGCCATTAGGTCAACTTCTACATCCAAGGAACTACCGTCGTTTTGAGTTTCTACTTTGTGAACGGCTATATCAAGTCCCAATGACTGTAGCTCTCGCATCAATACTTTGAATGATTCTGGTGTTCCCGGACGAGGTATTGCTTTACCTTTAACAATGGCGTTAAGGGCTTCGTTACGTCCTTGCATATCGTCGGATTTGACGGTAAGCAATTCTTGCAATGTATAAGCAGCACCGAATGCTTCCAATGCCCATACTTCCATTTCTCCGAAACGCTGACCGCCTTGTTGTGCTTTACCACCCAATGGCTGTTGTGTTACCAAGGAGTAAGGTCCTGTTGAACGAGCGTGGATTTTATCGTCTACTAAGTGAACTAATTTGAGCATATAAGCTACGCCAATAGTCACTGCTCGGTCGAAAGGTTCGCCGGTACGACCGTCATAAACTTGAATTTTTCCGGAATCATTGGGATTATATACCCAGTCTTTACCTGTTTCGTCTCTTGCTTCTTGCAGCTTGCCGTGAACGATTTGCCGCGATGATTCTTCGCCATACATTTCGTCGAAAGGCGTAATTTTAAATCTCACTCCCAAGGTATGACCTGCCCAACCTAACAAGCACTCGAATACCTGTCCTACATTCATTCGGCTCGGTACGCCCAAGGGGTTGAGTACAATATCCACACAAGAACCATCTGGCAAGTAAGGCATATCTTCTAAAGGTAATATCTTGGAAATAATTCCTTTATTACCGTGCCTTCCCGCCATTTTGTCGCCGACTTGAATTTTCCGCTTTTGAGCTACGTAAACTCGCACCACCATGTTCGCACCAGGTGGAAGTTCGTCACCTTGCTCGCGGGTAAATATCCGGACATCTACGACTCTACCTTTCTCACCGTTGGGTACTCGCAACGAGTTATCTCTTACGTCTCTGGCTTTCTCACCAAAAATTGCTCGTAATAATTTCTCTTCCGGTGGCTGGTCTGATTCACCTTTAGGTGTAACTTTACCTACCAAAATATCCCCAGCTTCCACCCAGGCACCAACGCGAATAATTCCCTGCTCGTCTAAATTTCGCAGCGCGTCTTCACCAACGTTAGGAATTTCTCTGGTGATTTCTTCTGGCCCCAACTTGGTTTGTCTTGCCTCAATTTCGTATTTCTCAATGTGAATTGAGGTATAAACATCATCTTGCACCAAGCGTTCGCTAATTAAAATCGCATCCTCGTAGTTGTAGCCTTCCCAAGGCATATAGGCTACTACGATGTTTTGCCCCAATGCTAATTCCCCACCTTCGGTAGAAGAACCATCTGCAAGTACTTGTCCTGCAATAACTCTTTCTCCTATCCTTACCAAAGGTCTTTGGTTCAAACAAGTATCTTGGTTGGAACGCTGATACTTGGAAATTTCGTATTTTTCCTCCGTTGCATCGGGTGCGGGACGAACGCGAATTTCTGTGGCATCTACAAAGGTAACGTCACCGTCGGTACGGGATACTATCACCATCCCGGAGTCTCTCGCAGCTTGGGCTTCTAAACCAGTTCCCACCAAAGGACGCTCTGGTTTGAGCAATGGGACTGCTTGCCGTTGCATGTTCGACCCCATCAATGCTCGGTTAGCATCGTCATGTTCCAAGAATGGAATCAAGCTTGTTGCTACCGAAACAATCTGCACCGGAGAAACCGCTACATAATCCACCTGCTCTGGTGTCGTAGTTGCCCAATCTTGGCGGTAGCGTACTGGTACTTGAGTACCAATAATATAGCCATTTTGATCGAGAGGTGTATCCCCCGGAGCAACCCGTAAATCATCTTCTTCGTCAGCAGTCATGTAAAGAGCTTGCTTCTCAAACATGACTTTGCCGTTTTCTACCGGACGGAAAGGAGTTTCTAAAAAGCCATAGGAATTTACTTTAGCGTGAGTCGCTAAAGAACCAATTAGTCCCGCGTTTGGACCTTCTGGCGTTTCAATCGGGCATATACGTCCGTAGTGACTCGGATGAATATCTCTTACTGCAAACCCCGCACGTTCCCGAGTTAAACCACCAGGGCCAAGCGCTGACAATCTTCGTTTGTGAGTCAGTTCCGCCAAAGGATTGGTTTGATCCATGAACTGAGATAGCTGTGAGGAACCAAAGAATTCTTTGATTGCTGCTACTAAAGGTTTGGGGTTAACCAAGGATGCAGGAGTTAAAGACTCGGAATCGGATACGGTCATACGTTCGCGGATAATCCGCTCCAAACGATTCAAACCTACCCGAACCTGGTTTTGCAGCAATTCACCGACACTTCTGACTCGGCGATTTCCCAGGTGATCGATGTCGTCTATATTACCGAGGTCAAATTCTAAGTTAATTAGGTAATCGACCGCTGCCAAGATATCCGGAGCCGTCAACACCCTAGTTGTATCTGGAATTTGCAAGCGTAGTTTTTTATTCAGCTTGTAGCGTCCTACGCGACCTAAATCGTAACGTTTAGCGTCAAAAAAGCGCGAATCTAAAAGCTGCTGTCCGCCCAAAACTGTTGGTGGTTCGCCGGGACGCAGCTTGCGATACAATTCCAGTAAGGCTTCTTCTTCCGAAAACTCTCCTTCTTTTTCAATGGTTTTTTGGAAGTATTCCGGGTGACGCATCGCATCGAAAATTTCGTTATTGGTCAGCCCCAAGGCTTTGAGCAACACTTGAGCCGACAATTTGCGCGTTTTATCAATTCTCACCCAAACTAGATCGTTACGGTCTGTTTCAAATTTCAGCCATGCTCCCCGGTTGGGAATTAAACTAGCAGAATAAGTACGGCGACCGTTTTTATCGATTTCGGATTTGTAATAAACCCCTGGGGATCGAACTATCTGGTTGACAATTACTCGCTCTGCACCGTTAATAATAAATGTGCCGCGTTCGGTCATCAAAGGCAAGTCACCAATAAATACTTCTTGCTCTTTAATTTCCCCAGTCTCTTTGTTTATCAAACGTGTAGGTACGTACATTTGCACCGCATAGGTGCTGTCGCGCCGCTTCGATTCATCTACACCATATTTAGGCTCTTTAAGCTTGTAGTTTTGTCCTAAAAAGTGCAGTTCTAGTTTACCGGTGTAATCTGTGATGGGACTGAAGGAATCAAGCTCTTCTATTAACCCTGCTTCTAAAAACCA
Source organism: Rivularia sp. (in: cyanobacteria) (assembly GCA_049649675.1). GTDB lineage: Bacteria > Cyanobacteriota > Cyanobacteriia > Cyanobacteriales > Nostocaceae > Rivularia. The sequence continues at coordinate 3,049 of JBARZF010000844.1, read as the reverse complement.
GCGGAAGCTAGAACGTTGAATTTCAATCAAGTCGGGCAACATGAAGCCCGGTTCTGTCATTGAGTCGTAATTCATGCCCATATTAAAATCTATAAAGGGGTTAAATTTGTCTTGCGTTGAGAAAATTTCGATTATATTGCTGTCGTAGTGAAAGCAATTTTATGGATATTCAGGAGGATAGCAGCCGATACATGGCATCTTTTTTCAAAAAATGAATCCTCTCTTTACTTGAAGCTAAAACTACATCGGCATCTTAATTATTTGCCTGAGTTTGCTCGCGCTTTCGCTGGCTTTTCGATCCAGAAGAAACTGTTTTCCTTTGCTCATTCCCCCCTCCCTTTTGGCGCTTTTATTCAAACAAGCAATACTGTCTTCCTGTTTTATCAACGCTATTCCAACAGCCAATAATACCGTCGCGGTGATGATATCCTATTACTAAAGAAATTAATGGAAAGTCCTGCTAATATAGCTTTTCACAGAATGGCTTTGTTCTTGAGGTAGATTCTTCCTATCCCCAGTTTATAAACCACTATCTAGTTTTCTATAAATGAAATAATTCAGCCGTAATGGGTAAGCTAGTTAGAGCTACATATATTTCCTTATTGAAACCGTAATTATCCACTGTGGATTTCCGTTGCAGGAGATACATGAAACAATCAAACAGCTTTCATTTGGGCGTTTTTAATAATTCAGCTAATTATATTGCCTGTGTCACTCAACTATTATGACCTAAGCATACACAATCGGAGGAATGAATTATATCATATTTCCCATCCTCCTAAAGTAGGAACTTTGGATTAGCTTGAAATATATCCACACCCAAATGATTTTTACAGCTTTAAGCCAAATAAATCGCAGGCATTCTTTGTAGTAGTTTGTGCAATTGACTCTAAGGTTTCTCCTCGCAAGTTAGCTACCTGTTCGGCTACGAAACGAACGTAGGATGGCTCGTTTCGTTTTTGCCCTCGTTTTGGAACTGGGGCTAGAAAAGGACAGTCAGTTTCAATTAGTAGGCGATCGCCTCTTACCATCGTGGCTGACTCTTTAATGGCATGGGCATTCTTGAAGGTAACGGTTCCGCTGAAGCTGATGTAAAACCCTAAGTCCAAAAACCATTGGGTTTCTTCAGGGGTTCCACCCCAGCAGTGCATTACTCCCCGCACCTTTTCTCCATACCGCTGTTTGAAACGAGATAGCACTTGCTTCATCTCCAATGCTGCATCTCTACAGTGGATAATTACTGGCAAGTCCAGCCTTGCTGCTATTTCCAACTGCTTTTCTAGCACTAGAATTTGCTGCTCGTTATTATCAGCTTTATAAAAATCCAGCCCCATTTCGCCAATCGCGACAATTTTATCCCCAGCAGATGCCAAGGATTCGATTTGGTTCGCTGTTTGGGATGTCCACTTCTGGGCATCTAAGGGGTGCAATCCCACGGCAAAACTAATTTCAGGAAATCTATCGGCTAATGCCTGAATTCCTGAAAATTCCGATGGTTCAACGCATGAATGCACCAGACGCACTACACCTGCTTCTTTCCATCGTGAGCGCACCGCTTCCAAATCGGGCTGGAATTGGTCAAAGTTAAGATGAACGTGGGTGTCAATCAGCTGCATTGAAATAGTCCTTGAAGAAAAAGTCAGCTATTAATCGTAATTACCACTGACTTTATGAATCAAACTAACTAGCTGCCGATTGAGTCACAGCGTTTAGTTTTTTCGCTAAACGAGATTTTTGTCTGGCTCCATTATTACGATGGAGAACACCCCGTTTAACTGCTTTATCTATCTTCTTATAAGCAGCAGACATATCCTTTGCTACTTGTTCCTTTAGTTCTTCGGAAGGTTCGGCTGTATATTTATCCAACGTGGTGAAGTATTTCTTCATCAACGTTCTTAATGCCGATTTATAGGATTTATTACGTACTCTGTTGCGTTCTGCAACTAAAACACGTTTGAGAGCCGATCTTGAATTTGCCACAGGTTTTAAGAAAACTATCTATATATGTACGCACACTAATAGCCTTACTAATATAGCATCCAATTTGTCAATATGAAGATGTTACAAAAACAAATATCGGAAAAAATTTTTTTTTTGTGGTAAGTAAAGAAAAATAGCAGGCTATCGACCTCATTTTAAACCGCATTTTGATAGATATTTAAGGAGATGGAAAATGGGAAATGGGGAACGGGAAAAAATTTGTTTGTTTTATCGGTATGGGAAAGCAGTTATATAAGGCTCTACTAGTCATTATTCAAGGAAATTATCATCCAAGCGCGATAAGCCGCACGGAAAGGTAAATAAAATCGGAAAACCACAAATATTTTATGCGACTCTATACTCTATTTATTTGATTTTATTTAAAAATAGAATAGTAGAATCAATCGTTGGTGCAAAAAATTGACTTGAAATAGAAGTTTTAAAGCAGATACAAGTAAAATATATAACTAAAAATCATTAAAAAGGGCGCTGACTAATAAAATGCTGCTCAACAACCGCTATAGGATACTTAGGACTTTAGGAAGCGGTGGATTTGGAGAAACTTTTCTAGCAGAAGACACTCAGATACCTTCGACTCGCCGGTGCGTAATCAAACAATTAAGAGTAATTCAAGATAATCCCCAAACCTATCAACTCGTGCAGCAAAGGTTTGCGCGAGAAGCGGCGATTTTAGAAGAATTAGGTGACGGTAACTCTCAGATTCCTAGATTATATGCATATTTTTGCGAAGGGCAGCAATTTTATTTAGCTCAGGAGTATATTCAAGGGCTGACTTTGAGCGAAATTATTAAAAATCGCGGGCGTTTGAATGAGTCTGGGGTGCGAGAAATATTGATTAGTTTGTTAAATATACTCGATTACGTTCATAGTAAAGGTATCGTTCACCGCGACATCAAACCAGAAAATATTATTCTCCGCTCCTCAGATAATCAACCAGTTTTAATCGATTTTGGTGCGGTGCGTGAGACAATGGCCGCACAAGTTAATTCTCGTGGGGGTATTACTAGTTCGATTGTCATCGGTACGCCAGGATTTATGTCTATCGAAC
>JBARZF010000843.1:0-10667 GCA_049649675.1 Rivularia sp. (in: cyanobacteria) | reverse complement strand
TCAACAGCTTGAGGCAAAGCATCATCTTGCTCACCGCTGCTGTCTTCTTCAGTCTTTTCGGAGCTAACAAGGATATTTCCGCCTTCATCCACATCAACTAGGGCTGTATCGCCTTCGCCAACACGTCCGGAAAGAATTTCTTCTGCAAGACTATCTTCTAGCAAGCGCATAATTGCCCTACGTAAAGGTCTTGCACCATAGCTGGGGTTATAACCTTCTTGCAGCAATCGTTCTTTAAAGCGATCGCTCACTTCTAGCTGGATACCTTTTTCGGTGAGTCGTCCGAATACTTCCTTGAGCATAATGTCGGCAATCAACATTACCTCTTGCCTGTTCAACTGACGGAAGACGATGATTTCATCCAGACGGTTGAGGAATTCAGGACGGAAGTACTGCTTAAGTTCTTCGTTAACCAAAGACTTAATACGGTTGTACTGAGACTCGCCAGCATCTTCGGCAAACTCGAAGCCGATTCCGCCGCCACCTTTTTCAATTACCTTAGAACCGATGTTAGAAGTTAAGATCAGCAAGGTGTTTTTGAAGTCTACGGTACGTCCCTTAGCATCCGTCAATCTACCGTCTTCAAGAATTTGAAGCAGCATATTGAATACATCGGGATGTGCTTTTTCTATTTCGTCGAAAAGCACTACAGTATAAGGTCTGCGTCTTACAGCTTCTGTTAACTGACCGCCTTCGTTGTATCCTACATAACCAGGAGGCGAACCAATCAGCTTACTGACGGTATGACGCTCCATGAATTCGGACATATCCAGACGAATCATTGCTTCTTCCGAACCGAAGAAGTAAGAAGCTAAAGACTTCGCTAATTCAGTTTTACCTACACCAGTAGGACCGGAGAATACAAAGCTAGCAATCGGTCGGTTGGGATTTTTCAAACCAACGCGAGCGCGACGAATTGCACGGGAAACCGCTCTTACAGCTTCTTCTTGACCAATCAAACGCTGGTGCAAGGTGTCTTCCATGTGTAGCAATTTCTCGGATTCGGATTCGGTGAGTTTGTTCACCGGAACGCCAGTCCAAGAAGCCACAATGTGAGCAATATCTTCTTCAGTAACTACGGGTTCTTCACCTTCGCCACGAGAAGTACCGGCTTTGCTTTGAGCAATAGAGCGAATTTCTGCTTTGATCTCCATTTCGCGATCGCGCAATTCGCCAGCTTTATCAAAGTCTTGGGAACGTACTGCATCATCCTTTTCTTTAAGGATTTTACGCAGTTCTTTGTCCAACTCTTTAGCTGCGGGTGGCAGTTGGGAGTTAATCAAACGTACCCGAGAACCAGCTTCATCAATTAAGTCAATTGCTTTATCTGGAAGATAGCGATCGCTAATATAACGGTCGGATAATTTAGCCGCCGCTAGCACCGCTTCATCAGAAATTTTCAATTTATGATGTTGTTCGTAACGGTCGCGTAAACCGTATAAAATTTCAATAGTTTCATCTACTGAAGGTTCACCCACCATTACTGGTTGGAAACGACGCTCAAGCGCTGCATCTCGTTCGATGTGCTTGCGGTATTCATCGAGCGTTGTCGCACCGATACACTGCAATTCACCACGAGCTAAAGCTGGCTTAAGAATGTTAGCCGCATCAATTGCGCCTTCCGCCGCACCAGCACCAATTAAGGTGTGAACTTCGTCGATTACTAAAATTACATTTCCCGCCTGACGGATTTCATCCATAATTTTTTTCAGGCGTTCTTCAAATTCACCCCGATACTTGGTTCCTGCTACAAGCAAGCCAATATCAAGAGTTACTACACGTTTGTCTTCTAAGATATCAGGTATATCTTTGTTTGCAATACGTTGTGCCAAACCTTCGGCAATGGCAGTTTTTCCAACACCAGGTTCCCCAATTAATACGGGGTTATTTTTGGTTCTACGACCTAAAATTTGGATTACTCGCTCAATCTCCTTAGCACGTCCGACCACGGGGTCGAGCTTGCCATCTAGAGCCATTTGGGTCAAATTAGAACCAAATTCATCTAGAGTCGGAGTTTTATTGCGTCCAGATTGACCTGTAGAAGTAACTTCAGCGGTTTCACCAAGCATACGAATCACTTGGGTTCTGACCTTAGATAGGTCTACACCAAGATTTTCGAGTACTCTAGCTGCTACACCTTCTCCTTCGCGGATCAAGCCTAACAGTAGATGCTCAGTACCAATATAGTTATGACCTAACTGGCGGGCTTCTTCTAAAGATAGTTCCAGAACTCGCTTTGCCCGTGGGGTAAACGGAATTTCCACGGCAACAAAACCCGAGCCTCGGCCGATGATTTTTTCGACCTCGATTCTGGCATCTTTAAGGTTAACGCCCATTGATTTGAGCACCTTAGCCGCCACGCCAGTTCCCTCGCCTATCAAACCCAAGAGGATTTGTTCGGTGCCAACAAAATTATGCCCAAGGCGGCGAGCCTCTTCTTGAGCAAGCATTATTACCTTGATGGCTTTTTCTGTGAAGCGTTCAAACATAAGGCATTATTCCCATCGCCTGCGTCGTGCCGGTACGCTGATTTTAGCACAGGCAAAACGGATGGGTGTCTGTGGAACTTGTTAGACATCCAAATGCTAGGAACCTACTTCATTGGTTGAGGCTACATATTATTTGTTACTTTTTTGTAGTCAGCGTACTGAGGAGCGATTACTAAGTGCGTTATTTAGCTTGACTACAACCCATACACACTTAGACTCGGGTCATTGCTAAGCCATTAGCCAACAATCACTAATATCAATTTTATTGCTTTCCGTCAAGTTGATTATGAACTTTATAAAAATACTTTATAGTTTGATTAAATATCATTTAATTATTAGTAGTAATCATTTTTAGACAATTTAGAGGGTGTAGGGAGTAGGAAAGAGGGGGAGAGGGGAAAGAGGGGGGAGAATTCTTAACTACTCCTAACTGCTAACTGTTCACTGCTCACTGCTAACTGCTAACTGCCAGCAAGATTTTTTTAAGTTTTGAGTAACATTGTTATTCCAGTTAGCTAAGGTTTCGGAGAATTCTGGCTTGTGTATGCCTCCAAGCCACAGAATTAATGCGTCTTCACCATTTTTGTAGTAGCGTCTTCTTCTTCCTGCTGTCTTAAAGCCAAATTTTTCGTATAGGGAAATTGCACTTTGATTGGAAGCCCTTACTTCTAAAGTCGCTCTTTCTAAATGGCGATCGCGTGCTGTCTTTAGAAGAGAGTAAAGCAACGCTGCGCCCATTCCTTGACGGTGGTATTGAGAATCTATTGCCAAAATTGTAATATGGGCTTCTTCTAAGATTGACCAAAAACAACCCATTCCTACAAGTTTTTTGCCGGTTTTCTGAGAAAATAAACCTTGTATCTCGCTATTCGGACTATCAAGCTCTCTTTGATAGCCTTCTTTCGACCATAAGCCGCCAAAGCTAGATTTATCTAGTTCTAGTATTGCGGATAGATGTTCATGAGAAAGAGATTGAATTTTTAGCTCAAATAGATTCACTTTTATTGGTTATAGTACATCGCCCTTTGTACACTGGGTAAAGTCAGACAAATGTTGCCCAGAATTCAATACACACAATTTATATCGTTATGGTATCGACTTACTCTGCTGGGGTTCAAGATAATGGTAGTAAATATATACTATCTGAGAGCAGCAAAAAAGAAAGCGTTTCGCCGAATCAGTCGCTTTTACCTTTGACTGCCAAGATTAACAAGAATGGCAACCTAGAAATAGGTGGTTGTGATGTAATTACCTTAGTAAAGCAGTTTGGTTCTCCACTGTATATTTTGGATGAAGAAAGCTTACGAACTGCTTGCCGTCAGTATCGCGATAGTTTTAAGCAATACTATAAAGGTGAATCACAAGTATTGTACGCTTCTAAAGCATGGAATTGTTTGGCAGTGTGCGCGATTGTTGCATCCGAAGATTTGGGAATAGATGTAGCTTCTGGTGGTGAATTATATACAGCAATACAAAGTGGTGCGGATGCCAATAAGATTTACCTACACAGTAATAATAAGTCTCGTGATGAATTGATTTTTGCTGTGGAATCCGGTTGTACTGTTGTAGTAGATAACTGGTATGAGTTAAATACTTTGGTGGAGCTAGCGTCAGAAAATAGTTCTGATAGCCATGTACCGTACCGGATTATGTTACGTCTGACTCCGGGAATTGATTGTCATACCCACGATTACATCCGCACGGGACAGTTAGATAGTAAATTTGGTTTCGATCCCAATGCTCTTGATGATTTGTTTACTTTCGTCAGCAAGCAAAAATCTTTAAACTGCGTTGGCGTACACGCTCACATTGGCTCGCAAATCTTTGAGCGTCAACCCCACCAAGACTTAGCTGCTCTTATGGTAGAGTGGTTAAAAAAAGCTGCTACTTATGATATCAACATTACCGAATTAAATGTTGGTGGTGGTTTGGGAATAAGATATATAGAATCCGACGATCCACCGAGCATAGAAGAGTGGGTAAAGCCGATTTGCGAGGTAGTTGAAAAAGCCTGCTCTACCGCGAATATTCCCTTACCAAAATTATTATGCGAACCGGGGCGTTCTTTAATTGGTACAACCTGCGTTACAGCATATACTATTGGTGCATCCAAAGAAATTCCCGGAATACGTAAATATATTGCTGTAGACGGAGGAATGTCGGACAATCCTCGTCCGATTACTTATCAGTCAATTTATCGAGCGGTGGTAGCGAATAAAATGTCTGTGCCATCTACCGAAAAAGTTACAATTGCTGGTAAACATTGCGAATCGGGAGATATTCTAATTAATGATGCCCAACTTCCACCCACAGAAGCGGGAGATACTCTCGTACTAATGGGAACGGGTGCATATAATTACAGTATGTCATCCAATTACAACCGTTTGCCTCGACCGGCAGCAGTTTTAGTTGCCAATGGTGAAGCAAGCTTAATATTGCAACGCGAATCATATCAAGATTTGATTCGTCAAGATTGCTTACCAGAACGGCTCAAAAAAAGCGAATAATAAAGTATGGTGTCGTCGGCAAAGCAGTATGTTGCATAAATGCTGAAAACAAATCAGCTATTTTATGCTAATTACTTCATGCTACTATGCCCTTAAGTTGCCCGGAGGGCATCTACATTATTTATAATTTGAGCAAAATATCCTTCAAACAAAGCGCGTAATCCAGATGTCATGGGGAATTTATGGAAACAATGGCTGGCAAACCTGGGATGGTCGCAGCCCTTGTTAAGGACTCTGGATATCATGTTAGTGCTAGCGCTAACATATATGATGCTAGTAATTATCAACGAACGTCGCACCCTATGGATGGTGCGGGGATTTATTGTTTTGATGCTAGCTTCGGCAGTAAGTGATTTCTTAGGGCTACCACTGTTAAATTTTGTTTTGCAAAGCCTTGTATATGGTTGTGCTGTAGCAATGGCGATAACTCTTCAATCAGAGTTTCGCCGTTTTCTAGAACAGTTGGGACGTGGTGAATTTCGGCAGTTGTTTCAAACTTCGAGTTTAGCGGTACCGAAATCGTATAGTGTAATTGATGAAATTGTTGATGCGGTTAGAGAACTTTCAAAGAACCGGATTGGAGCTTTGGTGATTATAGAAACCACTGGACCAATTGACGAGCGTGATTTTTCCGTGCCAGGAGTGAAGCTGAATGCTGAAGTTTCTAAGGAACTGCTGCAAACAATTTTTCAGCCAAAAACTCTTTTGCATGATGGTGCAACATTGATACGTGGTTCTAGGATTGTATCCAGTGGTATAATTTTACCGCTTTCGGGACGTACTGCCTCTCGCCAGTTGGGAACACGCCATCGAGCGGCGATGGGAATTACCGAGCGTGTCGAAAATTGTATTTGTGTCGTTGTATCGGAAGAAACAGGTTCTATTTCTCTTGCAGAAAGGGGAACTCTAAATAGACCGTTAACAATTACGAAATTGAGGGATTCCTTGGAGACTTTGTTTTCTCCCGCAGTGGATCGGGAAGCCCTATCCCCCGGTTTATTCAGTTTGGGTCGTCAAATTCGTGGCAAATCGATCACATTAATTTCACGTTTACTCGGTTTACCATCGACCGCTTCTCGGGATAAAAAATGACAGCACAATCAACGAATTTAGAATATTTGCCAAGCGATTTAAAAAAAGAACTATTACCACTACACGTTGCGGTAATCATGGATGGCAATGGTCGATGGGCTAAACGTAGGGGTTTGCCTCGAATTATGGGGCACAAGCGCGGAGTTGATATTCTCAAGGATTTGCTCCGCTGCTGCAAAGATTGGGGAATAAAAGCGCTGACTGCTTATGCTTTTTCTACCGAAAACTGGGGTAGACCGCAAGAAGAAGTTGAATTTTTGATGACTTTGTTCCAGCGTGTATTGCGTCAAGAACTACGAGAAATGCTCAAAGAGAACGTCAGAATTGGCTTTGTAGGCAATTTAAAAGCTTTGCCAAATGCCTTACAAGCAGAAATTAGCCGTTCGATGGAAGAAACCAAAGACAATCGCGGAATTGATTTTAATGTCGCTACCAACTATGGAGGTAGACAAGAAATTCTTCAAGCTTGTCGGGCGATCGCCGAAAAAGTAGACAAAGGATTGCTCCAGCCGCACGAAATTGATGAAGCGACATTTGAACATCATCTTTATACTGCCCAAAACTGCGACCCAGATTTGATTATTCGTACCAGTGGAGAAATGCGCTTGAGTAATTTTCTCTTATGGCAAGCAGCATACTCTGAAATATACTTTACCGATACATTGTGGCCCGATTTCGACCGCAGCGAATTCCGCAAAGCATTATCAGCCTATCAAAAAAGAGACAGAAGGTTTGGCAAAGTTTAATTTTGTAATTGGGAATTGGTAATGGGTAATTGGTAATAATTATTTATTCTCCCCGCTCTCCCCCACGCCACTTGCGTGCGAGGGCGTTCCCCACCCCCGCACGCAAGTGGCTCCTCTTCCCCCTCTCCTTGTCTCCTTGTCCCCCAATCTCCCCATCCCCCAATCTCCTATCTCCTCATGGCCCGCAGAAAATCGCTTCTTCTACATCTTGGCGACTTAGAGAATACTTAAACGAGCGCTGAATGTCTTCTTTAGTTTCTCCTGCACTAAGATATCGGACGGTGATTTCTTCGACATCAAGCCAGATTTCCGCTTCCCAAGCAGGTTTCTGTATGTGCCATAAATGTAATAGTTTTGAGTCTTGCTGACAGCCTCTGTTTTCTAACCATTGCTCAATTTGAGGAAGTGGATGATTGTACAGTGGAGTTTCTGAGTTTAAAAGATACATAAAAATTTTTGTTAGTTGTTGGTTGTTAGTTGTTAGTTGCCTTCGTTACTGATAAGTAGTCGTGCAAAATTAATTTAACATTCTAAAAAGTTCAAGTCCCTGCGTTAGCGCAGCGTGTCCGATAGGACATATGCTTCGTTCCTCGCTTCGGACAGTACACAATTAATTTTGCGTAGGTACTTATACCCTGTTTCTCTTTTAAAAGCTCTGCAAAGCTTGCAGTATATGGTGAAGCAGCTTAAACAATTGGTATTGCCCCTGTTGAAGGTGTTTCCTCTACTCCCTATTCCCCGTTCCCCATTAATTTTTAATTATTAAATTTATTTACGATATTTGCTCGTTCTGAATTGATTGCTTGCTGCTGTATTATAATACTAGGCTGCTCTATAGTTGTTTGAAAAGCTGCTTCACCTCTGGTTAAACCTACGGCGATTACTAGCAGCAAACATCCTAAAAAAGTTAAGCCTAAAATAAATAAAGCAAAAATCTCTCCGGGTGAGAGGGGGCGATCTGTTGGATCGAGGTAAGCCGATTTGGATGAATGCCGATTTTCTGAAACTGGTTGGTTTAAGTCGGAGGGTGCTTGAATGACTCCAAACCGAGAATAGCCGATTTGCAGGTCGTAAGTTAAACGCTTTTGGGGGTTGCTAAGGGTTGCGTAAGCTTCGTTGAGCTTTTGAAATTTAACAATAGCAAGTGCTGTGGGTAAATTTGTAGTATCGGGATGATAGCGTTTACTAAGCTCTCGGTAAGCACGACGGATTTCGATTACCGAAGCTGCTGGATGCAAACCTAGTAAGGAATAATAGGTTGCTTCTCCTCGACTGAGTTTTGTCCCATTTTGATTCACGGCTGTATTCCTTACCTTGCAAACAGTTTTTTCTCATATTTTAAAACTATCTTTTTGTAGCAAGGTTGCCAAATCTTATTTTCATCAATATTTGAATATTTGTAAATCTAACTTTAGATGCTTTTTTAGCTTTCTATAAGGCTATGCAGCTATTTAATCAAAAATCATCTCAGCAAATCTTTACGAGGCTTAAAAGTTTCTATATCGCGTAACTTTTCGTAAAGTTCGCGTTCTTCAGAGCTAATATTTTTAGGAGCAGGAGTAATTATTTGAATTTCTACGAGTTGGTTTCCCCGTTTGCCTTTTTCGTTGGGATAGCCTTTACCTTCTAAACGCAATCTTTGCCCGGATCTAACTCCTGGGGGAATAGTCATTTTTACTAATCCATCTAAAGTAGGTGCTTCTACTTGTCCTCCTAAGACTGCTTCGCAGGGAGTAATCGGTACTTGGCAGAATATATCGGTGCCGTCAACTTTAAAAATATGATGTTGCTGTACGGTAATTTTTAAATATAAATCGCCGCCACCAATGCCTTGATTACGCAATCGAATAGTTTGTCCCGTTACCATTCCTGGGGGCATATTTACTTCTAAAGAACGTCCATCTTCAAGACGAATTCTTTCTAAGCCACCTTGATAAGCCTTCTCTAAAGGTAAAGTTAATCTTGCTTCTATATCTCGCCGATTTGAACGCACACCTGGAGTATAAGAAACTTTTGTTCTGGGAGTCTTGAATGGGTCAGTTTTTGTAGTGTTGGAGGAACTACCGGCTGTATTGCCTTTATTCTTTACGCCAAATACTTGGTCAATGAAGGTATCAAAATTATCATATTTGCCGGGATTAACGTCAGTAGAAGTACGACCGTTTCCTTGACTCGGGGCTTTGCGTGAGGAAGATTTTGAACCAGCAAAGCCATTTTGCTTCCAAAACACGCTGAATTGGTCGTACTGTGCGCGTTTAGCAGGGTCGCTTAAGACTTCGTAAGCTTCGTTTACATCTTTAAATTTTTCTTCTGCGGCTTTATTACCAGGATTTAAGTCTGGATGATATTGTCGAGCTAATCGGCGATAACTTTTTTTAATTTCATCATTAGGAGCATCTTTAGTTACTGCTAATATCTCGTAGTAATCGCGAAAATTCTGCAAGTTCTGCATAGTAAGTTGTTTATAAGAGAATGTAGGGAATAAGGTTGGGGGAAGTAGTTAATATTAATAAGTAATTTTAATTGTATTTTTATTTTCAATTTTCCTCATCTAGTAGGCTTTTTAATCAGAAGGAAGTAGGCGTGAGTAATATGAATCAACAGTTTTGATTTGAGTGCAATATGCGGTATTTCGATAAATCAAAATAAAACGTTTTTTGAAGACTTAGGAAAAAGCGTTTGTATGTCTAGTTTTTACTCTTGTCTAATATTAAAAGCCGGATTATTTCATCAGTATATTTTCAAATAACTGAGAGCGGAGTTAACCGCCCGTATATTAGCCTATATTTGCCGATAAAAAGCTAATTTAAACGACTTTACAGCCAATCGTCATCATCATCATCCCAGTTATCCTGGTAGCTGGGTTTGGCTGGTTTGCGCGGAGAATAATCTTTGTCATAGTTCGGATAGCTGTTATCTCTTCCGTAGCCCCTATCACTATCTCTTTTATCTCTTCCCCGGTCGTTTCTTGCGTAACCCCGTTCGGGTTCTCTACCATAACCTCTATCGGCATCTCTACCGTAGCCCCTATCGTCGGGTTCTCTACCGTAGCCCCTATCGGCATCTCTCCCGTAAGCTCCCCGGTCATAATCTTTACCGTAGCCCCGGTCATAATCTCTGTTGCCGTAGCCTAAGCCAGCATCTCTACCGTAACCCCTATCGGCTCCTCTGCCGTAGCCTTTATCGTAGAAATCATCATCATCTTTATCACCAATAAAGATGTCGCGGATGGTGCCGAATAAATCGTCTTCTTCGTCATCAGCGTAGTATTGACGCACTTCTTTATTTAAATCGGATAAAGCGTCTTGTAAATCGGCGTAAGTTTGGTCAATTCCTCTGTCGTCATCTGCCTTCAAACTATCTTTCAAATCGCGGCAAATATTATCAATTCGCTGGCGACGATTGCGAGCAAACTGCATTCCGAAATCTAACGCGACTTCTCGCAGTTGTCTTTCGGCTTGTAAAATTAATGCTTCAGAACGGGTACGTTTTTCTACTTTTTCTTTGCGCTGTCTATCTACGTCGGCAAATTTTTCAGCGTCCCGAATTGCCTGCTGAATATCGGCTTCGCTTAAGTTGGAAGCACCTTGAACTGTAATACTTTGCTCTCTTCCGGTGGTTCTATCTAATGCCGTTACCTGCAATATGCCGTTGGCATCAATATCAAAAGATACCTGAATTTGCGGAATTCCCCGAGGCGCGGGAGGTATACCGTAAAGTTTAAATCGTCCCAGGGATTTGTTATCGGCGGCCATTTCCCGCTCGCCCTGGGCTACATGAACTTCCACGGTGTTTTGGTTATTTTCAGAAGTGGAGAAAATATCCGAACGACG
>JBARZF010000842.1:0-2323 GCA_049649675.1 Rivularia sp. (in: cyanobacteria) | reverse complement strand
TACTAAACCTTTTCAACAATACCTTTGCCAAAATAAGAACCAACAAAAATTGTGACAGAATTGGCACTTTGATGGGGGTTTACGTAGTGCGAGCATCTTGCTCGCTCGGGAGCGCCAGCGAGCAAGATGCTCGCACTACGTAAACCCCCATCAAAGTGCCAATTCTGTCACAATTTTTGTAGGTTCTTATTTTGGCAAAGGTATTGTTGAAAAGGTTTAGTAACGAAAATTCAATTTTCGTCAAGTATCGATCTAAGATTAGACCTTAATCCATCTGGCGGAACGACGACTAGATGAGACAGCCAGTCATTATTAAATTCAAAAAAAGGCGTGACATCAAACAATTCCGAACCCCGATTTGTCCAATGAACATCATGTACTTTACCATAGCTCCAGAGCCAAGTATGGTAGGCACCGTGAGATAGTCCAAAACCGAATGGAATTTCCTTCATAGCCTGTATTTTCGCATCTTCTCTTGATGTTTCTGGTTGTCTCCAGCCCTGCTGCTCCCAAAGATCCTCATTGTATGGAGTAGGCTTGTAGTTGATCGCGCAGTATTTGGTATCGACTTCGTAATATGCACGAGTCCTCTTCCACGTATGATAAGTAGATGGATGTTCGGGATCGCCATCGGCAGGATGCGGTACATCAGGATTACAATATATCGCGATCCAATCATGAAAACTCACTAGGTATTTCGCTTTAGGAGTTCCATCATTAACAAGCTTCATTACGCGGTTGGCGGATTCGGAATCTCCTTGGCGCATAAATCCGCCAGAAATCGCACGGGCAGCAAATGTGATACAATCCGTTAATAAGCTCGGATCTGTCGGTTTCGGAGGGTCTGTACTGTTGATTTGTTCATATTTAGTTCCGAACATTTTAAGGCTCCGTGGTGGAGACGAAAGATAATTCATATACTCTAACGCTTCTTTTGAATACGACATTTCTTTACCCAAAAATCGTCAGTATTTAGATTATAAAAAGCTTGTGAGGAATTTGTGAGGATGTAAATTTATTTACTTATCTTTATACTTTGAGTCGGTAATATTGCCTCCAGAATACAATACCTTCGCCAATTTACGAGGGTGAGTTGATGTACAAACTTCCGTTTCTCCGAAGCTGGGCAAAACAATCAGTCCTAAAAATTCCTTCGGGGTTTCTCGCAAAGCTTTTTTAGCGTATTTCACATAGGATAAATTTTAAGAAAAGGTGACACAATTGAGAAAGAACAGACAAACGTAACCTTACTCTACAAATATAGAAATAAATTTATCAACTCGCTTATAGAAAAACTTTACTCCTCAGCATAAACCGTTAGCTATTTCCACAGCGAAACAAACTTTAAATCTTTACCACTAAACAAACCTCTATCGCTAAGCTTTAAATCCGGAATTACCAACAATGCCATAAACGAAAGCGTCATAAATGGTGCTGATAGTTGGGAACCTAGGTGTTTTGCCCAAGCATCCAATTGAGCATATTGAAGTTTTCAATTTTATTTCCTTGCTCTATCCATTCTTGTCTGCATAAGTTATATAAAAGAGTAAGCTGCTCATAAAATATATTCGCATCTCCTTTTTTTATGACGAAATTAATTCTTTTTTTTATGGTGGTAGCGTAATCCTCCCTTGCGGATTTACTCTGCCTCTTCTGCGTTGTCCAGGAACTTTTTTTCTGCGACTTTTTCTTCCCCATGTTTTTCTTCTTATAACTCTAAAAATAAATCCACTTTCGTCCCAAAACCATACCTGCAAAAGTTCTGGAGTATATGAATGTTATTCTTAAATATTCAGATAATTTTTCTTTAAATATCTTGCGCTTTTCAGGATTCTGTTTATCCTCCAGGCTATACTTTGCCCCTACAATCCGTCGGAATTAATCAAACGCATTACTAGGTTTTATAAGGCTTCTTCAGATATGTGGATAAATCCGGGTTTCCCGTTCTCTGTTCTCTACCTCTACAAGTAATTTCACGAATCATTTAGAGTTGCTATATATAAACTTTTGAAACATCATCACTTGATTAAACCAGGAAATATTTATAATTAAGTTAGATAGATCGTCTGACGGCATACTGTTGGGTTATCTTCCAATACATGATGAATAACTTGTTGAAATCAATATACTGATATTCTATTGTGATACTAATTTGGAAAATAAGACGACAGATAGAATATTGTAGAGAAGTGATATTTTACCGAAAACAATGGGTCTAAAGCCCCGTGGTTTCAGCACGGATTTTTATTGTATTTAATTAATGTTATCCCACTCATGGTAGTATAAGATTGGAGGTAATACCATGTTAGTTTTTGAGCTTAAA
>JBARZF010000841.1:0-8553 GCA_049649675.1 Rivularia sp. (in: cyanobacteria) | reverse complement strand
AAAATCCTAACTATTGGAATGAAATTTCTCAAGCTGGTATAGATAGAGTTTACAGTACTTATACTTGGAAAATTCACGTTAATAAATTGCTTACATTAGCGCGAATTTCTGGTTTCTGGAACTTTACTTCTAAAGAACAAAGAGAAGACTTGCTGCGCTACCTCGAATCATTATTTTACTTAATGTATAAACGCTTAGCGCAACAACAACTACAACAGCATCAATATCGCTAAATATATAGTTAAATACTTACGCTCGACTCGCCGAAATTCCCGCGTTCGCTTCTTTGCCAAGGATAAACTGGGCGATCGCCAAACATGGGGATTTCCATCGGGTCCCTTTTTGTATGGAATGTTGCATGTCTTGTCAGTTCTCGCCAAGTCCGAGATCCAACTATCCCATCTGCGCTCAACCGTCGATTCGCTTGAAAAGCTTTTACCGCTGTCTCTGTCAGTACATCAAAGCTTCCACTTATACCCACGCCGTAACGATTATAAGTCAACAGCGTTTGCAATACTCGGACAGCATTCCCGCTATTACCATAACGTAAAACTGGTAGTGGTTGACCTCGAAAATATTGCGCCAATAAACGTTCTTCCGCATCATATAGGGGCGTTTGTGGCGTATCCCATTCCTTTTTAAGAGTAAATGGGAGGCTTTTATTCAAGAAAGGCTCGAAATTCATAGAATAGTCTTTTGATACAGCAGAAAAAGTAACTTTTCTCTGATGCTTCTCTATTGAATTATCAAAACCCCGTACGGAAGTTTTGATTGGATTTAAAAGTATTCTTTGATACTTCTTTTTATGGTTTGAATTTAAAGCGGATAAATTGGATCGATCGCTAATACGAAAAACAAAAGTAGACAAGCGCTGACTAGATAAGCTTAGTTGAACTTTTTCCGGTTGAACGTTAACTAAAATCGAAAATGTAGGCAGAAACGGTTGCCCCTGCGTTACAAAGCTTGCCACCAGCAAACCCAGTACGGTCATCTATTTGACCTCCTAATACCTACACTACTTATGACAGCACCATAAGTTTACATCCGGAAAAACTCTTAGGTCAAATGTATTATAAAAGACTCTCTTGCAGACTTTTTTCAAGGTATGATTCAAAGTATTCTCTTCTACATTGTTCTTACCTCGTTAGTTCTTGCCAAGTCTGTTGTCCAACTACACCATCTATAGTCAAATTCCGGTTGCTTTGGAAAGCTTTTACGGCAATTTCTGTAAGTGCGCCAAAATTTCCATCAACTCTGATACGATAACCATTGGCTAATAGCAGTCGCTGTAGGATTCTGACCGATAGCCCGGAAGTACCGTAACTTAAATTTGGCAATGTTCCATTGTAGCTAGCGAAAAACTTTCCTGAGTTAGTTCCTCTAGGATTCGGACTTCCTGCAAAAGTCTGTTGCAATTGAGGAGTAACATACGGAGTATTTTCGATCGCATCTGTCAAACTAGGTGGAGAAGTTGAAGGCAATATAATCTCCCCCGTTGTTAAGATCGAATTTAAGGGCGAGGTTTCTAAAATAATTGGTTCTTTTCTTGCAGAAATAACCTTGCTCGCCAACCGACAACAATCGAGGGAGTCAATTCTATTTCTGATTTTTCTAAGTACATCCTCACTCTTTTTAGAAAAAACTGTTGAGGCTATCTGAATTCCATTTGGCCCTATAAATTCTGGTGGTGTTATCCGAGCAACAGTACGATTACCAGTTGATTGAAAAAGATTTGATTCTTTAACGCTTAAATTAAGCTCAACTGCTGTTTCATTGAATAAATAGGGCACAGATGGATGTCCTGTTGTAAGGGCGCTTGCTATCAGCAATCCAATATCATTCATGGTATTTCATTTTACTAATACCCATATTTTCTTTACACAGAGTTTCCTACTGTTCTTCCGGAAAACTGCGTACTTATACCTAAAAAAAAGTTATTTTTGGCAAAAATAAGAATAGTTCTGTATTGTCCTTGTATAAGGGCGGTAGATGCGAGCGCGGATATTTTTCAAACATTTTTCTTTATATTAAGAATGGGGATCACCCCTTTAAGGTAAACACAAATAGTAACGCCTTTAGGATATTTTATCTTGATGAATAAACATTGTTTTTTTATTCAATATCTCAACTTCATTGGTATTTGTGCAATTGTAATCTGCAACTAAATTATAGAACTGTAATTACTGTTACCCACTACAAAATCTGTCACAATATATCTTGAATTTATAAAAAAAAGTGCTTTTTAATATCTTTTATACTTGCATTTAATTTTTAATCGGGAAATAATCCATAATATAGTCCGAAAGTATTAGGCAAAAAAACTCACTGCTAAGTATATAGATGTAATTAATATGAAATAGTGCCTGAAATTAATATATACATCAAAGTTATGATTAGATTTAACTATAATCAAGTCTAATTAAACTTACTTAGATTATTAATCAGTGCTTCATTTAACAGCAAATTGCAATTAGATAACTGTGAATACTACTTAGTGGTAGTTATCCATGAACATTGTTGTTTAAAATCGTGCTTTTAAAAGGTTGAGTTTTTTAGATTACCTTGAATAACCGTGTTATTCGCATTAAATATAGGACATTAGGCATGACAAAGTCATAAATCCTTGATATTCGCTCCGCTTTGTTTATAAAAATGCATTGGGAATGAGATAGAGATGCAAGCCAATAGAAGATTTAGAATGGACTAACAAACGCGCTTGGCATTGTTACTAGTACCGCTGGGCGTTCGTAAGAAGTAAGAAGTAAGAAGTAAAAAGTAGAGCTAGTAAGAGTTTTAACATTTTTAAATGGGTGCGCCCTTTCCGCCGTGGTGTACTAGTAGGGAGCGACATTAATTTCTTCATGGTTTGTAGTTGGGCTGTCTTCCCTTCCGGATGCTATAAAACGTCGGCGAGTCACGGCGCTACTATGAATTCCGGATTAACTCCTTAGATAGAAGCACTTAAGTCGTTACTATTCACCGGAATGCACCATTCGAGGGCACCGCCTTGGAATAAATGGCAACCTCAGTGCTTGATTTCTACTCCCTACTCCCTTATTAAGTCAATAAAGCTTTAGATGTAAAAGGAGATTGACGACGCAATATTTTAATTAAATAAATAATTTGGTGGAATTGCTGCATTTTTCCACTATCGCGAAAGTATTGGGCAGCTTGAAGAAAATCAACACGTGCTTCAGAGTGCCTACCACTTTTATAGAAAGCAAAACCTCTGCCAACGTAGGCTGCACCTTGTTTGCGATTTAGTCGAATTGATTCGGTAAAGTCATCGATGGCTTCGCTATATTTTTTTAGCTGACGAAAAGCATAACCCCGATTGCAATAATAATTTGCATCTTCCACACCTAAAGAAATTGCGCTGGTAAAATCTTCAATAGCGTGTTTAAAGTTCTTTAGCTGTAGGTACGTTTCACCTCTATCGTTATGTATGGCTACCTGTAACTGAGTATTATCTTCAGCTATTAGTTCTAATGCTTTGTTATAGTCGCTGAGTGCTTTTTGATAACTTCTTTCGTCGAAATATGCTAAACCCCTGTCATAGTATGCTCGGAAGTCATTTGGATTACTTGTCAGAAAATAATTAAAATCGGCGATCGCAGCTGCGGGTAGTTGTAATTTATAATACGCTAAACCTCGATTTAAATAAGCTTCAAAAAAATCTGGGTTTTGCTCTAAAGCCGTATTACAGTCTGCGATGGCGTGCTGGTAATCTGATGAATGCAGGAAAGCCAAACAGCGATTGTAATAAGCTTTAGTATAATTGGGATTAATCTCAATTGCTTGATTAAAATTTTCAATTGCTGCGCTGTATTCATCGCTTTCGAGTTGCTCTATCGCTAATTTAAATAAGTCTTGCGAGCTATCCTGGTTTGATGCCAAAGCCCCAGCCGGAGAAAATAGCATTAGTACCATCGCCATCACCAAACTGAGAGATATTTGGTAAAACCGCATGAGTATTAGTAAAAAGATAATGGGTTGCGTATAACTGTTAATACATAATAATTAGTGGCTAATAATTATTTTTGTCGTAGTTATCTATACGAAAAAACAACTATTAACCACTATATTTTCGAGCTAGTTACTCTTAGAATTTCAACCTAAACTTTTACCAACCTTTGTCAGCTTGAGCCAAAACATATTCAGCAAGTTCTTCAATTTGTCCGGAAGATAAACGTTTCCCGAAAGCAGGCATGGCATTTTTACCATTAACTACTTGATAAACAATTGCTTCTTTAGAATACATATCGTATTTTTCAAGAGCATCTTTTTTCAAAGTTTTCTGTGCATTAACTAAATTTCCTCCACCTGCATGACAAGCCGCGCAATTTTGCTTAAACAGTTTAGCGCCTTCTTCATGAGCAGCAGTCATTGCCACTGGCTTTACAACCGATTCTTCAAAAGATACGTTAACAGATTTAGCAACTGTTGCAGCTTCAGCAGGTTCAACAATTGCCTTAGTTTTCTCAACAACCTTTGTTACTTCCACAGGAGCAACTTGTTCAACACTAGGAGCAACAGTAGCTTGAGTCTCCTCACCACAAGCGTAAGTAAAAAACAATAACGGTATCACCAAAAACACAATAGATAGTATTTTTTTCATAGGTATTATTTCCTTAATTAACCATTACTTATTTACGATTTGCACGCTCAAGCTTATCGCTAAATATACGGATATTAAATGATATAAATATACAAACATGAAAAAAATAGTTACCAGTTAACAGTGAACAGTTAGCAGTTAACAGTGAACAGTTAACTGTTAGGAGTTAACTGTTAAGCTGCTACGCATTTAACTTATATATTCATTTCTCATTGGTTAATGGCTACAACTCTTGTCCCTTCTTCCTTCTTCCCTCTTCCTTCTTCCTTGCTGTTGTGCATTTAAAATGCACAACAGCTTATCAGTTACCAGTTAGGAGTTAATTTCTCCTTGTCCCCTTGTCTACCCATCCCCCCATCCCAAAACTTTTCTGGTTGACAAAGATACTCATAACGACTACGCTTAAGAAGTTGTATTCATCATCATAGTTTTATTTATGCTGCCTAACAAAGAAGGTCAAAAAGTTCCTAACGTTACTTTTCGGGTTCGCGAGAACGACGATTGGAAGGATATCACCACTTCGGATTTATTCAAAGGTAAAACTGTGGTTGTCTTTTCTTTACCTGGAGCGTTTACTCCAACTTGTTCTTCTACGCATTTACCAGGATACAACGAACTTGCTCCAGCTTTTAAAGAAAATGGCGTGGATGACATTATTTGTATGTCGGTAAACGATTCCTTCGTGATGAACGAATGGGCGAAGGATCAAGAAGCAGAAAATGTGACATTAATTCCCGATGGTAACGGTGAATTTTCTGAAGGCATGGGACTGTTAGTTGATAAAACCGATTTAGGTTTTGGTAAGCGTTCCTGGCGCTATTCAATGCTTGTCAAGGATGGCACAATAGAAAAAATGTTTATCGAGCCAGAAGAGCCTGGAGATCCATTTAAGGTATCCGATGCAGATACAATGCTTAAGTATATTAATCCTCAAGCAGCAAAACCCCAAAGCCTTTTCATGTTTGCTAAAGAAGGTTGTCCTTTCTGCGCTCGTGCGAAAGAGATACTCAAAGGGCAAGGTTTAAATTACGAAGAAATTACCTTGAACAAAGATTTTACTACTCGTGGTTTGAGAGCAGCTACAGGTGCAACGACAGTTCCGCAATTGTTTATCGATGGTAAATTAATCGGAGATTCCGAAGCGATCGCCGCTCACTTTGGGGCTAAGTAAACCTTTGAGCTAAATTCTTGGTACAGATAGAAATGTACCAAGACGTTGCAATGTAACGTCTCTATATGAATTATATTTTAGAGAGCAATTTTTCAAATACTAAAGCATCGTTAATCTAAACCGCACTCAACTAATATCTGGTGCAAATCTGAAATTTATGAAGCTGCAACTTGTATAATTAAAGGGTTGATCTGCAATCTTTAATTGTCAATCAAAAACTAAAACCGATTTTAATATTTTGATATTTTGTAATTATTCTTAATTTTTTATTAATTAAGTCAGAAATATATATTTGAACACATTTAATTTTTTCACTAAAATATTACATAAAATGGTAGCAAGTGGAAAATATTAATAAAAATTGATGCTTGATATTAACACAATCGCCGAGTTTTCTCGCAACCACTGCGTAACAATTTGTGCCTTTTTGGTACCAGCGAATTTAATTGCCACAATATCGACAATGATTCTTGCTGCACTTCATCGTCCGTTGTCTCAAGTTTCGCAATCAGCGGCTGTTGCTGGTTTTTTCGCAGTAATAATGATATTGCACGTTTACACCTGGTTCGCGATCGGTATCGTTGCCGTTCCTACTTATATTTTATTGTGGTTAGCAATTACCTGTTTATTTACAAATTTGGGCGCGTTTTTATTTCAAAGACGTTACATTCGCACTTATTTTTTAGTTGGCAATAGATAATTGGGCATTGGGCATTGGGCATTGGGCATTGGGGATTGGGGATTGGGGATTGGGGATTGATAGTTTTGAATTTTCAATTTAAACTCCTAACCCCTAACTCCCAACTCCTAACCCCTAACTCCCAAATCCTAACTGCTCACTGCTAACTGCTCACTGCTAACTGCTCACTGCTAACTGCTCACTGCTCACTGCTCACTGCTCACTGCTCACTGCTCACTGCTCACTGCTTCGCGTAATTGATTTACGACTTTATCGAGTCCGACTGAATGGGCTGCTTTGAATAAGATGCGATCGCCATCTTGGAGGTATTGTTTTAAGCCAATTGCTAGTTCTTCGTGGGTGGAATAGCAGTGGATGGGAATACATAAAGCACTTTTGGCTATGGCTTGTGCGTCGGCACAGTCAGTTAATACCATCAAAGTATCTAAGTTTAGAGAGCTTGCGGTTTTACCTACGAGTTGATGCAATTCCTCGGATTTATCGCCGAGTTCTTTCATTGCGCCTAGTACCGCTATGCGTCGCTTTCCTGGAGTTTCGGCTAATAAATTCAATGCTGCAACCATTGCTTCTGGTGCTGCATTATAAGTTTCATCTAAGATTAGCACGTCGTTGAGTAAGGTAAATTGCTGGGAACGTCCTCCTGGCATATCTACCGCGACACCATTTTTTAAACAATTCCAATCAATGCCTAACACTTGTGCGACTGCTAAAGCTGCCATGTAGTTAGCTGCAATATGTCTTCCCGGCATTGGTAAAGGCAAGCGTAAACCGGCTATTTCCAAAGTATAGTTATCGATCAATTTACCGTGAATATCTCCCCCAGTGAAACCGAAAGTAATAACTTTACCTTGCCAAACTTTCGCTGCGGTTTCCATCAATAGGGGATTATCGTAGTTGAGGATAGCTACTCCATCCGAAGGCATTTCTGCCAATAATTCACATTTTGCTTGAGCTATAGCAACTTCGGAGTGGAGTAACTCGATGTGCGCGGTTCCCACATTGGTAATTACGGCAATTGTCGGACGAGTTATTTGAGTAAGTTCGGCAATTTGTCCAAGCCCCCGCATCGCCATTTCGATAACGGCGTAATCATGTTCGGCTACTATTTCTAAAAGAGTTTTTGGTACGCCAATTTCATTATTAAAATTCTCGTAAGTTTTGTGAACTCTTCCCTGAGTACTTAAAACCCCAGCAATTAACTCTTTGGTTGTGGTTTTACCCACCGAACCCGTTACCCCAATTACTGGTATTGAAAATTGATTGCGCCACCACTGACCAATTTTTTGATAAGCCTCAAGAGTATTTGTTACTTGCAATACGGGAAATTGCGGATCGTCGTATTCAAAATCAACAATTGCTACAATAGCGCCTTTTTCGATTGCTGTAGCGACAAACTTATGTCCATCAAACTTTTCACCGCGAAAAGCAACAAAGACTTCTCCCGGTTTAATAATTCGACTGTCTGTTTGTATACCAATAAAAGATTGTGCAAGTGCTGTATCTGAAAGATTTACGCTTTTAGCACCAAGCAATTCAACTAGCTGTTTGAGAGTGGCAGAACAAGGCATAATACCGGGTATTTAGGATAATGATGCGTTAATTGATTAAATTCAAAGAATGTTGAAATTACGAGGAGCAACCCTCGCAAACAAAGTACTCTAATCCTATAGTTCTTTTAGGGAAAACATAAAGTACCGGATTTAACATTTTCACATATTGTTGTCACATCGAATGAAAAAATGTAGAGATTTGGAAATGGGTAATTGGTAATTGGTAATTGGTAATTGGTAATTGGGAGCGGTTAATCATCATTAGAGTATTCCAACACATAAGTTTTGAAGGGTTAGAGTAGTGCGAGCCGGAAAGCATGTCCTGACGGACACACTGCGTTAACGCCCTTCTTCTAGGAGGGAGCGAGACGCTCCCACTACAAGTAATTTACCGAAAACAATGGGTCTAAAGCCCCGTGGTTTCAGCACGGATTTTTATTGTATTTAATTAATGTTATCCCACTCATGGTAGTATAAGATTGGAGGTAATACCATGTTAGTTTTTGAGCTTAAA
>JBARZF010000840.1:0-3605 GCA_049649675.1 Rivularia sp. (in: cyanobacteria) | reverse complement strand
ACCTGAAGCGCTGTAAAGTGAGTGTGGTTGAGTTCGTCATTTTTACCAGTAGAGTTTACCGCTAACGTATCTTCTGGCGTGAGATAATCTTGCCATTCAATAGTTTGAATACCGTTATAAAGGTCTTTTGAGGTTTTGCAAGGAAAATAATGCACCTTGAATAAAATTCGGAATGGTAGCCTAGCCCAGAGATTTACCCGATAAAGTAGAGTGCGATCGCCACTAAATTCCACACCGCAAAACCCAGGCTCTACCGAACTCGCGCCCAATTGCTCTAACTCTTTAGCTGCAAGTTCTTCCAATCCACGAGCAACCGTTGCAAAATATTGATCCATATATTCAAGTAATTATTTAAAAGAGCCATATTAATTAAACAACGAATTAACCAATTTCTTTAATCAGCGAAACTACCAAACTTGAGATTAAAGCAATAAATACGAAAATTTCTATAACTTTAAGCAACGAAAGAGGTGATAGCCATTGCTTAAACATCCGAACATCAAAATTAGAACGCCAACTATCAAAATTTTTGCGCCATAAAGCAGGATTATCCTGACTGCGAAATCGCAAATTAATCATTGATAAAATTAAAGGTACACTTCCAACCTTAATGCTCATTAAGACATGAAGCGCCAAGCAAGTTACTAAAATTAACCAAGAAATAAGATGAGCAGAATACCAAAAATGATTAAGTTCTCCTTGAGGTAGCCACTTTTCATCCATCATTCTGCCAGAACAAACAGCAAAAGTTACTGCCAAAATACTCAAAGTATTAACTAAACGATGCAGAGTGTACCACCAGATTGGTTTTCCAAAATCAGTTAGTTTATTGAAAGAATCCGGCTGAATTAATCTTCGTTTACCTCGATGAAAAGCATAGAAGGCAAATAAAGGAAATATAAGAAATGTCCACACCCCAAATGTGCCATGAATACCTTCAATCTCTGTAAATTTGGGCAACGAAATTGTCCCCCAACGTGCATCGAAAACATCATAAGTCCAAAAAGCAGTAATAATGGCTCCGATTGTAGATAAGCCAATTAAACCATGCAGAATACGTAATAATAACGGTTGATAAGGTTGATAAAATTTCGCCGACATCAAATTAGCTCATCAAGAATCATTAATTAATCCTGTACGTAGTTTAACGCGAACTGGTTTACATATTAAACAGGAATGGCCGCAAGTGTCATAAAACCCGGGTGGTGCGTGACACGAAAACCCTATCATTAGGTTAGAAACCAAGCCAAGTGTCACAGCACCCTACAATAAAAATATGCCAGTTGGGTTAGTCCAATTAAAGTAATTACTTACTTACTAAGTCTAATTTTTTCCAATCTTTAACAATGATTTTTCCCCCTCTTTTATAAATTACTATTCCCTTGATTTTTTTAAACAAACGCACGCATTCTTCATAGGTAATACCAATACTGCGGGCAATTTGATATAATGGCAGCCTCATGTTTAAACAATCTCCTTCTGTTTGTAGATGAGTGCCATAACTTTCCTGATAATATTGAATTAATCTCACTAAACGCACCATTGCTCGTTCGGAAATTAGTCCGTGTACGGTATTATGGAGTTGCTGAAGTCTTTGATTAAAGACCTCTAATATTTTTAAACTAATTTCTGGGGATTGAGAGATTACCTTTAATAAAGCTTCGCGTTCGATGGTTAATACCTGTGATTCTATTTGACAGATTACCGTTGCAGGGGAAATTCTATTGCCAAAAATAGCTGGTGCGGCAAAAAGTTCTCCTACTCGGATGAAACGCACTACTGTTTCTTTTCCATTGGCAGCAGTTTTTTTAATTTCTAATTTTCCTAAGATTAGAGCATGAAGTTGTTCAGCAAGATGTGTACCTTCATGCATTACTATTTCATCTTGTTGATATTCACTAATGTAACTATAAGGAACAAGACTTTCTAGTTGTACTCTAGCTAAATCTTGAAAGATATAAATTTGTTGTAATTGAGTAATTGATGAGCAACGTTTTACAATCATTACCTGATAAATACTCTCTTATACTAACTCAAACAAAGTTTACCCTTAAACATGAGCTACCTCATAGACGGAACCCAAACTTGATGCCAGAGTAAGAGTATCGAGTTTGAATATGAAATTATGAATACCGCAAACGCATCATCCAAAAATTCCTTTTCTGCTACTTTACAGGATTTAATTGAGTACCCTAAAAGCGGCATTTTCAATAAAGTTTTACTGAAAGATAACAATATCCAATACACCTTGTTTTGTTTAGCAGCAGGTGCGGAAATCGACGAACATACCTCCAATCGTAACGCTGTAATAACAGTATTGGAAGGAACAGGGAACCTTAATTTAGAAGGGAAAGATATTGCTTTAGCACCAGGATTACTTGTCTTTATGCCAGCAAATGCTCCTCACGCTTTGCAAGCAAAAGAAAATATGGCGTTTGTCCTTACCTTATCAGAACATCTTCCGGGGAAGAAGAAAATTAGCCAGCAAACCATTAATATCGTCAAGTCTACTGCTCCCTTAATCAAACAAAACGGTCAAAAGATTACTACTCGGATGTACGAAATTATGTTTAACACCCATCCAGAAGTAAAAGCACAGTTTGATATGTCAGCACAAGCGAATGGTAGTCAACCAACTAAACTTGCTACCGCAGTTTATAGCTATGCGACTCATATAGAAGATTTAGAAGGATTAAAAGCAATGGTAGATAAGATTGCTCATCGTCACGTAAAAACCCACGTTTTACCAGAACAGTATCCCATAGTGGGGGAATGTTTATTGCAAGCAATTGAAGATATTTTGGGAGATGCTGCAACTGAAGAAGTAATAACTGCTTGGACTGAAGCTTATCAAGCGTTAGCTGAAGTTTTTATTAATAGAGAACAACAAATCTATCAAACTGCTTCGGAATTTTAATTTTGTCAGTGAAAAATACTCAGCGTTCCTTCGCGTTAACCTCTGCGCTCCTTTGCGTTAAAAATATCTTATTTCAATACCAACTGACTTAATATCAACTGCGATCGCGCACTCCCCAACCCCTTTAATTAGAGATAATATTTTCAAAGCACTAATTATCCACCAATGACTCAAGCCCCACCCAAATTAATAACCTTTGAAGAATTTATCGATTGGCTACCTGAATCCGGGGTACGCTACGAACTACATAATGGAAATATCATCGAAATGGCGCAACCAGTAGGAGAACATGAGGAAGTAACGGGATTTTTAACTGTAAAGCTCAGTGCTTTAATTGACCGATTAAATTTGCCCTACAGTATCCCCAATAAAGTTATAGTCAAACCTCCTCAAAAAGATACTGGCTATTTCCCAGATGTTCTAATTTTAAATCGCGCAAATTTGAGAAACGAACCATTATGGAAAAAAGCATCTACTCTTACTAGTGGTGCATCAATACCTTTGATAATTGAGGTTGTATCAACTAATTGGCGTGACGATTACCACTTTAAATATGCTGACTATGAGGAAATTGGTATTCCAGAATATTGGATTGTAGATTATGCAGCGTTGGGTGGACGTAATTTTATTGGAAATCCCAAACAACCAACAATTTCTGTATGTAATTTAGTTGATGGGGAATATCGAA
>JBARZF010000839.1:0-3995 GCA_049649675.1 Rivularia sp. (in: cyanobacteria) | reverse complement strand
TCAGAAGTCATGTTTACTCGTTGCGTTTGAAAGCTCTTGCTTTTAATAAAATCATCATATGTTCTAACTGTTCGTAAACATCTAGTTCAGCTAATTCCATTGAATTAAGTGTAGCGGAGCGATTTCTTGACAATAATTCTTCTAATCTCGACTGAGCTTGAGGTGAAACTTTAAAAGCAATTATTTCTTCTGGTGTTGGGCGCTTAATTAAAAAGTCAAGAACTTCTTGATAAACTAAGGGAATATCTGTGGACTCTGTTGGAACTGTCTTACTTATGTTTGTCGGTAAAGAAGGCAACATCTAACAATTGCCATAGCAATTCGGGTAAACGATTTTGCGCCATGTTCTAGACGCTGAGCTAGTTCCGTACTAAATTTGAATTGTTAATTCTGCCATTGCCTGGGGTTTCGTCCTGTCAGCTTATCTTATATGCTGATTATAGCTTTAGCTTTTGCATAGAGTGCTATGTAAAGTTAATCCGGCTCCCGGAACTTCATCAAAGCGAGTTACGTTAAATTATTTTTCTATGATTAACTTTTTAATAAGACAAACTATTCTTAAGAAGAACAGATAGTTTTAGCAATGCTAGTATTAAAAGTAATAAAAACAAGCAATATCTAACAACCAATGGCAACGCAAAAAGTCACGGTTGAACTCCCACAAGCTATTTTTCAACAATTGGCTCGTATTGCCTCGGCAACTCAGCAGCCTTTGGAAGTCTTGGTAGCTCAAAGCATCGTCAGTAACTTACCTCCTACACCCGACAATGCACCAGTCGAAATTCAGGAAGAACTTCTGCAAATGCAAATTTGGGATGACAAAGAGTTATTGGCGATTACCTTCGGTAGAGCTTCGCTTAACGCCAATAGTCAAATCACCGACCAGCAGCAAAAACGCCACGTAGAATCATTGGAGAAAAATAGCACACTAAATAAGAGTGAACGTCAAGAACGAGCGTGAGTTAAGAACTGCTTCTGACCATTTAATGTTACAAAAAGCTTATGCTTGGTCAGTTCTACGTTGGCGAGGACACAAACCAAATTTAAATGAAATGCCCCTCTAGTTCCATTCTATTATTAAGTAAATTGCTATAAGAGTGTTTATTTTTATAAATTATTTACTCTTCAAAATTAAAGCATTAATTTTTTCATTATCAATATTTATTCCATTACGTTCTAAGTATGGACGTAAATTAATTTGAATAAACAAATCTTTTAATTCTTCAGCAATTTCTTCAGGAGGATTTCCTGATAAAGCTGTTGCTATTAAACGTTCTGCTGCTTTGAATTCTCCACAATCTACCGCGCCTCGTTGCCGCGCTGCGATGTAAAATTGAACGGCTCGGTTCTGCATCTAATTGGTGAGCAATTAATTCTGCGGCTGCTTGCTCGTTTTCAAATGCTTCTCGAATCAGTTGCGAGGCTTGTTCTAAGTTACCTCGAAGCTTTGCACTAAAAGCTGCTTCCGCCAAATCCATCGCTGTAGTATGTTTTTCTTGAATTTGACTCATTTCTTTTCTACATAAGATATAGGTGTACTAAATTCGATAATGATAATATATGCGGGAAACTGACCATCTGAGACTTCGGTTTGTTCCTTTTTCTGTTTTACTCTAGCTTTGACACGGCTTGAATCACCATTCCGTATACCAGATACTTCAAGCCTAACTTTATTTTTAAAGGGTTGCACTTCATCTACGTCCCCAGTGCCTAACCAGTAATCAAATCCTGTGCCTTTCCTAGAACGTTCAATTACCGTTAAATCAGTGAGTTCTCTAACAATTAAAAATGCAATACCTAATCGCTATTTGTTCTGTTGTTAGAGTCGATGCCTGGTATTATCCAGGGCACCTCTCCTTCAGAACCGGACGTGCGACTTTCACCGCATCCGGCTCCTAGATATTCTTAGCTTTCGCTTTTACTCATGTGCGTGTACTGATGACAGGAATGATGGATCATTTCTAGATTTTTGGTTTTCCAATTATCGTGGTTGCCATCTATATGATGCATATGAATGTCTTCACCAGGGAAGAATCTCATATTACATTTAGCACAAGTATGGTTTTGCTTCTTTAAAAGCTTGGCTGAAGTTCCGTCGTATAGCTTAGATTCTCTTTCACTCCAATAGATTAAGTCTCCATCAAAAGGTGATTTCTCTCCTTTGACATTAACAAACCTATTCTCAGAATATTTAACAGTAGGGAATGCTTTTTTCACCAATGATTCAGCTTTATATCTGTTAATTTTCTTCTGTTTTAGGAATACGGTAAAAGCCCTTTTAGCTATGAACCATAAAGAATCTCTCACGTTACTCATGTCACAATATCGATGGTAATTGC
The DNA here is from genome assembly GCA_049649675.1 of Rivularia sp. (in: cyanobacteria). Taxonomy (GTDB): domain Bacteria; phylum Cyanobacteriota; class Cyanobacteriia; order Cyanobacteriales; family Nostocaceae; genus Rivularia. Next base: position 1,656 of record JBARZF010000839.1, on the reverse strand, counting down.
GCCATCCTCTTATGATTGGTGCTAATTTAGACGTTTTAACTTCTGCCCCATAATTAGAATTGTTGACGATATCTTTTACTTTCTCACGCATAGCCTTGAAGTTCTCCTCTGAGGGAGTGCTTCTAAACTTACCGTTTTTCTGGACTTTAAAATTCCATCCGAGAAAGTTGAATCCATCTGTCGTGGCAGTCACTTTAGTCTTTTCTTCACTTATTTCCATACCTCGTTCTTCTAGGAACTCGGATACTTTTTCAAGTATTTTATCCGCATCATCTTGTGGTTTTAAGAAAAATACCATATCATCAGCATACCTAATGCTTGGATGGATATCTTCTATTCCATTCAAGGCTATATTTGCTAGTAGAGGACTTACGATACCACCTTGGGGAGTTCCTTGTTCAGGAAACTCTGGATTTATTCCTGCTTTTAAACAGCGGAATATTCCTAGTTTTACTGCCGAAGGTGCTATTAGTTTGTCCATGATTGATTTATGACTAATTCGGTCGAAGCACTTCTTAATGTCTAGTTCTATAACTCTTTTTTCGTACCCTCTCTTACGTGAGTTTAGATTAATTTGTATAATCTTTTGAGCATCTTGGGTACATCTACCTGTTCTGAAGCCATAACTCCTAGCGTGGAATGTAGCTTCATGAGCGGGTTCTAAAGCATATTTAATTAGACATTGCCATGCCCTATCCGAGATTGTAGGCACTTTTAACATCCGAGTCTTACCGTTCTTTTTAGGGATAGGGATTTCTCGTAGTCCTTGGTGTTTCCAATCGTTAGCCTGAAAAAGTAATTTCATTAGTTCAAAGCGTTCTTTGAAATTTAATACTTTCTTTCCGTCAATCCCCGCCGTTCTCTTACCCTTGTTGAGTTGAGTTACTTGGCGGATTGCTAACAACTTAGCTGATGTGGATTTCAGAACAAGTTTTTGAAGAGACTTAGCTTTTGCTATGTCACCGCTTCTAATAGCTTTGAATATTCTTCTTTGTAAGCGAAAAAGGTTACTTCGGAACTTCTTCCAAGGTAGGTTTTTCCAAGATTCATTAGTAAAATTACTATGTCTAATCATGCTCTACTCCAATGAATATTTTCTGAATACCCGACAGCAGTTATTCGCTGTCATCCTACCCGCTACTAGGAGTTCGACTCAACCTAGCTTACTAAAGATTCGACTTTTCTTTAGACCTATATAGCGTTTTTACTCGTTCCGTTTCAAAGACACTGCTGAACTTAGAGTGATTCAATTTGCCTAACACCTCCCCAGAATTGCGTTTACCGTTTACAAAGTGACGCGGGGATAATCGGTGTTGAAGTCCTCATTTTTTTATTTCAGGTTGAGGCTTTGAGGTAAGACAATTTTCTAGAATCAATTTACTCGTATTCAGTCTCCATTAGCGCCAGTGTTGTTACCTGCTTGTTTTACAACTGATTACGCCCTGACCCCAGCTTCACTCTATATTAAGGTTGTTAATATTCGGTGTGGGCAGATAGGAGTTCACATCATCCCGGATGGATAGGATTTGCACCTACTTCTGTTGAAACAGTTATAGATTTTCGGGTTATCCCTAAATCTACCTAACTCATACCCCTCTAGTTTCTAGAGGCTCCTAGTTAGAACGAGCCGCACGTAAACTCCTCATCATTCCAGCA
>JBARZF010000838.1:0-1564 GCA_049649675.1 Rivularia sp. (in: cyanobacteria) | reverse complement strand
CTCTCCCCCTCCCCCACTCCTCTTTTCCCTCCCGTAAACTCAGAAATCTTAACTATCTCCAAGCCTGCACTTCTAATTTCATATAATTGCTGTTCCAATGCAGAACTATCATTCGATTGTGGAGAAGGAATATCCACCGCTTTTAATCTAAAAGTGCGGTTGAAATTGATTTCTTCATCCGCACCACCAGGTAAATTGACTAATACTCTTGTTGCGACCATATCTACTTCCCATTCGCCCATCTTTACTTGTCTAGGAGCCGATAAATAGGAAATAATTATTTTGGAACGAACTTGACCGTTGAATACGCGAGCAGGTGTAATATCAGCAAGTTCTTCGAGTACAGCATTACGAAATCCGCTTTTACCTGATTGAATTAGAAACGAAGCAATATAAGCATTTGTAGTATCACGTTTACCTTTACCTAAATTTCTTCCTTTATCTAATTCTTTTGTTCCTGGAATAATACCATCCCAATTAAAAGTTAAATTAGCCCATTGTCTTACGGTATTTTTAATGACTTCAGGGTGACGATATAAATAATGTTGTTCAGAAATAACTAAAGCGCGACCATTAACTAATTGTACAAAAGTTGTTTTCCTAGCTGCAAGTTGATTAACTTTAAAACTTAGAAACAATAGAAATAAAAAACTCATCAAGCTAAATGTTGTTAGCCCGACAAAGCATAAGGGAAGTATATCTTTGGAATCGATTAACAAGTTAGGTCGTCGAACTTTTCTCAAAGACTTAAGCATCTGTTACACCTTTCCTACAAAACCTGTTGCTACCGCTACTACTCCATCAAATGCTGCATTTACAAGTGCTGGAACTCTGCTATTAATACCCGTATAAAGTGCAATTCCTCCACCACCCGCGATCAAAAGTGCAAGTGCAGGAGCGAAGATACTGATAAATGCTAAAAATGCTAAATCTGAAGCACTTTGTGCCCCAGCAGAAACAATTACAGTTGCAGCCAAACCAACTACAATGTTATAGCCCAACTGCACTCCAAATAAAGATACAAAACCACTAGCCCAAGCCCATATTGGTTTTGACCCTAAAGGTAATAAACTTAATCCCAAAGCAATTGGTGCAAATGTAGCAGTCATCATTAGTGCAGCTTCTAGAATATTAACGAAAGCCCATTGAAGAGCATATAAAAAAGTAACTAGTATCAAAGAAATAGAAGCATTAAAAACTGTCCCAGGATTTTGTACAAAATCTTTCAATTCTGCAACAGCTTGTCGTGCTTGCTCCAATGGAGCATTATTTTGTTGTTCTGCTGTTTCAAGAATTTCTTCTACAATTGGTCTTTTTTCTTGGAGACAATCTGTAAGAGGTTTACCAGTTTTTCCCTGACATTCACCATAAATTTTAGAAACTTGAGTTTTTACGTTCTGGGTTAAGGTAACATTAGATATTGCACTTTTAAAAGTCGTATCTGCTAGTTGAATATCTAGAACATTAACAACTTGTTGATGACCAATATTTCTGATGATAAGTACGGTTTGGGAAAGTAAGTAACCGTTACTTCCGAGAAAAAGAGCAATTACCAAAGGGTAAA
>JBARZF010000837.1:0-9118 GCA_049649675.1 Rivularia sp. (in: cyanobacteria) | reverse complement strand
CGACTACGACGACATGATATTGGCTGCATTACGAGTATTAGATAACGAAAGCGCCAGAAAAATCGAGCAAAAACAAGTATTCGCCGTATTTGAAGACGAAGCACAGGATTCTAGCCCGCTTCAGACTCGGTTGTTGGAGATATTGGCGAGTGAGGGAGAGGATGGGAGATGGGGAGATGGGGTAGAGGGGGAGAGGGGGAGAGAATTACAAATCCAAAATCCAAAATCTAAAATCCAAAATCCCGTGCCCAATTCCCAAATTAATATAATTCGCGTTGGCGATCCGAATCAGGCGATTAATTCTACTTTTACACCAGCAGACCCGATTTATTTCCGCCAGTTTTGCCAGGAATGCGATTCTCAAGAGCGTTTGGCAACTATGGATCAAGCTGGACGAAGTAGTAAAATAATTATCGAAACTGCAAACTTTGCTCTCGAATGGGTAAATAGTCTTTACCAAAGCAGACAAAATACCCAAATACAAAAACAATCATCTTCCCCCCATCCCCCCCTCTCCCCCTCCCCCACTCCTCCCCTCCCCTTCCGCTATCAAAGAATCCTTCCGGTAGATGCCAACGATCCACAGCCAAATGCTAACCCCGCAGCAATCGGAAGAGGGGTAGAAATCTACACTCCTAAAGACATACATAATACCGTAGAATTACTGTTAAAAAGGATCGTTGAATTATTCCCCCAAGACAACGAAAATAACGGCAGTGCGGCGATATTAGTGAGAGAAAACCGTCAGGGGAACTGGTTAAGCCAACAACTCAGACCAATTTGTAAAAAGCATAATATTTTACTTTACGACGTAGGCGAACAAGACAGACATTCCCACGTACCAGAAGAGATATTGGCAGTTTTACAATTTTGCGATCGCCCTCATTCTCCCGATTTTCTCAAGGCTGCTTTAGGAGTTTTAGTTAAACGAAGATTAATCGAATCTCAAGATTTGAATGCTTTAGCTTCCTTACCGGAGGAATTCTTATATCCTTCTCCTTTAGCACCACTGCAAACCGAAGCCGTCAAAAAAGCCGCCGAATTTTGTCGCGATTTACTCAACGCTCGTTTAGAATTACCTCTTTATCAAATAATTTCCTTCATAGCTTTAAAACTAGATTACCAACAAGCCGAATTAGCAACAGCCGATAAACTTTCAGAAAGAATCAATCATCAAATCGCCGGTGAGATTTCAATGGGAACAATGCTGGGAACACTCAGCGAAATCGTTAGCTCCGAACGCTTTGAACCCGTAGACACCGAAGACTCAGAAGCGCGTTATACAAGACGTAACCAACTGACGGTTATTACAATGCATAAAGCCAAAGGTTTGGACTGGGATTACGTATTTTTACCGTTTCTGCATGAAAACTTAATACCGGGTAAATTTTGGGTTCCACCGCAAAGAAAATTCTTGGGTGACTTTACTTTATCGGAAGTAGCTCGCGCCCAAATCCGCGCCGCACTGCACGGTGAATCAAAATTACCCGACGTAACCGAAGCATGGGAACAAGCGAAACATTTGAAAATTGCTGAAGAATATCGTTTATTGTATGTAGCAATGACTAGAGCAAAACGTTTGTTGTGGATATCCGCAGCGAAGGAAGCGCCATTTACCTGGAGTAAACCCGATAATTTGCAAAAGCAGCCAGCTTGTCCAGTTTTTAATGCTTTGAAGCGAGAGTTTACGGAATGTGTCATCGATGAAGCGAATTCGTTCGTAGTAGCGCTTTAGCGCATCTTAATATTTGTAGTTTTTGTAGGGTGTGTTACGGCTTCGATATGTTGAATTGTTAATTACTATGCAGGGCAATGCCGTAACGCACCATTTCCGGAGAGATGATTTTTGTAGGTTAGCTTCACGGTGGATTTATAATGATGATTTTTAATATCGAGATTTAAATTGCGCCGTAACTACAAATAAATATAGATATGAAGGTAGGTTGGGTGAAGGTGTATTTGTAATGATGATTCTCAATATCGGAATTGATATTGCACCGTAACCCAACCGGAGCGATTGCTCAGAAAAATAAAATGTTGGGTTAGGACACGAATTAACAATTTTCGTTTCAAACCAAATTAACTTTCATGTCTAACCCAACCTACATCTGTAAATAATTTTATTGTGAAATTTATAAGTTAAAGTTTGTAGGTTGGGTTAGGTGCAGCAGGTAATGTAGATTTTCAACAAATCAATAAGAAATTGCACCGTAACCCAACATTAGAATTGTGGATAAACATATCGGATGTTGGGTTACGACACGAATAAACAATTCTTGTTTCAAATCAAATTAATTTGCGTGTCTAACCCAACCTACAAATGATATTCTTTTACTACATTAAAATACTCGATTAAATTTTCATTTTAAATGATATCTGATTGGCAAAAACTACTTGAACAAATAGAAGTAAAGAAAGACAGATTAACCCTTGCGAGAAAAGAAGAGTTTCTGGAATTTGAAGAACGTACAGGTATTATTTTACCCGCAGGTTATAAAGAATATTGTCAGATATTTGGACAAGGACAAATAGGATACAATGTTATCGATATATACATTCCTTATTGTGATGACAGATGGCAGCTTGAACTTTATACAGAAGAAGAGAGAGAAATTATAGCATCTCATGATGACAACAGTGTTTATGATGAAACTGAGCTTAATAATTGCAGAATTATCAAAAAACTTTTAAACTCCGGTTTAGTTTTTGCAACAAATGATAAACCTCAATCTTTCTTCTGGGATTTGAATTCTTATAGTGGTGATGACGAAAGTTATGATATTTATGGTATGTCCTATAATGGCTTTGTTTCATGCAAGCTTGGGCGTGATTTTTTTAGGTTTGTATGTGACTACTGTTTAGGAATGAAGAAATATGATGATATATCATTGGAATTTCAATTGGAGGATGAAGAGATAGCTTGGGTATTTCGTTATTGATCGGAAGTATGTATTTTTTCAGTAAGAAAAATAAAAGTCCTTCAATAAAAAATTAAAATAATAATATCTAAATAATTTTATTGTGAAATTTACGACTCATAGCACTAATTTATTGCTTATATTGTTAGACTTTTAATTAAATTCAATTTCATTAATAAAACAAGTAATAATAGATGTATACAGAATTATTTTTGTTGTCTCAAATATTATCTAAAGATAGCTATTTAATCAACCAATCTAAATACAGCCAGTCAGAAACAGTAGTTAACGTTTATTCTCAAAATCAATTTAAACCAAGTCAGGGAAGTTTTCACGATATGCTTGAAGCTTTAGGAGAACGTGAAACTGGTTTGACATCGGGAGATTCAAAACAATATAACTTTGTAAATTCGCAACTATATTTTCTTGGTAAATACCAGTTTGCAGAAATATTATTAATTCGACTTGGTTATTACAGAGCTACATCTTACTTCGGCAATGGTGCAAATAAAAATTATTGGCGAGGTACTTGGGCGGGTAAAAACGGTATTAATAGCAAAGCTGAATTTCTTAATTCTCCAGAAGTTCAAGAAAAAGCAATCCGTGAAGCTTTTGGTGTTTATTGGCAAGATATCAACTATTTGATGAACAAAAAAGGTAAATCAATTGAATCTTATTTGTCTCAAGTCAAGACTTTTAACGAGAGTGGTAAAACCAGAAGAATCAAAATTACTCTTTCAGGAATAATTGCAGCCGCTCATCTCAAAGGAGCCGATAAAGTTGTTGATTTATTAGTCAGTGGTAAAGTATCTCAAGATCCTTTTGGTACTTCTATCTTGGCGTATTTAGAAGAGTTTGGCGGTTATGAAACAACACCGAAAGATTTTTTGCAGCCATAATTGTGGTTTTTCACAATCTTCATGTTGGGTTACGACACGATTAAAAAATTCTCGTTACAAATTAAATTAATTTTCGTGTCTAACCCAACCTACCATTACCAATTACCAATCATCTAAATACTTGCAACCGATCCACCATCAACGCGATAATTCGCACCTAATACAAAACTTGCTTGCTGCGAACACAAAAACGCAATTACTGCGGCTACTTCTTGCGCTTTTCCGCGACGATTGAGTTCGAGATGAGGACGATCTTGTTTTAAAAATTGGGAAATCGCTTCTTCAAAACTAATCCCTTTTTCTTCTGCTTGTTTTTTCATCATCGCGTCTGTCATGGGAGTTGCGATGAATGCGGGGGAAACTGAATTTATCAAAACGCCATCTTTACCGTAAGCTTTTGATAATCCTTTAGCTAAGTTGAGTACTCCGGCTTTCGCTGCACAGTAAGGTAGTTCGTCTATATAAGGTTGTAAAGCATCTTCGGAGCTGATCAAAACTACTCTTCCCCAACCGGATTCGCGCATCGATGGAATGAAAGCACGACAAACCCGCACTGCTGACATTAAATCAACTTCGATTGTATTGAGCCATTCTTCGTCAGTTATTTCCAGAAAATCCCCGGTTGCTCCAGTAATTCCGGCTGCATTAACTAAAATATCAACTTTGCCAAAACGCTGTAATATTTGACTTTTAGCATTTTCTACTTGAGCAAGTTCTCTTAAATCGGCTTTAACATACATTACTTCGCCAATTTTTCCGACTTCTTGGGCAGCTTGCTTTAATTTATCGTCAGTTTTATCAATTAAAGCTACTTTTACACCTTCGGAAGTTAAAATTTTTGCGGTAGCAACACCGATACCCGAATCACCACCAGTGATGACAGCAATCTTATCTTTAATATTAAAATCCATAATTACAGTGAGCAGTGAGCAGTGAGCAGTGAGCAGTGAGCAGTTAATTCATGACTATTAACTGATGACTGTTTGAAGTTTATTTCACGGTTTTGGTCTTTTTATCGCTCTGGGGTTTTATTTTTAGGTGTTAAGGAAGAAATATTTTCATCACTTTTGGTGGTTGAATTTTTACCGTTGTTAGGTTTTATAGATATACATTTACGATTTTAATAAGTAAATAAAATTATATTACTTGCTTTTCAAATATTAATTTCGCAGTCCTATTTATCTGACATCTTGCACCATTTTCAACAACCGCCTTAGAATAAATTCTCAGGCTAATACACAAAGTCTGATAAATCAGACTGGGCAAGGGTTTTAGTGCGTTTTAACGTACTTTGTATATGAGCCTTGAAATTGATTTCAAGGCGGTATTAGGGCTTAACGACAATGGTGCAAGATGTCCTATTTATAGGACTTTTGCTATTAGACAGAGACTTGCAGTCTCTGACGGATTTTGGCTATAACGTTTAACCTTCAATTACCAAATTCCCGTCGGGCTTTTTTCATCACTTCCCCAACATAATTGCTTTTTCCTTGTGTATAAGCTTCTCTATCGTGATGAAACTGCACTGCTAATTCCCGCTTTAATTTTTCATATCGCCGCGCTTCTTCTGGATGTATTCTTAAATAATCTCTAAATAATCGACGCTGCCAAAACTTGCCATCAATTTCTACAACATGAACGTGATGGGTTCGCTTTTCTCCATATGGTGGCATTCCTTTAACAAAAAACATCTTTTCGAGATTGGGATTTTCTGCCCAATATACATATCCCAAATCTTGGAGAGGTTTTATAGTGCTTTTCCCATATGATAAATCACGTAACCCAACCATAATATCGATAACTGGTTTCGCTGCTAATTCCGGTACCGCAGTTGAGCCAATGTGTTGAATTTCTGCAATTGCATCTTTCCCCAAAGCTTTGCGAATAGATTCGGCTTCATGCTCAAACATATTCGCCCAATCCGGGTTATATTCTACAATTTCGATTTCATCCATGATTGTTACAAATCAACAGTATCTGGGGAACCTCTCTCCAAACCTCTCTCCTGCAAGGAGAGAGGCTTTAATGGTTCCCCTTCCCTTGCAGGGAAGGGGTTAGGGGTTAGGTTTTTCTGATTTTAATGCGGCAAATTACGAATTACAACTTATAATATGGGATTGTGTCTATGTGTAGAAACATAAAAAAATGCCTAAATTAAAATCTCGTAAAGCTGCTGCTAAACGATTTCGTGCCACAGGTACAGGTAAAATCGTTCGTCGCAAAGCTTTCAAAAACCACATTCTAGAAAAGAAGACTACCGATAAAAAGCGCGGGCTATCCAAAGCAGTAATCGTTGACGATCGCGATGCTGATAATGTACGCGGTATGCTTCCATATCTGCCAAGAAACTAGATCTTGGTAAGTTATTAGGAAATTACTGGAAAATTACTGAAAAATTACTGGAACATTAAACTATGCCAAGAGTAAAGCGCGGTAATGTTGCTCGCAAACGCCGCAAAAAAATCCTCAAACTAGCTAAAGGCTATCGTGGTTCTCACTCTACCTTATTTAGAACCGCCAACCAGCAGGTAATGAAAGCCCTGCGTTACGCTTATCGCGATCGCAAAAAACGCAAGCGCGATTTTCGCCGTCTGTGGATTGCTCGTATCAACGCTGCTTGTCGTCAACACGGCATGAGCTACAGCAAATTCATGGGCAATTTGAAAAAGTCCAACATTGAAATCAACCGTAAAATGTTGTCTCAAATGGCGATTTTAGATCCCGCTGGTTTTAGCAAAGTTGCCGAAATGGCTAGCCAAGCTAAAGGCTAAAAGCATTTTAGATTTTAGATTTTAGATTTTGGATTGATGGGATTATGTATTGACGTATGGTTATTTGGATATAACAAAGCATTTAGCGTAGTGCTGTTAATCCCAAACCCAGAGATTAAGCAGTAGGAAAAACCCAAAATTCCAAATCTAAAATCCGAAATCCAAAATTGACTCACTAATGTAACTCGTGTTACTTTTATATGATTGATTGGTTAAAAATACAGTTAATTTATCGCCAGAATCGGCAATACAATCCGCAGCGGAAGTCACATCTGATACTATCCGCTGTAATTTTATGTCTAACTTTTTTGTTCCTCAATGTCGGAACATCACCCGTATTTGCTGCATCGTTAAAAGAAATTCAGCAGCGCGGCTATATTACTGTTGCAGTCAAAGATAACTTTCCACCTTTAGCATTCCGAGACGAAAGCGGTAATTTACAAGGATTTGAAATCGAAATCGCGCAAAGGTTAGCAAAAGACTTATTAGCTAAACCAGACGCAAGTAATTCAGATAAATTAGATAAATTAGTTAAATTTAAGTCAGTAAGCAACTTACAGCGACTGCCTTCTGTTGAGAAAGGTAAAGTTGATATGGCGATCGCTAAAGTAACGGCAACATCTTCACGGGAGCGCATCGTAAATTTCAGCATTCCTTACTACTTCGATGGCGGATTTATAGCTATAAAAGACACATCCGTTCAAAAGCTAACCGACTTACAAAGCAGTAAAATAGCCGTCATTAAAAACTCCAGCACCATTGCCCCACTGAGATATTACCTCCCCGAAGCCGATTTAATAGGAGTTAAATCTTACTTACAAGGAGAAAGACTTGTAGAAAACGATCGAGTATCAGCCTTTGCCGCCGATATTACCAGCCTCAGCAACTGGTTAAAACAAAATCCTCAATATCGATTACTACCAACAAAAATATCAACACAACCCTTATCAGTAGTGATGCCCAAAGGATTGCAATACGACGAACTACGAAGACAAGTAAGCCAATTAATCGGCAGTTATTTACAAAGCGGCTGGTTGAAACAACGCGCACAATACTGGGGTTTGCCAATGAACAATTATCAATGAACAATTATCAATCACTGTTGCTTAAAAGTGAGCGGGTAAACTTCTGGAAGTTTAGATAAATTGATAAATCGTAATTTTTTTCCACCATAAATTCCAGTATCCTAATAATTAGCTTCCAATAACTGATAACTGTTCACTGCTCACTGATAACTGTTAACTGATATGAATAACGATTTAGCAACTATTTATCTATCTATTTTAGTCGGCATACTGTTCATCGCGGTTATAGCCGTTTTTCGTCAAATATTTAAATCTCGCAAACAAGAAGGCTCTTTTTCCAAATTGCGTTCTAAATTAAAAAAAGAAGCGGGTTCCGTTGCAGAATATTACCAATTAGGTGGTATCTATTCCCAGAAAAAACTTTTTAGTCAAGCAGTTATCCTTTTCCAAAAAGCAATTAAATCAGCACAAGAGCAAGAAGAAACAGATGAGAAGACAGAAGATTATATTACCTTAGCCTACAACGGTTTAGGTTTTGCTTACTTTGCTCAAGAACAATACGACTTAGCAATTCGTAATTACAAAGAAGCTTTAAAAAGACAGCCGGATTACGTAACAGCACTAAATAATTTAGGTCACGCTTACGAACGTAAAAAGTTGAACGTTCAAGCCTTGCAAAATTATGAAAAAGCATTAGAACTTGAGCCTAAAAATGCTGTGGCTAAACGTCGTGCTGAATCATTGAGAAGATTGGTTGCGGCTTAGATTAATAATTGATAATTGGTAATTGGTAATTGGGCATGGGGCATTATTTCACCTCATCGCCGACACCCTCGAAGGGTGCGCCTACACCTACGAAGCCCGCCTGAGCCGCACCTAACGGTGAACGCGGGCTAGGAAAAATTATAATTATTATTTAGCCCACGTAGGTGAGCTTTGTAATTTTAGCCCCACCCATAAGCGTGTGAGGGCTGCTGGGATTTGGTTTGAAAATTTATAACAATAATCAATAAAAATAATGCGTTTGGTATGTCTTCGCTTACTGATGCTCTTGATAGAATTGAAAATTACGTTCAGTAATTGTTTGAACTTCAATATCTCCGTAAGCTGATTTATGTTTACCGTGTTCGAGCAATATTTGCTCTATTAATTGACGGTATTTAGTTAGCTTTTCCATTCAACAATCTCCTCACGCTTAATACTCACGGCAAAACCCTCTAAAACTTTTTTCCTCAGCGCTCTCTGCGCTCTCTGCGGTTTATTTTTTTTTAATTGTGGGTAATTCCAGAAATGGTGCGCTACGGCATTTTCAAAATAGTAATTTATAACCACAACATACCGAAGCCATAGCACACCCTACAAGAAAGATTCACCACAATTAAACTTTATTAACAAAAACGTTACTTAACTTATAAATTGCCTCTCAAATCATCATAAAATCCCCAATTGTTAGAAAAATTAACCGTTAAATCAACTTCTATTAACTTATCTGTTTCATAACTACT
>JBARZF010000836.1:0-12097 GCA_049649675.1 Rivularia sp. (in: cyanobacteria) | reverse complement strand
GAGTGGGGGAGGGGGGGAGAATTTGTTTCTACATTCTCCTTGTCTCCTTGTCCCCTTGTCTCCTTGTCTCCTTGTCCCCTAGCCTCTCCCCCATGCCAAAACTCTTCAATCTGCGGGGTTGATAATTCTGCCCATAAATCTGTACTGGTACGCAGCACTAAAACTTCTTTACTAGCTGCTACAGCTTTACATTCTGTGGGATAATTATTTAAGTTGCCAAACCATTGTCCTGCTTTTAATGCGGCTATTGGCTTACCAATACCTTCTTCGCGGAGACGAACTTTACCAGAAACTATGAGAAATTGATAACCAACTACTTCTTGCGACCAAATTTTCTCTCCTAAACGAAAATCAAGAATATCCGATTGGTTTTGCAACAAAGTTTGCTGTTCGGCACTCAGCCAGCATATAGGTGGTTGGTTCCAAGCTGGGGAAGCTAAAACTGTTGCTTGTAATGATTGATTATTTGAAACGTTTATTTTACTTGCAGTTTGACTGTCAGCTTTTGAATTTTCTCTGCTAGCCATTTCTCAAACAGTTCATTTTGTAGTGCTTGCTTAAGTTGAGTATCTTCTAACGATGCTGGTAGGAGCTGTTCCACGCGAAACAATCCATAACGCTCCTCTAATTCTACAGGTCCTAAAATATCCCCAGGACTAGCTATATCTACAGCAGCTCGAAGTCTATCCGGCATTGTTCCGCGACTCACTGGCCCCATCATGCCGTTGACAATTTTGTCATCAGATAAGGAATATTCCCTAGCTAGCTGCTCGAAACCAGTTCCTTCTTCGATTTGGGTATGTAACTCCTCAGCTAACTCTCGATTATCAACAATAATCCGAGAAAGTACCACCCGATCCAAAAAAATCTTTCTTTCAATAAAATATTCTGCAAGTTTTGGCTCTGCCACTAAACTTTTAAGTTTCTCTAACTTAAACCCAAAAGCAACTGTGGAGTGAAACGTCCCATAGTCGGTACCGCTATTGTTTAACCAATCCTGAAACTTCTGTTGCTCGCTCAGCCCATTCTTAAGCCGAAAATCAATAATTGCTTGTTCGGTTAAAGCCGGAGAAAGTTCAAATTCTTCTCTAGCTTCAATTTCATGTTCGATTACATCCTGACGCAGAATATCCCTAATAAACTGACCTAATTTTCCACTAATTTGTAAGTATTGTACTGCCTGCTTTACCGAAATTAGTCGGTCATCAATAGTTAAAAACGATGAAGATTCCATAAAGTTAATACGACGGAAAATACGTTAAAAAATATACAGCGAAAAAATAAAAATCAATCCCATTCAACTGACACGGGCGTTCCTGATAAGGCTACCAACAATGCAAAGTTGTCTTACAGCAATAGCGCAACAAATCATGACGGCCGCTGCGTACAAATACTTATTGAGTTCCCGTTTTTTTACAACTTATTATTTAAGAAAACATTATATTCTAAATATTTGCCCGAATCCAGGCAAACAGCATCGCAGTAGCAGCTCCTATTAAGGTGTTGAGAACGTTAACTAATTCATTAGTTAACCATTGCCATCGGGATTGCAAAGTAGCTCCAATTACGCTTTCTAAATTAGTGGCAATAAATGCTGCCAATACACACCATATAATACCCCACACATCAATTAAACCAACTCCCCAACCAAGCATTGCCAGCACCACGGAAGCGACGATTCCGGCAAGGGTTCCTTCGAGGCTGACTGCTCCTTCAGTTCCTCTGGGCACTGGCTGCAAAGTAGTAATCAAAAAAGTCCTTTTACCATAGGCTTTACCAACTTCACTAGCACAGGTATCGGAAAGCTTGGTGCAAAAACTCGCCACATAACCCAAAATTAGTAACGAACTGAGAAAAACTGTTTGGCTTGTTCCCCACAAATTAATAATACCGATTCCTATAGCGCATAGTGCTGCGGTAAAAGCCGAACCCCAAACGTTTTCTGGCCCTCTGGCACCGGAACGCTTTTCGGCAATTCCCTCGGCTTCTTTTTGCTCCATTCCGATGCGGGTAACAGCAGAACCAACTATAAAATAAGCGCAAACTACTACATATCCCCTCCAGCCAAGGGTTCCCCAAATCAAAACACCCAGCAACCAGGCATTAAGTATTCCAGCAGGTGTAAGCAGTTTTTTCGGTACCAGCCAAACTATACCTAAAAGTACGGCGTTCAACCCTACTGCTACAAGCCAGGGATTAGAAAAATTGTATAAAGACAGCATCAGTTATTTTCCCCCATCATGTTTGTTTGAGATCATCAGTATTGCAACTAACCGTCCATAGGCAAAGGTACAAGTCAACCTCTTTTTGCTTTATTCCCCATTCCCTGTTCCCTGTTTTCTACTGCCTATTCCCTACTTCCTCCTCACAATTACGATTTACAAAACCTTTACCATGTCAAGAATAAATTTTACATTTAACTAAAAATATTTGCGCCTATTTATGCTTTGCCTGACTAAAAATTCAAAAATTTGTTTTGTTACTTCCGCATCAGTTAAAAAAAATTAATTTTTGTATTTGACAAATTTATTATCTTGGTTTATTTAAATTAACTTTCACTTTTACTCGTACAGCAAATAACAGCATATATACAATTTTATTTTATTACATTAATAGATTAAATGAATACCCATCTTTTGGGGGAGCATTGAATTACAACGTATTATGTGAAAACAATTGAGCCAATAATAGGTGAAGCACAAAATTATCCAGAAAACATATTTTGTAATAAGTTCAATTAAAGGTATAATTCACTTCCATCCGTGGTGCATAGTTTTGATTTTTATCTACATCTAGAGATAAGCAAAAAAAAGCTTTGAATGTGAAAAACACTTAATTACAAAATAGAGCTATAATTTTTATTACAAAAATAAAAATCCGAGTATTTTCTCTAAATAAACAATTTTATTAATTCAAAGTTTTCGTAAAGGTTAAGTAAATTTATTGTGGATTTGAGGTTAAAGTAGACACATAGTCTCTTTTTTTACATAAAAAGAGAGTACTTATAGATATTGAATGAATAAATACCGTTTCTTCGGATTTGATAGATATGTCAGAAACCGTCCCAATAAAACTTTCAGATTCAGCAAGTCAGCTACGTATTAATACGAATATTCAAACATTTGATGATACAGTAAGTAGTTTTGAAGCAAATGATTTATATCGTTTCAGTTTGGAAGGACGTAGCAGTTTTAATCTTACCCTTGATGGTTTAAGTGCGGATGCAGACGTAAAGCTGATTCAGGATAAAAATGCGAATGGGAAATTCGATAAAGGCGAAACAATCGCTTATTCTAATAATGGAGGTAAACTCACCGAGTCTATTCGCGCCGATTTAGACAAAGGAAATTACTATATTGAAGTTTATCCTTACGGCAATATAGAAACTAATTATCGTTTAAGTGTTTCAGCAGTACCCTTTGACAGTGCGGGAAATACTTTTGATAATGCTCGTGAAGTTGCTGTCGATTCCCGCGCCAAAAGTATTAGCGATTGGGTAGGCAAGCTAGATTCCGAAGACTATTACAGGTTTAATCTTGCTGGTACCAGTGACTTTAAAGTTGTAGTTGACGGTTTGAGTGCTGATGCCGACTTGCGGTTGCTGTCGAGTCAAGGAAATATTCTTGCTAGCTCGGTTAATATCGGTACTGCTTCGGAGCTAATTGCTCAAACTTTAGAAGCTGGAACTTATTACATAAAGGTAAATTCCTACAGCAACAGCGAAACTTTCTACAATCTCGATTTAAGTGCATCGCTATCGCAAATAACTTCAAACAAAAGCGATCGCCAGTTAATTCCTACTTCAGTAGCAACAGAAGTAGTAAATGCCGGAGTTTCTCAAGTTTTATCACCGATTCCGACTTCAGCTCCTATACCTCAAAGTGCAAATGGTACTCGCAGCCAAGCTGGAACTTTGAGAGCTGATACTTTTACATTTGAGTCTGGTTACAGTCGGACAATTTTTTCTGGTAACGGTAATGTTGATTATGGTAGTGGAGTGCGGGATTTAATTGATTTATCCCAATTTGCTTCAACTTCAGCAGCCTTTAATTATGCAACCGATCCGAATGGAGGTATTGCTTACAATTCGGGGAATGGCAACCGAATATTTGATGCATTAACCCTTGGTGATGGTAGTGAGATTTTGTTTGAAGGTATTGAAGCAATAAAATTTGCCGATACTACTATCAATTTATCAGTAACTCCTAACGATCCTTTATTTAACCAGCAGTGGAATTTGCACGGAATGGGCGTTCATAATGCATGGCGCTTTACTAAAGGTAGTGACAATGTAATGATTGGTATCCAAGATACGGGTTTGGGAACTAATAGCAGTGGAAACATTCATCCAGATTTACGTCAAGCTGATTTTATCGGTAAAAACTATCTCGATGAGTGGGGAAATTTTTCTCACGGCACTTTAGTACAAGGAAGTATTGCAGCTAAAAGCAATAACAAAAAGGGAGGAGCAGGTATCAACTGGAATTCTGATTTGATGCTTGTGGATGTTGTTGGGGAAGATGCTTTAGATTACAACTTGGCGACTGCGACGCAAGCCATGATAGACAAAGCCAACGCTCAAGGTAAACGTCTGGTAGTTAATTTAAGCTTGGCTGGTGGTTACTCAGTAGAATTTGAGCAGCTAATTGCAGATAACCAGGATAAAGCTTTATTTGTAATTGCTAGCGGTAATGATAATAGTAATAAAATTGCCAATCCCGCAGATTTAGCGGTGAAGTACAGTAATGTGGTGGCTGTGGGTTCTTCTTGGGGAACTCAAGATTGGTATGGTAATGCTAAAACACCAGGTGAAAGGGTTTCTTACGACAATTGGTGGGGTTCAAATTACGGGAACGGTTTAACCGTAACTGCTCCATCTGAGTTTGTTACAACCAGCGCAAATCGTAATGATTCAGGTCAATTTGAGTTTGGCTACAACGACAAATTTAATGGAACTTCAGCTTCTACAGCAAACGTTTCTGGAGTTGCTTCATTAGTATGGAGCGTTAATTCAAATTTGAGCGCAGGGCAGGTAAAAGCAATTATCTCCGAAACTGCTTATGATTTGGGTGACAAAGGTTATGACGCTGTTTACGGTAGTGGGTTTATCAATGCCGATGCTGCTGTGCGAAGGGCTTTAGCTATTGCTAGAGGTTTTGCATAGGTACAGGGATTTATCTAAAAAAACGATAATTATCAAGATTCCTTTTTCAAAGAAAGGTGTAGCATCTATATTTATTTTTGATTTATTTTGATTAATAACTAATAATTGGCATTTGGTGAAGGGGAATTCAGTATATTCTCGATTGTCAAATGCCTTTTTTTGGTAATCATCTCTTCACTGGTACAGCGCGGCTTGATTAAATTTGAACGGGGCATAAGGAATATGCAATTATCGCGAATAATGTAAAGCGAAGGTAAGGAAAAGTATTTAATTCTATTATTCTTCTTAATATTTTGTTTATCTAAGCCTGCTCGGCGACTTACTCACATCGTCAAATACCAGATAAAACGGTTATTCATGGCATTATTTCCGGATTTATTTGATTTTTCCTTGAATATAGTAAATTTTTTCAACGGACACTTATTTGTTAAGAGATAATTGAAAGATAGAAGTATTTTATTTATCTCTACCTACTTAAGTACTAAAGTTATACTACTAAATACAGATAAGGTTCGCTCGATTTTAATTGATGTTTATTGTATTTTTTGCTACAAGAATAATAATTAGGCTTAAAATATAAATTCTCTGAAAGCCTTACGAATAAAGAGTTTAAGCTTTACTTTAGATGTAACAAACAGATATTAAGTTCGTTTTAAATAACTTTATATAACGCCGCATGAATACTGAATAAACTCAAATAAATTAAAAATGCTTGTATTTTATACTTAAAAAAAAATTGATGTTTAGGTAATATATCCGGGTTTTTTTTATTTTGATTAATACGTAATTTTTCCCTAGCTGTTTAGAAATGTAAATAGCACTATAGAAGTTCCTATCTAAAAGATAAGGAATTTACAAACCAATATAAAATCCTTACCTTGCTTCTTTTTATGCAAGGCGTTGTTTACAAACTTTATATAAAAAGCAGCTATTACTATGTCAATGGATAATGGTGAGAACCTTTTCGGCTCTTCAACATCTTTAGATATTACCCAAACATGGCAAACTATCGAAGATACAGTAGGTTTGAACAATACTGACAATTACTACACTTTCACTATTAGCAGTCGCAGTAATTTTAGTCTTGCATTAAATGATTTATCAAATAACGCTGATGTTCTACTACTAGATGATAATGGTTCAGAAATTGCAGTTTCATCTGCCGATGGTATCAAAAATGAAAATATTGATCGGACTTTAGGTATAGGTACTTACCATATTCAGGTGCATCAAGTGGATGATGCTATTACTTCCTACAACTTAGCAGTTAAAAACAACTATATACCTGAAGCGTTTCAATTCGATACAGAGGTAATTAATGGTGGTATTAAGCTTAGAGATACCAAGATTTTTGATGATGATGGCGTAAATGACATTGATAAAGTTGATTTTTGGCTAAAAAAACAGGGTGGTTATTGGGAAAAAGCTGGTACGGTATCTGACTTTAGCAGCAACAGTGATGGTTCAATTGGTTTCGACTACGATATCAGCAATCTTGAAGAAGGTAAATACTATATATGGGGTAGAGCAACCGATAATTCCGGCGCTAGAAGCAATGGTTGGGGACAAGCTATTGATGTCCAAAAGGTTGTTAATCCCGAACTTGAGAATGTAGCACCTACAAAGCTAGATTTCACAATCGAGCAAGTCAATGGAGGAATTGAGCTGCTTAATGCAAAAGTATTTGATGCAAATGGTGTAGATGACTTAGCAAGAGTTGATTTTCAGCTTAAAGCAGAGGGTGGCGAATGGATTGATATTGAAGATGCTCTCGATTTTACTGACAATGGAGATGATTCATTCGGTTTTGAATACGGCATTAATAGCTTAGAACATGGTAATTATGAACTGAAAGCAACGGCTTACGATGAAGCTGGTGCTGCGAGTGAAACTTTAAAAAGTTATTTCCGAGTTAAGAATACTAACCCTTCCGATTTACGCTTTGAAGTCGAAGTTATTGAAAGTGGTGTTCGTCTGAAAGATACCAGAGTATTTGAGGCGAATGGTGTAACCGATCTCAGCAGAGTGGATTTTTGGTTAAAAAAAGAGGGTGGAAATTGGGAAAATATTGAGGATGCTATTGAATTTAGCAGAAATGAAGATGGTTCCATTGGCTTTGATTACAGCATTGAATCCCTTGAAAAAGGCGATTATGTATTGTGGGCAAGAGCTCGCGATCGCGCAAATGATTACAGTAATAGCTGGCAACAGTCTTTTAACATCGGTAATGCAGCACCCAGTCAACTCGACTTCAATCTTAAGCAAATAGATGGAGGAGTTGAGCTAAACAATACAAGCATATTTGATGCAGATGGCATAGGTGATTTAGAAAGAATTGATTTTCAGCTACGCCACGATGATGGCGAATGGATTGAGATTCAAGACGCTCTCGATTTCAATCAAAACCAGGATGGTTCCATTAGTTTCGATTACAGTATCAATAGCTTGCAACAAGGTGATTATCAGCTTAAAGCAACAGCTTACGATAAAGCCGGTGCTTCTGGAGATGCGTTAACAACTTACTTCAAAGTTAAGAATGCTGCACCAACAGATTTGCAATTCGACATCGAAGCTATTGAAGGTGGTGTTCGCGTTATCAATGCTAAAGTGTTTGATGCTAACGGTAAAGATGATTTGAGCAGAGTTGATTTTTGGTTGAAGAAAGACGATGAAAGCTGGAAAAATATTGCTGATGCTGTGGAATTCCGACGAATTGAAGATGGTTTATTCAGCTTTGATTACAGCATTGATTCCTTAGATGCTGGTGATTACGTATTATGGGCTAGAAGCCGCGATAAAGCAGATATTTACAGTGATAGCTGGGAAAAGTCTTTCCAAATATTCGATAAAACTCCCATACCGCAACCCGAAAAAAATTGGTTTGAAGAGAATATTCAAGATACAAGCATACGTGCATTAGGTAAGTCGTTATTTTCAGATAATAATTTAGATCGTAACGACATGATTACTATTCTTCGGGATGCAAAGGATAACGGTGTTGTTAGTTCGATTGAAATCAAAGATTTACGTCGCATCGTTAATAATGCTTCTGACTTAGGAATGCAAGACTATGTAACAGTATTATCAAACAAAGTTATCAACGGTGACACTGTAAATACATCAGGTAAGTTAGAAGCTGGAAGCAGCGATGTTCAATTAGACAAGCTAATTAATAAGTGGTTCCTAGGAAGCGAGCGCCCTGAAACTTCTCACACTTATCAATATGCTCAAGGCTCTCTGTTCCAAAATGGAATCAGTCATAATGACATCAGACAAGGTTATATCAATAATTGTTTCTTCTTAGCTGGGTTAGGTGCAACTGCCGTACAGTCACCGGAGGTTATCCAAAATATGTTCGTGGATAATGGAGATGGTACTTTTACGGTTCGCTTTTACAATAAAGGAGTTGCCGATTATGTAACTGTAGACAGATATTTACCAACTAATAACATAGGTAATTTCGTTTATGGGAACGCAGGCGATTATTATGATAATGCTAACAATGAATTGTGGGTAGCACTTGCTGAAAAAGCTTACGCTCAAATTAATGAATCTGGTTGGATTAATCAAGATAATACCAATTCATACAACGGTATTGGTAATGCTGGATATTTGAAGGATGCATTCGAGCATATTACCGGCGAAAAAGCTGCTTTAGGTAGATTTCTCAACTTTAATCGTGTAGTTGATGCATTTAATTCTGGTGAAGCTATCGGATTTGGTTCAAAATCTGGTGGCATAGAATCAAATATTGTTGCTTCTCATGCTTACGCTTTAATCGATTACAATGCTTCGACTCAAAAATTTACTTTGTTGAATCCTTGGAGTACTGATAATAATGCTTTAAAATCTAGAACTCTGGAATTAAGTTGGAGTGAGATTATTAGTAACTTTAGCTATTGGGATTCTACAATTAGTAATGTGGTTTCCACGTAAAAATTAGGTATTGGGGAGTAGGTAAACAGCAAATATTAAATTATCTTGTACAAATATTATAAACCCGGTTGACCATCGTAAAAGCATAATTTTGTTATGCAATGAGTAAGAAACCGGGTTTATTTGAGCTTGTTGATAATGACGCAAGTAGTCAGAGAAATAAACATCTTGACAAAAAAAAAGGTTTATAACATACAAATTTATAATTTTGTTTTGTTTAAATTGATTTTGATTTTAATATTTGTTGTTGATTGATATCAAGAAAAACCTACTAAATAAAGCTATTGTAAAAGAATTGGCAAATTTTATTTTAATTTCATAGTAAATATATTGAATCCGAATTTTTTTGCAGTTTAATATCTGAATTATTTTAAATTTTTCACGATTAATGCTGCTATCAAAATATATATTAATCTATTTGAGGTATAAGATTATGCACGCTAATTTTAGTGATAGTAATTTGTTTCCTGAGAAAAATAATAATATCACTGCGATCGCCTCGATAGATGAGTTAAATGATAATTTAGAACCAAATAATTTCAGTGTTTTAAATCGTAGTAGTTTTGATTCTTCTACCGATGATTTAATTGTAAGTACGGCACAATCATCTATAACACCTAATTTAAATAACTCCGACATCACCGTTACAGACAGCAAAATTCAATTATCTTCCCAGAAGAATAATTTGGATGGAGCTAATTTTTATGCTTCCGATAGTCAAGAATATAGTTCTAGTAATGGCTATGGTTTAGCAAACGCAGCAGTTGCGGTAGCGGAAGTTATTGGAGAAGATACTTTTGATGATGTTCCCGATAAAGGAGGTAAGGATTGGGGGGCTGATGCTGTAAATGCACCGGAAGTGTGGGAGCAAGGATATACGGGTGAGGGTGTGGTAGTTGCGGTATTGGATACTGGTGTTGACTACAATCACGATGATCTAAAAAATAATATCTGGACTAATAGCGGTGAGATTGCTGATAACGGTATAGATGATGATGGTAATGGTTATATAGATGATTTCTATGGCTGGAATTTTGATGGGAATAATAACACTACTATGGATGTAGACGGACACGGCACCCACGTTTCTGGTACTATTGCCGGTACAAACAATGGCTTTGGTGTAACTGGTATTGCTTACGATTCTCAAATAATGCCTGTTAAAGTTTTAGATGATTCTGGTTCTGGTACCAATACTTCGGTTGCTAATGGTATTTACTATGCTGTAGATAATGGAGCAGATGTAATCAACCTTTCACTGGGTGGTTCTTCATCTAGTTCTGAAATCTCAGCAGCAGTAGAATACGCAAGCAATCAAGGTGTAACTGTGGTGATGGCAGCGGGAAATAGTGGTGGACAAATGCCTCTTTATCCGGCTCGCTATGCAGACGAATATGGAATCGCTGTAGGAGCTATAGATGAAGATAAAAATATGGCTTCATTTTCTAACCGTGCGGGTTCCGAAGAGTTGACATACGTTACTGCTCCAGGAGTAGATATTTACTCTACACTTCCAGATAATAAATATGAATCTTATAGCGGTACATCTATGGCAACTCCTCACATTGCCGGAGTAGTCGCTTTAATGTTAAGTGCGAATCCTAATCTTAGTAACGAACAGATACGAGAGACTCTTAAGGAGACATCAAGCGGTGGTAGTGAAGATACGCCTTTATTCCCGGATTTTGGTGATATTTTCCCCGGTTTCAGTTTAAATTCAAATTTAATTTCGGGTGAAAACTTTGAATATAGTTCCCCGAACAAATATATAACGCGAAGTTTTAGTACAGATTTCGATTTATCTTCAGACATTAACAAGTCTGCAAATGCTGCTTTTGAACGGCAGTTTATTAGTTACGAGCAAAATCGAAAGTTGAATCAGAATAATCGAATATTTAGTAGTGATGTTGAAAGTATGCTTGAAGAGGATGAAATTTTGGAGCATCCCACAGATTTAAATTTGTAGTGCCAAGCCAGTTCTCCCCAGGAGTAGGCTGCTGCTTATCTACCCTTCAGTAGCAGCCTACTCCTGACCTCACCCTCGTTCCCTCTCCGCTGTTTTGGAGAGGGAAAGAGGGTAGTTTCGTGTATTCGACTCAACTGAAACTAATTCCATGTTTCCTGTTGACACAACAAGACAAAAAATCGAGGTATTACTCAATAATGGGGATGAAATCATGTTTTCACATTGCTGAAGACTTGAGTTACATCCTGCTGTTTAAAAATATTAAATTTATCTTCGATTTCAAGGGATTTTAAGTACCAGAAAACTACCACAATTGGCAAGACATATTTATCCCAAGGATATGCTTTAATCATAATTAAGCTATTAAATATAATTATCAAAGACATTAAATTTAGTTGAGAAAAGCGAACGCAGGTTAGTAGAGATAAACTGTAGAATAAAGCCAATTTTAAGATATCGTAGGGCAAAAACTTGGAAATCTTCATAACTGTGCCCATACCCTTTAGTAACGGGGGAAATACAAAAAAGCATAGTAACAAACCTACCGCAATCAAAATGATTTTACGCCGCTTTTTTAAAATTTGAAGTATAACCCGAGGTCGGAATAGTATAAACTCTGGAATAACAATATAGAACCCGACAAAACTCAAGAAATTTATTGCACCACCAAAAGTGAAAGCCCAGGTAGTTTTTTGAACCGATGGAGTTCTACTAACTTCTAATCCTGTTTGTGGTGCTAATCCACCAAACAAATAAATCCATCCAAAAATAGATAATGCTGCTACTAGAGGAGCTATCCATCGCCAATGTTGTACTAAATTAATCTTGCCAACGCTTTTGATATTCTTGATTGCGATAATGAATTCATAGGTGGCGATCGCCATTGGGAAAGCTAACATATACTGCCGCGATGCAATGGCTAAAATAAAAGCAATGCTGCTGATTAAATGGCGGTTACGAACATAAGTTACAAAACCTATAACTACGAAAAAACAAGCAATTATATCAGTATAGAGTAGTACGCCATACCA
>JBARZF010000835.1:0-6483 GCA_049649675.1 Rivularia sp. (in: cyanobacteria) | reverse complement strand
AAGCAAGCTACAGATTTTCAAAAAGTCTGTCAGCAAATGGTTAAGTTGTTGAAGAATATAGCTAATAGCGATACGCGAAATTATTATGTTTCTCATTGTGCGGAAATATTAAGCTTGGGAGATTCTCAACTGATTCCGTTACGAATGGAAAATTTGTTAACTCAAATTGCTCCTTCAATTAATAAGCAGTGGGGAGGCAGTTATAGAAATAAAAACTATCAAAAAAGTTATACTTCTGCATCTTCAAACAGCTATCACAATCATCAAGAAGAAAGTTCGGCTAATGCTGTTAATCCAATTGGAAAAACAGAACATAGCCTGTTAGAAAAATCAGAAGGTTTATTATTATTAATTTATTTACATTCTCCAGAATACCGGAAATCCATCGGCGATACTTTAGAAGAAAAAGATTTACAGTTTAGCTTATCCCACCACAGATTTTTGTGGCAGCAAATTATAGATATATCAGAGAATAATTCGTCAGCAGAATTAATTTCTACTTTACAAGATAGATATTTAGAATTTCCCGAACAAATGGAAATGATATCGCATTTATTCCATTTAAACGAAACAGCGCAAAAACAGATAATTCGTACTCCCCAAGTTATTTTAAGAGCAACTTTGGGAATGGAAAGAGTATTACGCGAAAAACGGTACCGTCATTTTCGCGAACTTTGGGAAAGAACCGATTCAGAAACTCAACCGAAACAATGGCAATCCTATTATCAAGCTTTTATGGCTGAAAAACAGCGACTAAGCGAATTAGATAAACAGCGATGTTTTAATGTGGGGGAGTTTTGATTATTTGTAGGGTGTGTTACGGCTAAAAATAACTTTGTTAATAAACCAATAATTATAATCGCCGTAACGCACCATTTTATTAAAACAATAATGATACTTACCGTAATTTTAATTTAAAAACTAATATTATATTTAACTATACGCAAAATTGAAGGGTGCGTTGCGATTTGCGACAATACACCCTACAAACTTAACCTATTGTTATTATCATAATCTTGTGGTGCGTTACGGCAATGTTAATTTTTCGTCTTTAAACAAAGTGATTTTAGCCGTAACACACCCTACTGTTAGACAAACCTTAAGAACAATACAAAGTATCTCGGGTATCTCTTCCTGTAGTCGGATTGGTACCTTTGGCTAATTTACACAATTTATCTTGTTCGTCTTTACGTAACAATACATCGGTAAAATCAGCACCATCAATAATTGCACCGTCAAATCTAGCATTTGATGCAAAGGCACCTTCTAATACCGCATTTGTTAAATCTGCTTTGACTAAACGTGCAGAATCTAAAGTTGCAAATCTCAGATTCGCATTTGTCAAATTAGCTGACTCCAAATTAGTTGCGAAAAATCTGACACCTTGCAAATTAGAATTACTAAAGTTGCTATCGCGAAGATTCGCTTTGGTAAAACTCGAATCGGTTAAATCTTGATTGGAGAAATCAGCTTCGATTAATATTTCTTTGTTGTAATCGAGTGCAAAAGCTTGGGGAGTTAGACTTAATGGCAACATAGAAGCCATTCCCCAAAACAATAAACTAACTATACTTACAATTATCCAATTACTTTTAGTAAAAATCATGATTATTTAACTACTCATGGCAAACCATCCCTCCTCAGATTATCCCGATATCGGTACTTTAGGTGAAGACTTAGTAACCCAATGGCTGGAATCTACTGGTTGGCTGATTCTGCATCGTCGCTGGCACTGTCGTTGGGGAGAAATTGATATTATTGCCCAAAGGGAAGATGATTCGGGCACGATGATACTAGTATTCGTGGAAGTCAAAACCCGCTCTCCGGGTAGTTGGGATGCTGGTGGAAGAATGGCGATCGCACTTCCTAAGCAAGTTAAAGTTTGTCGCACTGCTGCGATGTTTCTAGCAAAATATCCTGAAAAAGCGGATTATCCCTGTAGATTTGACGTAGCTATTGTTTGCTGTCAGAGAAAAATCATTAAAACAAATGCAATAGCTAGTTTATCGGCATCGGGATACTATTTAACGTTAGAAGAATACATTCGAGCAGCATTTGAATATTTAATTGACAATTAGCAATATTAGTGATATATACAAAACATTAATTACTGACTATCAATTAATAACTATTCAATTGTCATAGCAAGATATAGCAATAATTATCACGCTAGGGTTTCTGGACAGTAACCCAATCCTCTAACGAATTGTTGTCGGAATGCTTCAATTTCTTCTTTGTCAGGGCTACCGTGAGAAACAATCGCTACTTGATAGCGACGCATAACCTCAACCGGATTCTGTTGCGCTTCTAAACTCCATAGTGCCATTTGCACACGCATTGGAGGTTCGTAGCGAATTCCTAGTTCGTTAAAGAAAGCGCGAATATCCCCGTCTTCATTATTGCTAATCGGATAATCAAGCTTAACTCTAACTACCCAACCATCTATTTGATGAATTACGGTGATGAAGGAAACAGGTATCCGGGGTCTACCATGCAAATATTGAACTACCCTTAAAGTTAAACTGGCATTTGCCAGGTAATACAAGTATTCCATGTTGGTGCTTGGGATCAAAGCCAATTCTACATCTCTATTATTGATATATAGACCCATGCATTCGGTAGGGTAAAAGCCCCCGTTTTTCGATGGGGAGGTTTACCCAATTTTTATTATAAATTTTGCGTATTACTTAAAATTCGTGTTGATGCAATATGCTTAATCTTACTTAGGGCTGATAGTCGAGATTTATTTTATAAACTATAATCGATATTTTTTTAATTATCAAATCAATCATGGGAATGCAGCAAATACCGGACATCGGAAAATCTAATCCTTCCAACTCGCAAACTGACACCGACAACAGTTCTTACTCTTCAAGTCCAGACAATACAGATATCAATTTAGACCGTTCTCTAGATGGATACGACTACAATCTACCTCCCGAACTGATTGCTCAAAACCCTGCCGTTCCTAGAGATAGTTCGCGATTATTGGTAGTATATTCTCTGGATGCAAGTATAAAAAGTATACAGGAGCCGCGCATTTTTAGAGATTTACCAGTAATTCTTCGTCCGGGAGATTTATTAGTGATGAATGATACAAAAGTCATACCAGCGAGACTTTACGGACGTAAATCTACGGGAGCGCAGGTAGAAGTTTTATTATTGGAAGAAAAGCAGCAGAATTGTTGGTTGGCTTTGGTGAAACCGGGAAAGCGGTTTAAAAAGGGTAGCGAGATAATTTTTGAAGCAAAGGAAGATAGTTTAGAGCCTTGCAAGCAGTTAATTGCTACGGTTTTAGAGACAGACGAAGCTACCGGAGGAAGGTTATTGCAATTTGATGTACCTCCGGGAATGTCATTGATACAGCTATTAGAGGAATTTGGTGAAGTACCTTTACCGCCTTACATTACACGAAGCGTTGCCGAAAGCCAGCAATATCAGACAGTTTACGCCGAAAATCCTGGAGCAGTTGCAGCACCTACAGCAGGATTGCATTTTACTCCTGAGTTATTAGAAAAGTTGCAAGAAACCGGGATTAATCGAGCTTTCGTCACCTTACACGTGGGAGTGGGAACTTTTCGCCCTGTGGAAGTAAAAGATGTAACCACCCACGAAATGCACGGGGAGTGGATTGAAGTACCAGCGGAAACAGTAGAGCAAATCCGCGATACCAAAGCCAAAGGTGGAAGAATTATAGCCGTGGGAACGACAGTTGTAAGAACTTTAGAAGGAGCCGCTAAAGCCGGAGAAGGCGAATTACAGCCATTTTGCGGCGAAACCAACTTATTTATATATCCGGGGTATCAGTGGAAAGTTGTACAAGGTTTGATTACCAACTTTCATTTACCACGCTCAAGTTTATTGATGTTAGTCAGCGCATTAATTGGCAGAGAAAGACTATTAAATATATACCAAGAAGCAATTGCATCTCAATATCGCTTTTATTCCTTCGGTGATGCAATGTTGATATTGCCAGAAGCAGTTAACAGTGAGCAGTTAACAGTGAGCAGTGAGCAGTGGGGAATAGTTAGGAGTTAGGAGGCGTGGAGTTAGGAGTTTTCAATTCTCTCCTTGTCTCCCCATCTCCCTTGTCAAAAAATTTATCTGCTAAACCTTAATTTCTCCCCTCGCGTTGGGCATTCTAACTTAAACAGCATCTAGTAATAAGTGTGGGGAGAGCCTAAGAATGTCTCAAAAATTTTCACAAATTAAGCGTGTTATTCGCGCTTCTATTCCTTTAGTATTTTGCTCTTGTGCTACGTTGGTTGGCTTAACTATTGCTGAGTTACCTGCAAGTAAAGTTTGGGCACAACAAGTTCCTGTTACTCAAGATTTGGAAGCTGCTGGTTTGTTTCAGCAAGGGGTTATGCGCTACAACAGCGGTGACTTGCAAGGGGCTGAATTGGCTTTACGGGCTGCTTTGAGTCGCGATTCTAATCTTGGCTCGGCACGGAATTATTTAGGCAATATCTTTTTAAAGCAAAATCGTTTGGATGCAGCTGTACAGGAGTATGGGGAAGCGATTCGTCTCAATCCTAATTTGGCTGAAGCTTACTATAATTTGGGTTTAGCGCTACACAAACAAGGGCAAAATCAAGCTGCAATTACGGCTTATCGTCAAGCATTAGTTGTTGAGCCAACAATGGCTAATGCTAACTATAATTTGGGTTTGGCACTATATCAACAAGGACAAAACGAAGAGGCGATTGCCGCTTATCAGCAATCAATTAATCTAGATAAAAGCAATGCTAATGCTTATTTTAATTTAGGTTTAGCTTTACAAGAACAAGGAGATACAGGTAAAGCGATTCTTGCCTATCGCGAAGTTTTGCAGTTGAGTCCTAAAAATGTTGCAGCATACAATAATTTAGGTAATTTATTAGCAGCTAGAGGGCAAACTCCCGAAGCAATTGAGACTTTTATTCAAGCAATTCGCAAAGTTCCAGATAATCCTTCTGCTTATTACAAATTGGGAGTAGCTTTCTATAAACAAGGGGAATATAAGAAAGCACAGCAAGTTCTCAAACGCGCTCACAAACAATATCGCAAGCAAGGTAATGTTGAGCAAACGGAAGTAATTGAAGAGTTGATGCAAGAAATTATTTCATCTAAAAAACAGCAGGCAGAAACACCAGAAACAACAGTTGAAGCTGCTCCCGAATCGGATGTTGTTATTCCTAGCGATAATCAAACGGAACAACCTTTAGAAAATCGTGAATTTGAGTTTACTCCGGAATCATCTCAAGATACAGAAGCAGCACCCTCTGGTTTTATAGAAGTACCATCTTCTCAAAATGAAGAAGAATCACCAGGTATAGAAGATGATAATTTCAATTAAATAAAAATGATAATTAAAGAATAATTCTCGCAATTTCAGAACACGTATAACAATATTAAGAAACTCGGTTTTTTGAAAAAGCCGGTTTTTTTTTATTGAAATTGGCGATCGCCAACTTCCCGATTGTAAATTAAGGATAAAACAAGCACCGTTGCAAGATGCGATCGTCAAAGCTACTTTCACTATTGCTTATTATTCTTCTTACAGGGCAGGGAGATGAAACAATAGCTGTAAAAGCGATTAAAGGAGGAGCGCAAGATTATCTTGTCAAGAGTAAAATTACATCTGAAGGTTTGCGATTCGCTGTAGATACCGCAATTCAAACGGCTAATTTACGGGCTAAAATTGAGCAGCAAGCTCAGCGCGAACGTTTAATATTACAAATTACTCAACAAATTCGTCAGTCTCTGGAATTAGATCGAGTTCTTGATACTACTGTTTCGGAAGTTAGAAGATTTTTGAAAACCGACCGCGTAGTAATTTTCCGCTTTAATAAAGATTGGAGTGGTGAAGCAATTAGTGAATCTGTAGCTCCCGAATATATTTCCATATTATCAAAAGAAATATACGACCCCTGCTTTGGGGAAAGTTACGTTCAACATTATCAAAAAGGACGTATAAGAGTTGTATCAGATATTGATAATAAAAAACTCAGTCAATGCTACGTTGATATGTTGGCTCAGTTTCAGGTAAAAGCCAACTTAGTTGTACCGATTTTATTGGATAAAGGCTTGTGGGGTTTATTAATTGCTCATCATTGTTCGACACCTCGAAAATGGCAGCAAATGGAAATAGAATTGCTCGAACAATTAGCAACTCAAGTTAGTATAGCCATTCATCAATCAGAATTATATCATCAAGTCCAGCAAGAACTCGCAGAGCGCAAACGTAAAGAAGCGGCATTACGTGAAAGTGAGGAGAATTTACTACAAACGAATTCTAGCTTATTAGAAATGACCAACCAATATAAGCAGCGCAATCAAGAGCTTGACCAGTTTGCCTATATAGTTTCTCACGATTTGAAAGCACCATTACGAGCAATAGGCAATATATCGTCTTGGATTGAAGATGATTTGAGCGATGAAGTCGAACCAGAAATTCAAAATCATCTTGATATGTTGCGATCGCGATTGCACCATATGCAA
>JBARZF010000834.1:0-2137 GCA_049649675.1 Rivularia sp. (in: cyanobacteria) | reverse complement strand
GAGAAAACCCAAATTACTAGCTTTGAACGCGGTTTTCGGTTTTTAGGTCATGGTTTCTTGTCAGATGCTATTTTCCCTGTAGATACAAATAAAACCAAGTTGAAGTCGGGAATTGAAAATAATCGCGAGAAAACTAAAACTAGTAAAACTAGTAAAAAAAAACTTTATCACAACCCATATCGGAACAGGAAAGTAGTTTAGAGTTAGCCGAAGCTTCTAACTCAATAACCAACGGTTTTGCTGGTTTAGGTTATGAAAATATACGTTATCTACACAAACCATATTTTGCTGAAACAATCACAGAAAAACCTCCGCAAATAGAAGAGGATGATAATCCTTTTCAAAAAAATATTTGGAACCAAGAAATGGCAGCTATTTACCTAATTGAACAAGGAACAAATATCTATAAAGATTATCAGCGGTTTATTATTCATGTCTCAGAAAAACCGAAGCTTGAAGTTCCAATTCGGGATGTACAGCAAATTATAGTATTCGGCAATATTCAATTATCAACTCCAGTAATTCAAGCTTGTTTAAAAGAACAAATTCCGGTGGTATTTCTCAGTCAAACTGGTACATATCACGGTCACTTATGGAGCGAAAAATCTATTCATTTAGACAATCAATTAGTTCAAGCAGAAAGACGTAACGATGACTTATTTCGATTTAGCGTATCAAGAGCGGTTGTTTTAGGTAAATTATTAAATTCCAAACAATTATTAATGCGATTTAATCGCAGACGCAAAATAGGAAAAGTAGAAGAAGCTATTTATGGAATTAATCAAGATATTGACGCTTTGAATTATGTTGATAACTTGGATACTTTGCGCGGCTATGAAGGAATTGCTGCTGCTAGATATTTTCCAGCTTTTGGGAATTTAATTACTAATCCTAAATTTAGTTTTTCCCAGAGATTTCGACAACCTCCTACCGATGAGATAAATTCATTATTGAGTTTTGGCTATACACTTTTGTTTAATAATGTGTTGAGTTTTATTATTACCGAAGGGCTTTCGCCTTATATCGGTCATTTTCACTATGGAGATAAGCAGAAGACATATTTAGCTTTTGATTTGATGGAAGAATTTCGCTCTCCTATTGTTGATAGTTTGGTGTTAAAAATTATTAATAAATCCTTATTTAAACCACAAGATTTTGATGTGGTAGCAACCACAGGAGGAGTTTATTTAAGTCAAACTGCTAGAAGAGTTTTTCTGAAACAGTTTGAAAATCGAATGAATGAAGAAATTTCTCATCCAGATTTAATTTCCCAAGTAACATATCGACATGCAATTCAATTGCAGGTGAGAAGATATAAACGCTGTTTGTTATCTGATAATCCTTATGAATCCTTTTTAAGGGCAGATTAGTTTTGGTTTGATTTTCTAGAATTCAGTAGGATGTTTTATTGCTAAATAAAGATTTTAAAAATATAATTTTTATTAAGTATTTATAAATCCTATTGAAAATGTTAGTGATTGTTGTATATGATATTCCCAATGATAAAAGACGCACTAAGTTATCTAACTTTTTAGAAGGTTATGGGCAAAGAGTACAGTTTTCTGTATTTGAATGCTTTTTGAATTTGGATGAAATGCGACAACTTTTTGAGAAATCAAAGAAAATTGTCAAGCCATCCGAAGACAACGTGCGATTTTATTGGATTTCTGAGGATGCCGTTTCCAGAGTGTTAACTATTGGTAGCGAACATCCTCAAGAGCCACCAAACTACTATCTGGTATAGCTTATAGCTCTACTACGGAGATAAAGTAAACATAAAAATCGACGCATCTCGCCAAATCACTCAAATGCCTATTATTTCGTTGAGATGCGTCGATTGCTTGCTAGGTAAGGGTTTGAGGTTGGTGTTTTGGTCAGTTTTGGACGAAATGCATACCATTTTTCAGAGATGCGTCGATTTGGCTCCTGAAACCCTTGCTGGGTAAGGGCTGCTGAACGAACTCCCCCACCGATTGGGTTAATTCGGATTAGTTGGAAACATTATGAGTTGTGGACTTTGCAATAGTATCTTTCAACCCCCACCGATTGGGTTAATTCGGATTAGTTGGAAACTTTGCTTTCTATTTTTTTCTTTTTTAAGAAAAAGAAGAACACCCACCGATTGGGTTAATTCTGA
>JBARZF010000833.1:0-6123 GCA_049649675.1 Rivularia sp. (in: cyanobacteria) | reverse complement strand
AAATCCTTTCGCTGGTGGAGAAGGTGAAAATCCTTTCGCTGGTGGAGAAGGTGAAAATCCCTTCGCTGGTGGAGAAGGTGAAAATCCTATTGCTGAAAACAACAATGGAGATTCTTCACCATCCTTTGATATGTTGGGAATGATTTTTGGTGAAGATTTACCATTTCTCAACGCTAGTGAAGGTGATGAAGGTTATAGCACTATACCCAGTCAGTCAACTAGTGAAATTTTAAAAGGTGTCAGAAATAGTCTTTTAATATTTAACGCAAAACTTAATTCTTCAGGTGCTTTTGGGGAAGGTAACGATACACCTTTACAAACACCAAATGACTTGTTGACGCTGTTTCGTAATGATATGTTCAGCTTCAATAATTCCGCAAACTCTTTTCAAGGATTAGTTGGTGATGACAATCCTTTTTCTAGCGGTGAATATAATCCTTTTGGTGAAGGCACTTTAGCTGAAGAAATCCCATTTGATATTTTAAATGTTGCTTTGGATGGTTTGTTACCATTTAACGGAAACGAAAATGTGTTTAGCACTCCTGAAGGGGAAATTCCAATTGGTAACGGAAATCAAGATTTTGGTAGTGAAAATGCAGTTATCGGTAATGCCAATTGGAATTACGGTAATTTAAATGCAACTATTGGTAACGGCAACTGGAATTGGGATGACGCTATTCACAATGTAACCGTTGGTAATGGTAACTGGCATTTAGACTTTAGTGCTGATAATAAAACCGTTGGTAACGGTAACTGGTATTGGGATTCTAGCAGTGACAATACAACTCTTGGCAATGGTAATTGGAACTTTGGAGATAACAATACAACTATTGGTAACGGTAACTGGGATTTCGGTAATAACAATACAGTAATTGGAAACGGAAATCGAGTTTATACCGATAATAGTATCGTGATTGGTAACGGTAACTGGTCGGTTGTTGTTGATAAATCAGCCGAAATTGGTGAAGATTTATTGGGTGAATTAGAAACTATTGCAATGGGAATTGGCGTTAAGAGCAGTGCTAATATGCTTGTTGATTCTGTGATGGGTAAAATGGGTGAGATTTTCCAACCATTAACGGAAGATTTTGATGAGTCAGCGCTGAATACTTATAATGAGCAGTTTTTTGATTCTGGTAGCGGTATAGATTTTCTGATTTCAGTTTAATTCCAAAAAATAAATTATCTAATAAAAGTAGCGATACGGGTTTAACAGCCCGTTTTTTTTTATGAAAAAATTCCGATCGCAAATGTCAATGAAAACCGAGCAATTAGTATTCCATCACATAAATTGACAGATACAAATTAAATTAATCCTTCTCTAGTTAGATTAACCGAAGATTAAATATAACAGCAAAAGTTAACTTTGGTCGTATTAGAATAAAATCATCTAAAAGTCAATCATACTTAAGTTAGTTAATTGACTTAAATAACTAATAATTTTATGATTTATCCAAATAACTAACATGGGTCATTTGACTGTATAAAAAACAAAATATAAGCTTACTAGTTCTTACGTAGATATTTTTTTGTAATAAATAAAATACAGTTGAAAACTATCAAACTGATATTCGTGATATTTATTTGAATATAGTCATATTTGGCTGTAAAGCCTATCTAGGTTGATTTATCCTGGATAAGTATTGATTTAACAGCGACTTATAACTACTTTATTAGCCTCATCAAATAATACAGTTTAATCAACTTAAATATATGTACATCTATATAGAATTAATATTTTATTAAATAGAGAGTTTTTCTAAAGAATTGATAAATTAAACAAAAAAAATCTCATATAAAGTGACACCAAAAAGACTTAAATTAGTTTTGTCTATGGAAAGAATTTAAGGAAGCCATCAGAACTACAAATGTATTTCCATTGAACGACACAAACAACCGTACAAAGATTTTTCGCGAAGGAAACTAGATTAGATAGCTATTTAATGCTGGTTGAAGAGAAAAATTTTCCAAATTCTATATGAAAAGCATCAACCACTTTATTTTTTTTGTTGATGCGTTTAAAAAAGAGCAACTTGTTGTTTCTAAATTTAGAGGATTCATAGTAAATGGCAGAAGATACTAATCAAAACGCTACTGAAAATCTAATGGGTGCCAGTGGCTTCATGTCACCTTTCGAGCAATTGAGTATCAACCTTGATAACTACTTCAATAGCGACGATTTTAAGGAAGGTAAGCAGCCAGGAAATTTAAACCCGTTTTCTCAAGCACCTAGTGGCGGCGCTCCTTCTGGTGGTGGCGCTCCCTCTGACGACGGTAATCCATTTGGCGGCAACCCATTTGAATTCTCACCGCTTGGTAGTGAGGAAAAGTCTGAAGAAGATGATTCGGATGACACAGATAACCCAATCATGGGTGGTTATGATTCCTACAGAAATGACTCGAATGACACAGATGAGCCGATGATAATTGGCGAAAACCCCTTTGGTGATGTCAATACCGATATAGATAGCGACAATCTGTTTGCTGATTTCGACAATTTATCAGAATCTTTCTCAGATAACCTAGAGGCTGGCAAGGCTCAGTACGAAGGCTTTAGTGAATTATTCAATAATTTTGAAACTAGTGAAGCTAGTACAGATACACAAGGAGATGAATTGGCACCATTTACCAACTTCTTAAACACTCTTTCTGAATCTGATATCGAATTACCTGAAGATAGTTCGATTACCAACCTTAGTCAGTTTTCAGACTTAGCTTCTAGTTTCTCCCAACTCGGTACATCTAATGCCGAAGCTTTCATAGAGGAATTTTCAGACGTTGACTTTACTGGTGGTAGCGGCAACCCATTCAGTGAAGGTAATCCTTTTATTGGTGAAGGTAATCCCTTTGCTGGTGAAGGTAATTCTTTTACTCAAATAACCGAAATATTTGCTGTTGATAGTGATTCGGCAGTTTAAATCAGTGCTGGAGACGTAGCAGTGCTGTATGGAGACGTAGCACTGCTACGTCTCTACATCATGCAAAAATGTTCGTTTTATTGTTTATCAAAGTAAATTTCTATTTCTAGGAGAATAATTATCAATGGAAAGTTCTGATTTAAACTCGACGAATAAAACTGATGATGTTGTTGCCTATAAAGTATTAGACGATAGCGAAAATACTCAGCCCGAAGATAACAGCGAAAATTGGAATTGGGATTTTGGCAGTACCGATGCTGTTGATACTGTTGATGAAAATTTAATCATCGGTAACAATCAATCGATAATGGGTGATGACACCACTTATGAGCAATTTACATCAGAAGCAAAGACGGATGTCTTTAATAAAGTTGATTCTATATTCGATAAACTGCGCGAAAAATTTCCTTTAGATGAAAGTGATGGCGAATCGGATAAGGAAAAACCATTTTCTGATGGTAAAAACCCGTTTGGTGAAGGGCAATTTCCTTTACCTCCAGGTTACGAAGGTGAAAATTCTTCTTCGGAAGCTGAAGTAAACGACAATACTACGGGTGAAAATCCGTTTGCAGGTGGTGCTGGTGGCGGTGAAAATCCGTTTGCAGGTGGTGCTGGCGGCGGTGAAAATCCATTTGCAGGTGGTGCTGGTGGCGGTGAAAATCCGTTTGCAGGTGGAGAGGATGCGGTTGCAGGGCAAGACGGTATGTCATCCGAATCATCCTTTGATGTCACAAGTTTCATGCTTGGTGATAGCTTATCATTCATGAATGGCGGCGCTGAAGGTGGCACAGAAAATAGTGGTATGCCTTCCTCATCACCCTCAGAAAGTTTAAGAAAAGTCTACGATACTCTGACAAGATTTGCTTCTGATACTACCTATCCCGGATTTGCGATGGGTAACGAAACGCCACTGAAAACATCTAACGACTTATTAACGCTGTTCCGAAACGATATGTTCAGCAATAATAGTAGCAATTCTTTCGAGCAATTGATGGGTGAAGATAGCCCGTTTGGTGACGAAGATAACTCATTGTCTGCGGATGGAAAGATAGAAGAAAATCTAGATATCATTGAAGCTGCTCTTGATGGACTTTTACCCTTCAACGGTACCGAAAGTGTATTTAGTACCCCTGAAGGCGAAATTCCCCTCGGTAACGGCAACATTGATGATGGCAGCGACAACGCCGTAATTGGTAACGCTAACCGAGACTACGGAAACTTCAACGCTACTATCGGTAACGGTAACTGGAATTGGGATGGTGCTACTAAAAACTCAACTGTTGGTAATGGTAACTGGCACTTAGATTTTAGTGATAATAACAACACCCTTGGTAACGGTAACTGGCATTGGGAAGATAGCGACAATAACTCAACTCTTGGTAATGGTAACTGGGCGTTTGGTGATAATAACTCGACTATTGGTAACGGTAACTTTAACTTCGGTAACAATAACACCGTAATTGGTAACGGTAACTGGGTATATACCGATAACAGTATTGTGATTGGTAACGGTAATTGGTCTGTTGTAATTGACAAATCAGCCGCTGGTGCTGACGAATTTCTTGATGACTTCAATGCCACAATGAGCTATGGTGCAGGAGTCAAAAATGCTACCGACAGCCTAGTAGATTCGATGTTGGGCAAAATGGCTGGAATGTTTATGCCTTTAACAGAAGATTTCGGAGAATCAGCAATGAATACCTACAACGAACTGTTTGATTCTTCTAGTAGCGGTATGGATTTTCCAATTTAAGTTTAATAAAAAAGCAGAATCATTTGTTACGGGCATCTTGCCCGTTTTTTTAAATTCAGAACTTGGTTGCACTTCAATTACTGTTGTATAAAAACGAGGTTCAACTGATTCTATTGCTTCAAAAAATTCCTGATTATGTAAGTCTTTGAATTCTTGATTATCGCGCAATGCCGCTACATTTTCCTGACTTTCCCATAGGGCGATCGCCGTTACCCGATTTCCATCATTACTTTGCAGTAAGAAAATTTATTCCAAAGCAATTGTGAAGGCTAACTGAGAATTGTGGAAAATATCACTTAAATAGTAATTTAATCAGGAATACTTAAGTTGATTTTGGTAATAATAGTATATTGTTAGCAAATATATACTGATTTACTAAAAATGCAGTTTGAGGATGGTAAACAGCGCCATAATTTCTGTAAAGCTCTTTTAAGCGCCTTTCCGACATACATAGCCCTTCAGCAAATGCTCAGCTTTGGGTTGAATAAAAATTTACATGAAATCGCTACAGGTGAAAATCATTCTGAAGTCGTATTTAAAGTGGTTACATGGGCTGAAACCTACAATAAATTACCAGAACTGGTAGAGACTGTATGTAATCCAGAATATGGTAATCCAGGAAATCCTCAGTTAAAAGCATTTTGTCAAAAATATTCGCGCTCCCAACTCGTAGAAGAACCAGTAAAACAACAATCGCAACCCACACCAAAACCATTACCAGAGCAACCAAAACCCAAACCAATAACTCCACCACAGATAGAGGAAGATGACCTAAGTTCAGAAACAGGAGTTGATTATACGCGATTGCGGGATTTGCTCAAAGCTGGAAACTGGAAGGAAGCGGATGAGGAAACTCTCACAGTTATGCTCAAGTGTGCTGGTAGAGAAAAAGAAGGCTGGTTAGATAGCGACTCCATTAAAAAATTTCCTTGCACTGACTTACGCACCATTGACCAACTTTGGGTAAAGTATAGCAATGCACGCTTTGGCTTCAGCGTGCAAAAGCGCATTTGGGAAAGCGTCGGTAAAGACACAGAAAAGTTTGGCGATCGCGTCGGTTGGTGTAAAATCGAGAAGAGAAAAAAAGAAGAAGGATGGCTGTTGTGGAAAGAGGAAAAAATAGAATTGTATTATAAATGGCTTTCATATAACGACATAAATTTTTCCATACTAGCCCCCGAAGGACACCTCCCGGCGGTCGGGGGATTCTTTATTGTAATTGTTATAAGTGAAATAAAAGAAATTCTCGCGTCGAGACTTGTAAAATGTAACATATAAAGCTTACAGAGTTTTATTAAAATTTATAAACGAGCCATTTTTCACGAAGTATGTAGGTTGGGTTAGGCGCACGAATATATTCATTGCTTACGAAAAATTAAGATGCGCCGTAACCCAACATTGTATTATCGGTATTTGAGAGATTCTACATTTTGATCGCAATATTTATCCGCA
>JBARZF010000832.1:0-2275 GCA_049649675.1 Rivularia sp. (in: cyanobacteria) | reverse complement strand
AACCTTTATTAGTTATCGCTGAAGATATTGAAGGCGAAGCCCTAGCAACTTTGGTTGTTAATAAAGCCAGAGGTGTGTTGGGAATTGCTGCTATCAAAGCTCCTGGTTTCGGCGAACGTCGTAAAGCAATGCTGCAAGACATTGCGATTCTTACCGGCGGACAAATGATTTCCGAGGAAATCGGTTTGAGTTTGGATACCGCAACCGAAGAAATGTTAGGAACCGCTCGCAAAATCCAGATTGACAAAGAAAACACCACTATCGTTTCTGCTGGCGAAATGAAAGCCGATGTCGAAAAGCGCATCGGTCAAATTCGCAAACAGCTTGCAGAAACCGACTCCGAATACGATACAGAAAAATTACAAGAACGCATCGCCAAACTAGCTGGTGGTGTAGCTGTAATTAAAGTTGGTGCGGCAACCGAAACCGAATTACAAGACCGTAAATTACGGATTGAAGATGCATTAAACGCTACTAAAGCAGCAGTAGAAGAAGGCATCGTTCCCGGTGGCGGTACTACCTTGATTCACCTGACTAAAAAAATAGCAGAAATCAAGAATAGTCTCAAAGGCGAAGAAAAAATTGGTGCCGATATAGTAGCACGAGCTTTAGAAGCACCATTACGTCAAATCGCCGATAACGCCGGTGTAGAAGGTTCGGTAATTGTATCCAAAGTTCGAGACAGTGAATTCAACATTGGTTACAACGCAGCTACCGGCGAATTTGAAGACTTAATTGCTGCTGGAATTATCGATCCTGCAAAAGTAGTCCGTTCCTCCTTACAAAATGCCGGTTCCATCGCCGGAATGGTAATAACTACCGAAGCTTTGGTAGTAGAAAAACCAGATCCTAAAGCTGGTGCTGGTGGTGCCCCCGACATGGGCGGCATGGGCGGTATGGGCGGCATGGGCGGCATGGGCGGCATGGGTATGCCAGGAATGGGTGGAATGGGAATGATGTAGGTTAGGAGTTAGTGGTTAGTTGATAGTGGTTAGGAGTTTTTACTGGTTCCTAGCCGTACTGCTGGGAATCCATAACAGAAGGCTCTGCCTTCTATAACTGGAAGAAAGGCAGAGCCTTTAGATAAGCATTCCCAGCCTGGAGGCTGGGAACGAGTCTAAACTATCAACTAACAACTAACAACTATCAACTATCAACCAACAACTAACACCTAAATTGCTAAATTACTAAATTCTCTTTAGCCCACAGGGCGGCTTGGGTTCTATCTCTTAACCCGAGTCGCCCTAAAATTTGGGTAACGTAGTTTTTTACAGTTCCTTCGCTGAGATATAAGATTTTAGAAATTTCTCGATTGCTTTTTCCTTGGGATATCAAAGTTAATACTTCTAATTCCCTTTCGGTTAATTTTTCTTGAATATCGTTTACTTTAGCTGGAATTGGCGGGCGTAATTGGGCAAAGACTTTGGGTGCAATAGTTGGCCCTAGTTGAGAATGTCCTTGATGTATGGCGTGAATTGCAGCGGCTAATTGAGGTGCGGGAGTGTTTTTGAGCAGATAACCCAGTGCCCCAGCTTGTAAAGATTGCCAAATATATTCATCTTCATCGAAAGTCGTCAGCATTAAAATTTTTATCCAAGGGAACTTTTGATGAATCTCGCGGGTTGCTGCCACTCCATCGCAAACAGGCATCCGCACATCCATGAGAATTACGTCGGGCTGCAATTGTTGGGTAAGAGAAATAGCTTCATTACCGTGATTGGCTTCCCCGACAATTTCAATATCTTCCTCTAACGAAAGTAAAGACGCTAATCCCTGGCGAAATAGCGGTTGATCATCTGCTAACAATAGCCGAATCATCATATTATTTAATAAGCGGGAGATGCTTTATCTTTGTGTCTTATTAGATAAAAGTGTGGTTCCTGGCTTGTTTAGTTATGTTACGGATTTAGGTATTGGGGAGAGGGGTAGAATGACTAGTACACCACGGCGGAAATAAAGCACCCATTTAAAAAGGTTAAAATTCTTACTAGCTCTACTTTTTACTTTTTACTTCTTACTTCTTACGAACGCCCAGCGGTACTAGCAAGCTTTCCGGCTTGGACTGCGATAGTAATAACTAACTTTTAATTTTATTCATGTCGTTTCTCAAGTCAAAATAAAAACGTCGTAGCCACTTTCAGCACGACGTTTGTGACGCACCTGCACTTCTCTGACGAGTAAGTGTAGGCTTCTCGGCGACTCCTCTATGAGAACATTGACCGAGCTTTGAAGCCCTACGCCCTAGGGACTTTTGACTAAACTGCTTTTTTTTATT
>JBARZF010000831.1:0-2236 GCA_049649675.1 Rivularia sp. (in: cyanobacteria) | reverse complement strand
CCATGAAGGAGTTACTTCGTCGCCGGTGGCGGCACTTTCCCAAGCAAACATTGCTCCTTTGTAACCAAGTTTCTCGGCTTTGCGTCTTGCTCCCGGTAAAGTATGGTAGCGGTAGTTGAGCAGATTGCGAGCTAATGCTGGTTGAGTAAAGGTAAGTAGGGGCAGAAGAAAAATTTCCGTATCCCAAAATATATGTCCGCGATATTCAAAACCGGAAAGAGTTTTGGGAGGAATACTGACTTTATCGTCGTGACGCGGTGTTGCAGCTAAGATTTGAAAGATATTGTAACGAACGCTTAACTGCGCTTTTTCATCACCTTCAATAATCACATCGCTAGTTCGCCATACTCTTTCCCATGCTGCAATGTGAGTTGCTAACAAAGTGCTGTAGCTGGGTGCTTCCACCAAATCAATTAAGGCGATTTCTGCTGGAGTCGATGTTTCACGCGAAGTGTAAACCGTGACAATCTTTTCTACACTTACCGTTTCTCCAGGCTGTATCTGGAAGTGTTTCGTCAGCTGGGAACTGCATTCAAATTCACGAGCAAAGTTATCCGCTTCATTTTCTACCATCAACTTTGCAGCCATACCCAATTCAATTTCTGAGTGCAAAGTTTTACCGTGCAGCCAAATGATTTTATCCGTACCGCCTTCTTTAACAGTCTGCCAATGCTCGATTCCTAAAGTATGGGGTTCAGCCTCAAAGCCAGCACTGACTTCGATTTCACCCGCATAATCTAAGGAAGTTATTTCACAATGAATCGCTAAAAAATGCTGACTTGCTAAAGAAACAAACCGCTCAAAATGTAAATCGAAAGTATATCCCGATGGCGACTTCCAACGAACATCGCGGGTTAAAATACCCAAACGCATATCAAGAGTGCGCTTGTATTCGAGTATCTCACCCTTATCCATACGAAAAGTTTCACCAGCCACTTTAATAGTTAAAGGTAGCCAGTTAGGACAATTTACAATTTCAGTTGCAGCGATCGCCACATCATCGTAAACCCCATTAATAATTGTTCCGGAATGCTCGTGAATGTACCCTTCCTCAAAACTACCCCGCACTCCCAAATAACCATTACTAAGAGTAAAAACTGTTTCCTTGTGATGTAATTCCTTCGGGTTAAAGCTTGTTTCTATAATTTCCCAGCCCTTTTGATCGTTTAGTTGTTGAGATTGTTGAGAATGATTAATTGATAAACTTAACATTATTTATATAGCCTCGTTGCGCCTTGTACTGTGCTGGGATGGGATCGGATTTAGCAGAAATATTTGTGACTGAAGCAATTTTAGATTTTAGATTTTAGATTTTGCGGAAAGCTCGCGGGGTGTAGATTTTCTTCCCCCTAAACTTTCCTGCACCAGATGCAGGGATTTTGGGTTTCAAACCCTTAGCTTTAACTAGAAGGTTACACAAATCTTAAAGCGTAAATCCCCTACATTCTCAAGCCCCAGATTTATCTATGGGGACAATCCAAAATCGTAAATCCAAAATCTAAAATCGATTGACGAAAACCTGTTTTTGGTCGCTATTTTACTTGAATGCAGCAAAAATGCTTAGAAGCGGCATTCACATAAAGCCTTTAATAGCAATTTCCCTCTATAAATAGATTTGCTTAAGAATTTGTCCTTAAACCGGGAAATGCAAGAAAAGATACGAATTGACACATTTAGTTACCAAACGTACAAAACTACACGTTTCGGACACAATCTGTCATATTTTTCCAGTATCTGGATTAACTAACCGGAATATTTCTCACTATTGGCTTAGGTATTTTTATCGTATATATATGAGTACTTTTGACTTTGTTCGGCAAAAAACTTAATTTACTGACAAATACTTTTAAAATCTTTGTCTATT
Organism: Rivularia sp. (in: cyanobacteria); assembly: GCA_049649675.1. GTDB lineage: Bacteria > Cyanobacteriota > Cyanobacteriia > Cyanobacteriales > Nostocaceae > Rivularia. The sequence goes on along the minus strand of JBARZF010000831.1, from coordinate 372 downwards.
ATTCCCGAACAAAATGTATAAACAAGTAATCAAACTCCAGAAAATATATATCCTAAGCATTGCTATTAACTTGACTTTCACCAGTATAGATTATCCGGCAAAAGCGATACCAGCAACTTGCGGCTTTCAACCAATATTAAAAGCCTCTGGAGTAAAAGTCTACTATAAAAATCGCCAAAGTAGCAAAAAAGAATATATAACTGTAATTCAAACTACACAAGCGAAAATAGACAACTTAACTGGTACTGTATTTAAGATTCCTGCAAGTAAAATAAGCAAAAAATCGCTTTCGCAATTTTGGCAAGATGCCGTAAGTAATAATACATCAACTCAAAAAGCAAGAGTTGTGATTAACGGTACATTTTTTTCTAC
>JBARZF010000830.1:0-9631 GCA_049649675.1 Rivularia sp. (in: cyanobacteria) | reverse complement strand
TTTTGCGGTTAAGTAAAAATCTTTATAGTAGGTTTACAATGTTAAGGTAGTGACTTCATTAAATCTCATTTTTGGCAGGCTTTAGGATACGAAAGTAAAGGGTAGGGTTGGGGGAAACAGGAAAAGGAGGGGTGCTTTCACAGTAAGTCTCAAAATTTTTACCTATTATGCAAGCACATTCCCTACTCCGTACTTTCTACTCGCTACTCTTACCAAGCAACTAATGGTTGTTTGATTACAAATCAACTATCATATGCCTGAAGAGCTACTAAGTTCAAAGTTGCAGTATATGTAGTCAAATTCAACATTCAACCATTGTTGAAACATATTATCAATAATTTCTTGATATCGCTTGGGCGTTAATTCTGCGGGTATATAATCTTCAACTATAAATAAATGATACCCATTTTCAGTTTTTATCGGACCTACCAATTGTTTAGGAGATGCGCTAAATACTAGAGGTGCTATTTCTGGCATAACAGCCCATCGATAAACTTTTCCCTCGTAGCCGCATTTATATCTACGACTTTGATCAATATCATGAACACGAGCTGCTTGATAAAAGCTGATTTCACCTTCTTCAATCTGATAATACAATTCTTGAGCCAGTTTTTCGTCGTCTACAATAAATTGGTATAAAACAACTTGTTCAAATTTCGAGCGGTTTTGAATAAAAAACTGTTCTACTTCCTTGCCGAATAGTGTTAAAGCTAGCTTTTGTTTGAGCAAAAGGTTGCGAATCCCTACTTCCCAATCTAACGGAGTCAACATTTGCTGCTCTAACCATCTAACTGTGTCGCTAGCTTTTTCTAAACGCTTTTCTCTACGCTGACGGTTTGCTTCAATCTCAATTTCTTCTGTAGTAACATTTATACCTTTTTGAAGTGCGGTTTTCTCAATAATTCTTTGATATAAAACCCTGGTACATATCTCTTTTAACTTTATTTCCGTTTTAAGGAAGTTAATAATTTCATCAGGCTCCATAACTATTTTTAATTGGTTATTCATAGGTGAATGTTAGAAAAATAACTTGCTGTGACATAAAATTTATACTCTTGTGCTTACTGAAATATATTTATTTCAATATTTAGGTAAAATCACTCTGGCAGTTTAATATTTTTATGAATATGAATATTGATTTGAGTTACAGTAGATTCGATAATCAAAAATAAGTAGATTACCTTATAATTACTGCAAATCCTGTATTAGATGCTTCATTTTATCAAATATCTCCTACAACAATTCATTAATTGCCCCGATTAATACCTTCTCTCAAGTTTGTATCTTAAAATCAAAAAATATCAATTGTAGAAAATACTGAAAATTTTTTAGATGTCTATAACAATAAATAATTAAAAGTTGATCGTATATCTAGATAAGAAGCAAAAAAACTGGAAGCTAGTTATGTTCTTAGCTTCCAGTCAGTGAGAGTATAAATTATTAGTAAATTTCAGGACGATAATCCGCTTAAATACCTGGGATTAGTATATTTAACTTTAGGTGCGGTTTATCATAGATATTAGCGATATTTTCTTAATCGTTACTTATTCGATTTTCACTATTACTAATAATTTTGATTTTTATTAGCTTTAGTTGAAGGAAGTTTTAGAGTAGCTTTTATGTTTGTTAGGGGGAGGTAAAAGCTTAAATAAACTAAATTGGGGAAATTCACCGCTCTAGTTTATTCCTTTGAACTTCCTTGAAAAAAGAACCACCATTAGCAACGATCAAATATAGATATTAGCCAATAAGTTATATGCCCCATTTCATTTTTAGATTGCCTGCTCAATCAAATTAATGATTGTTATTTTAATAATTAATCATAGTCTTTTACCTCGCAAATAAACTTCTCACTCAATCACCTTTATTGTTGCTATTTATAATTTAATGTATAAAAGATAATTCTATTTGCCATTTTGGCATATTTATTTCAAAGTAATGATGAATTAATATGTAATTATTTAATTTAAAAAATATATATGTAATAGATGTTTGGTTGAATATCTACCCTAAGATACTATAATAATTATCTATAAAATGTTATTAATCGTATTTTCAACCCTTAACAAATGCATTTAAATAAAACCGGAGTTCTTATTTGTTGCAAATTATAAATAAGCTATAGCAAAATATGATTATACATAGGTTGCTATTGAAAACCGTAATTCTTAAGACTTTGGCAAGGCTCCTGCTAAATTAATGGCGGATTGGGGGGGTTTTGCATAAGTAAGAATCATAAAAAAGAAGTAGTTGAAGCTATTTTGACATTTTGTTATATTATGTAGCGGTATTAATTTTTGCCGACTTACTTAGTAGTAGATTAGTAATAACCTATAAACTGCTTGAAAAAAGATGATATAGTTCTATGAAATCGGCGACAGCCTGCTTATCTATATTACACAAACAGCCAAGCTGGACTAATAATTTATGAACTTGCTGCCATAATGAGCAAGCAGCACACTACGTGCTTTGTTGCAGTTGCGTAAGTTCCATAAAATAAAAACCTTATTTTATCGATTTATTGATATTTATTGTTTAATTTTTTTTTAATCAATGCTATAATATAGAACCTACAAAAAACATTTAAGCTACAATAATTTTATGGAGCAAAGTACATCGCTTTTGTAAACATTTCATAGATAATAGTCAAACCTGTCATGGTAGATGCAAAAAATTATGACAGGCGTAAATAAGACTTGGGAATAACGATAGTATTTTCCCGAAATTGCCCAAGCATTAATTAAAGTCGCAAAAATTAAGCGGAAAATCTAGATTTTCTTCTAGCCTAAAATCGGGCTTTATTGATTGATACTCCCGGATTTGGCTTTCCAACCATTTGTCAAGATTTGCACCGCCACGAATTTCTGTCTTCTGTTTGCCAGCAACCTCAAGATAAGCCAAGTCTTTGATTTTATTTAAACAACTTGGTGAGACATTGCTATCTTTTCTTCGGTTAGAACTCTGCTTGGCTATTTTTATATTTTCATTGTGCTGCGGTTTGGATTTCTTTGGAGAATGTTCTTTTATCAATCTGTTGTAAGTACGATAGGGAATGTAATGTAGAGGATTGTAGCCAGCAAAGCGAAGCATTAAAACACAAGCCCAAGAATACTTGCCTGCTAGAATTGCTTCAACTACTTGGTCGAATTTTTCTGAATGTATTGTCTTATCTAAACTGCTACTAATGCCTATTGGATCTTGATTCATGGTGTTGGTTATCTAGAATAATTTAGATTAGCCGGTGTTACGTTTACTTGTCTGAGATAATCGGAAACTGTTTTGAGTTATTAAAGGAGCATCCTAACCGCATGGTGGTGACTTATAATGAATGCATCAACTGTGCTATTTACTTTGAATAAGACAGTTTGCTTGTTATTAGCCATGTAATTAATTACTTTTTGCCCTCCCATAGCAATTCCATTTGATAACTCTGTGCTAATTCTTGTACAGTTTTCGTATCTTTGTAGGTATAAACGACTTTCTCACACATGAACTGTGTTGCAACTCTATGAAACACTTCAGACTTCATACGATTGCGGACTTTTACTAAGTACAATTGTGCTTCTCTAAAAAAGTCGGGAGCATATTCTCTAACTTTTATTCTTCCTCCCATTCCAAAAATTACCACAACAGTGATGCTAACCCATAAAACTAAAAAAGAAAGTACCTCCTGAAGCTGATTTAATAATTTAATTGACAATAAACTATTGAATCGTATATTCCAAGGAGCCGCCTTCAGCCAAAATAAGATATTACGATTATTGATATTTAACGTATTAGGAAAAGCTAAGATGGGTGATGCTAAACTCACCCCACAGATTATTAACTTCTGGGGAGATAAACTTTCATTGGGATGCAAATTATGCTGATTCATCCCTAAAATGCCTTCTGGGCATATATTTTCGACTGCATTTAACCTGACGATCCTTTTCATTAATTGAACCTTAAAACAAAAATCCGGCTTTCCTTTTCGAGGAAGGGATGGTTGCGACTGCCAATATAAACAAATTTCAGTGACAGCAAGTTAGCAAGAGTACTACCATGCTTCCAAAATTTACTTAGATAAATGTAAGATGACTGGTAATAAAAAATCTACGTTTCGCATTTGGTAGAAGCAACAAGAGCCTTTTTCTAATTTCCTAAACTCCTAATTTAATTACTTGACCCTAATAATTATTTGTATAAATAAAAACTTTTTTATCTTAGGAGTATTTATGTGAAATCTCTTATTTTTAGTATAGCAAACAAAATTTCTTCATCTTTAATCGTTAATAACTACATTAGTACTTATACTATTTTTTGTCTTAAATGTCATCTGTCTTCTATAGCGGTTTATTACATTAAATCTACTTAATATAATTATACGAATACTTAAGTATTGTGCAACTTTAATTTTTGTCCTTCATTAATTATTTAGTGAGGGGTTACACCCCCTATTCTTATTGTTTTTATAGCTGTAATTGTAATAGCCTTTCAATATCTTCTGCTTTAATATTTATATATCATATATCTATAATAAGAGAATATACATAGCATTGTAAACGCTACAAACTAATTAATTAAGTAAATATTTTAAAGCTAATCCCAAGTTTTTGTATTACTAAGAATTAGCCAAAATCCTTTGTATGTAAAGAGTTTACATACATGAATACCGTTCAAAGTTTTTTAAACTTATGATGAAGTTGATTTAACTTGATTGTAAATTAATCGGATAATCAGTTGCAATGGATACACTTATTTGGTATTTTAAATAGAATTAAATAAGAAAACTTCATATACCATGATAAAAAAACTAAGATGAAAGTGTAAATCTCATGTATTTAGATTTTGAAAATTAAGTTAATTTCACATATTTATAGATAAACGATATTTTCACTGACTCATTCATCAGCGTTTTTTTGCAAAACTTTTGCATTTATTATTCAAACCGAATAATTTAGATTAGTAGGATTACATATTCAGTTGCTGCTGTATTAAGCTTGGATAAATCTTACTTTTTGTCATTAATTCTTCATGAGTTCCTTGTTCTACTAAAACACCTCGGTCAAAAACTAAAGTAGTATCGGCATCTTTGATGCTACTAAGACTGGGAGTAACAATAAAAGTAGTGCGATGTGCAGTATCAATAAAAGCACTATCGAAGCAAGCTAATTTTTGTTGAAACTTATATTCAGAAAGCGAATCAACAGAATTACTAGCTTCATCAACGATCAAAATACGAGGATTTTTAACTAAAGCCCTAGCAATAGCTAATTTTTGCTGCTGTTTAGCATTTAGCTTTATTCCTCCTCTAACGATAGTGCTGTAGCCTAAAGGCAGTGCCTCGATAAAAGCGTGCGCTCCCGCGAGTTTGGCAGCAGCTTGAACTTGTTCGAGGCTAAATTCTTGATTGTACAAAGTGATATTTTCTAGGATTGTTCCTGAAAACAGGAAGAATTCTTGCGGTATTACACCCAATTGTCTTCTCAGAGAATAAGGAGACACTTGGGTAATATCATGTCCATCAATCAGAATGCGTCCGCCATCGGCACGGTATAAGCCAGCAAGCAACTTAACTAAAGCTCTTTTACCGCAATTATTGCCTCCTACAATAGCGATGGTTTGTCCGGGCTTGACGCGAAAAGAAATATTTTGCAAAATATCCCCCTGTTGCGAACTCTCTTCAGTAAGTCCTGTTCCTATGCCTAATTCGCTAAAACTTACATTCTCAAAATGCACTTCACCGCGAATCGGAGGTAATACGGTTAAAGCTTTTTGTGTTTTTTCTTCGCTCTCGGTAGCTAAAACATCATCAAGTTTTTCAACAGAAGTTATTATCTCCGGAAATTCATCCCACAGCTTTACCAATGCCAACATCGGGTTTATCGTATTGCCCATAAGCATATTGAAAGCAATAAATTCGCCTATAGAGATTTGAGAACCGATCGCCATCTGGGTGCCATACCACAACACTGTCGTACTGCCGATGTGATTAATCAAACTACTTACGAACTGCAAACCATTAGTTAACTTTTGACCTGACGATCGCGTTTCGATCATTTGGGTAAAATGTTCTTCCCAGCGCTCTTGCAAAGAATTTTCGGCTTTTTCAGTTTTGATTGTCTTAATGCCGCTAACAATTTCTACTATTACGGAGTTCTGTGCTTTAAAATCAAAAGCATATTGTCGCCCAATTTTTTTGACAAATAGACTAACTACCGCACTCAAACACATCATCGGTAGAATAAAACCTAGCACCACCAAAGTAAGTTGCCAACTGTAATAAGCCATCAGCCCAAAATAGACAAGCGTCATTAACCCATCCAAAATGGTAGTTATAGCTTGACGAGTTAAAAAGCGGTGAATTTTGGAGTTTTCTTGAATTTGCCCCAGAATATCTCCTACTGTGCGGGATGCAAAAAAAGATAATGGTAATTCCAGGGTACGACTCACAAAATCGCCTGTTAGGGTTATATCTAAGCGGTTAGACAAATAGTCCTTAAGATGCTGACGCACTGCGGTTAAAGCGATACGGGCAAACCCAAATACAAGAAAACCGAAGCCAAAAATATTTATCGAATCCAAATTTTTAGCCGTGGTAACTGCATCTATTACGGTTTGGGCTAGTATTGCTGGAACTACACCTAAAATAGGTAGCAGTATGGAAACCACAATTAATTTGGCTAATAAAAGTCGATTATTTGCAAAAAACTGATAGAATCTTTCAAAAGAAATAAATTCATTCTTTCTACTATAGAAATTCTCAGTGGGAGATAAAAGTAAAGCATATCCTGTAAAATTTGCTTCAAATTCCTCACGAGGAACCCATCTTTTACCTATAGCTGGATCTGAAATAAATACAGACTTATCCTTGAGCCGCCATACAACTATATAGTGATTTCCCTGGTAATGTGCTATCAAAGGTAATGGTTGCGACTCCAATTCATTTAGGGAAGCTCTTACTCCTAATGCCTGATATCCCAAGCTTTCAGCCGCATTTATTAAATCGCTAAACTCCGCACCCATAGAGTTTATGTGTGCAATAGAACGCAGAGTATTTAAATTAAAACGTTTACCCCAGTATTGACAGATTGCTGCCAGACTTGCCGCACCACAATCTGAGGAACTTTGTTGTTGAACAAAAGGATAATTCCCAAACCAGCGTCGAGGGGGATGTTGACGATCGAATTGCAGCTGCCCAGAAATTAATTCCCTATCGGGGGCAACAGGCTGTAATTTCGACTCAACATTGTAATCTTCTTCGATTCGATCATCCTTGAGCGCAAAGCGACAACCAACTTCAACAGTTTTTAACTCCGGTACAATCTCCGCAACACAATCAAAGTGTTGTTTCGGTAGATAAAACAGCGATAAATCGGTTTGAGATATAAAATCCGCTGGGATTGGATTGGGATATCCCCAACTTTCCCCTACTGTAGGGGGTCGATTTTGACCAGAAATGCTGCTTATCTCGCCGCTGACAAGCCAAAAACGCCCTTCTGGCGTCGCCGCTGTCAAAAGAAAACCCGCATTAATCTTAATGTTGAGAAAATAAGCAAGTAATTTTTTTGATTTAGGAGTATTTTGCGATAGATAGAACTTAGCCGAACGCAATTGTGTCAGCGTCTTCAAAAAAATTAACTTTTGGCGCTCTTGAGTAATTTGTGAAAAATAATCCAACAAAGCAGGGTAGCGCTGCAACCAAATATCAAGATGCTGTAAAGAAATTTGCAAAAGCATTCCACTACTAGATGCCACAGCTCGATATTCTTGAAATCGATCACAAAATGCATCATCTCCTCCAAAAAAATGATTTGGATGAAGCAGTTGAATGGAAACTTCCTTGCCCAAAAATTCATCAAACCCTAACAATCGGACTTTACCTTGACAAACCAAGTAAACAACACCACCGCTAACAGATGAGTGTGCGGCGCAATTGTACTGAGTTAGTTCATCACCTAATTCAAACTTACGACCGATCCAAGCTTCTTTAAACTCAGATGGGAAATTAGTATCACCAATAACCTGCTTCCAAAGCTCGTAAATAGCTTCGGAAGCAGTTAATAACGGAGTATTTGCTGTATCATTATCCGCTTTCTGAACTCCCAAACCTGGGTACGAGTCCATCGTTTAATCTCTAATTAAAGTAACTTTATTGACTTTAGTTAAAACTTGCAGCGGTAGTTTAAAATAAGCTCTAAATACTTTCAATATAGGGTTTTATCCTAATTGTTGACCACTTATTCCTTCTTTGCACCCGTATTAATAATTACCAGTTATTCTTTCATTTTTATTTTATAAATATTTAGTGGCTTTTCGTACAGTGAAATTTGAAAATAAAACATTTACCTAGCTAAACCCAATTTTTTATTCTAACAGAGCATTAATTACAATTAAATGCATTCTTATTAATTTTTAGCCCCTACCGTCAATAAACATCTTATACTTTATCGAAGTTTTAATTTTACCTCAATTGGTGTTTATTGTTTTAAGCAAAAAAAATATGTATGTTTCAGTACAATTTCTAAGAAGTCAATAATTTACAATTAGATACTTTTAGGATAAAAGCTTGTCACATAAACGGCATAATTAGTATTTTTTAAACAATAAATCTTTATAAAAAGAAAATTGATTGACATAAAACTTGTTCATTGCGAACATATATTGCAACTGATTAGCTGTGATTATAATTAGAGCTAATATCATTTGCATTTTAAAAATAAAGATTTAATTTTTTGAACTAGGGGATAGGGAATAGTTACCAGTTACCAGTTACCAGTTACCAGTTACCAGTTACCAGTTACCAGTTACCAATAAAATTCTACCCCCTCTTCCCCTCTACCCTATTACCTCTCCTAACTAACACATTTTGTAACCCTTACCTCACAAGTATTTGAGGATTTGATCGAGATGTGTCAGTTCTATTTGTTGCGAGGAAATTAAATACCTTTAACCTCTTTGGCTATAGGCTTATTTCTTGCTTTTCGATTGTTAAATAAATCGCCCAAATAGCCATCGCTCTAAGGTAAACGCAGGCACGGAAGGTTCCAACGGCGGTAATGGCTTCGGGGGTACGGAACTGTAAGCCGTTGTCATAAATTTGATTTACTACAGCTTCTGTTAACTTAAATGCTTCCGATCTCTTTCCCATTTGTACTAGAAAAGCGGCGATTCCAAAGTTGATTCCCGTCCATACTTCTAAAGGATGAGTCGCCCTAGGGTTTTCGGGAGAGCCATCGGCACGCAAACCATTAGCAGCACCAAGTTTACCGTCGTTGAATTTAAGAAAACAAGCATCATAAACGGTATCTAAAGCTGAAATCGCGCACTCTGGAGGTACAATATCCGGTAGCTGCAATAAACGAGCGTAGAATTGCCCGCATAGTTGATCCGCCATTACCACATCAGAACCGCTTTCACTATCAAGACGATAAAATTTACCGTTCCATAGCTTTTCTTGATAAACAGGACGAGATTTTTCCAACCAAGAAGAGTAAATGGATTTTTGTGTCGCTAAATTCTCGATTTGTACTTCCTTAGTTAACAAAACTTCGCTGATGGCGATCGCCGCTTCCAAGGCTGCCAACCACAACCCGCCACAATAAGCACTCACGCCCAGCAACCGCCAATCATCAAAGGTTTGATCCGGGGC
>JBARZF010000829.1:0-8233 GCA_049649675.1 Rivularia sp. (in: cyanobacteria) | reverse complement strand
TGTTTATAAGCTGCGTTGACGCGAGCGGGTAGATCGCACCCCCCCAAAAGTCGTTTATCTGAATGCACGTAAATCCAATGACACTTGATAATAACCAAGGGCTTACCTATAAAAACTCGCAGTCTCCCGGACAGCAAGGAATCTCGCTAGCAGGAATCAGTACCAATAACCCTTTTGGTCATTCTGGGCTTAGTTTGGGGCAAAACGGCGATAATAACCATTCTCCCGAAGAAAACCCTGTTGGGGATATTATTCCCGGCAGAGTTGCCAATATTAAAGTAATTGGCGTGGGCGGCGGTGGAGGAAATGCCGTCAACCGCATGATTGCTTCAGATTTGAGTGGAGTAGAATTTTGGTCGATTAACACCGATGCTCAAGCTTTAACGATGGCTGCGGCTCCTTGTCGCCTCCAAATCGGACAAAAGCTAACGCGAGGTTTAGGAGCGGGTGGTAATCCTGCCATCGGCCAAAAAGCAGCAGAAGAATCGAGAGATGAAATTGCTACGGCTTTAGAAGGAGCCGATTTAGTGTTTATTACTGCTGGAATGGGAGGCGGCACTGGCACGGGTGCAGCATCAGTTGTAGCTGAAGTCGCCAAGGAAATCGGAGCCTTAACCGTTGGTGTAGTTACCCGTCCGTTCGTATTTGAAGGTCGCCGTCGCACCACTCAAGCAGATCAAGGTGTTGAAGCTTTGAAAAGTCGGGTAGATACTTTAATCATCATTCCTAACAACAAACTGTTGGAAGTGATTCCCGAACAAACACCCGTTCAAGAAGCTTTCCGTTATGCAGACGATGTATTGCGTCAAGGTGTACAAGGTATATCCGATATCATCACAATTCCTGGTTTGGTAAACGTTGACTTTGCCGACGTGCGAGCCGTAATGGCAGATGCAGGTTCTGCTTTGATGGGAATAGGTATTGGCTCTGGCAAATCACGTTCTCGGGAAGCAGCGATCGCGGCAATTTCTTCGCCTTTGTTGGAATGTTCTATTGAAGGCGCAAGGGGTGTTGTATTTAACATCACTGGTGGAAGCGATTTAACTTTACATGAAGTGAACGCTGCGGCTGAAGCAATTTATGAAGTGGTAGATCCCAACGCCAATATTATTTTTGGAGCAGTGATTGATGACAGACTCGAAGGAGAAGTCAGAATTACTGTAATTGCTACCGGGTTTACAGGTGAAATCCAGGAAAGGCAACAGCAAACTGCTACTCCTAATAATCGAGTTGCCCCAACCCCAACACAACAGCAACGGCGACAGATGCCACAACCATCGTCTACCTCAGGTGCCAATTCTCAAAAACAACCCCAATCCGAGCCAAAACAGAAACCCGGATTAGAGATTCCTCCGTTTCTTCAGAAACGCCGAAATCCCAATAACTAAGTAGCTCTGAAGGTATCGGAAAACGGGGGAGCAGAGTCTTGTAACAATTCGTGAGCCTCCCATAATTCCAAATACACCTGTTTTGCTTCTTGGTAAAAAATTTAGTTTCAAGAATAAAGAGTATTATCGCTACATAAGATGGGCGATTCATTTTATTATGGCTAAATTTCTAAGAAGTATTTTGGGTTTTTGCTTGCGTGATTTTACTGTCGGAAATGCAGGTTTTATACGTTATTTTCCTCGTTACTCAATTTCAAATTGTTTTACAAAAGCTATTTCTAGCAGGATGTAATACCTGTAGCTCAAAGCGAATTATATTGATTCAATTACGTCAGGTTTTTAATTGCTTCTTCTACCCACTGGATAAACTTTTTACCCAAGTTTGTACTGCTGAACCGATCAATTTCGCGAATACCAGTAGGGCTAGTAACGTTAACTTCAGTAAGGTAGCCGCCAATTACATCAATACCCACAAAGGTTAAACCAGCATCTTGTAGAGTGGGGGCTAATTGATCGCAAATTTCCAGTTCTCTGGAAGTAATTTCAGTTCGAGCAACCGTACCTCCGGCTGCCATATTATTGCGAAATTCTCCAGGCGCGGAAAGACGGTTAAGTGCCCCTACTGGTTTGCCATCAAGCAGAATAATTCTTTTGTCTCCCTGCTTGGCTTGCGGTAAAAAGGTTTGTAACATCACTGGTACTTTTCCCCGTAAAGTACTAAGTTCCACCATCGAATTAAAATTGCGATCGCCAGTTTCTAAAAATAAAATTCCTTCTCCTGCTTTGTTTCCCAATGGTTTAAGAACAGCAGCGCCTTTTTCTTCAACAAACTTCCGAATCAAATTTTTATCGGCACTGACAATTGTTTCTGGAATCGCTTCAGTAAATTGGAGAGCATACATTTTTTCGTTAGCATCTCGGATACCTTTAGGGCTGTTAACAACCAAAGTTTTATTTTGGTCGATATAGTCCAAAATATAAGTAGCGTAAAGATAAATATCATTTACTGGTGGATCTGTCCGCATAAACACGGCATCCATAGTTTCCAGGCTGCAATCAGTTTTTTCGCTTAACTTGTACCAGACATTTGCAGCTTTGTAGCCCATATCAGTCAACTCAACCGGGATAATGTCCAGTCGTTGAAGATGTGCCCAAGCGGTACTATCTATGACACTCAACCCCGACGTTTGAGTTATCCAAACTTCATGTCCCAAAATACAAGCTGCTTCCATCATGGCAACGCTAGTATCATGACAAGGATCTAAATTCTGGATGGGATCAATAATAAAAGCCAGTTTCACGCGGTTGCCTCGATTTACCCTTCAAAAAATTGCTGTGATTCATTTCAAATTATCCCTTTTTTATGTAATACCGTTTCACTTTGAGATTGATATAGCGCTATGGGGGAGATAGGGAGATGGGGAGATAGGGAGATGGGGTTCGGGTGAATCCACTAAGAAAGCGGAGGTCCCCGCAGTACGAGAGAAGTGGTGTTAGCGCAGCGAGGCGTTAGCCTTACCCGAAGGGGGAGATGGGGAGATTAACTCCTAACTCCTAACTCTTAACTCCTAACTCCTAACTCCTAACTCCCATCCTTACCAATCCAAAATCCCTGCATCCGTCGATGCTTAGTTTGAGGGGAAGAACATCTCCACCCTCAACTTTCCGCAAAATCTAAAATCAGAAAACCCACCCACGCAAGCGGGGTGGGATTAAGTATCAAGCAATTTTCTTGCCTATCAGCCATATTTTCTTTCAACGCTTAAGCTAATAGCTCGTCCAATTTTCCTTGAGACTCTAAACCGTAAATTTCGTCGCAGCCACCGACATGGGTATCATTGATGAAAATTTGCGGTACCGAACGTCGTCCATCTCCCCTATGAGCCATCTTTTCCCGTTCTTCTTCATCTCCATCAATAGCGTATTCGGTAAATTCAACCCCCTTTTTCTTTAGTAAACCTTTAGCACGTATACAAAACGGGCAAGAACTCCAAGTGTAAATCTCTACTTTGGCAGCCATAATGTCCTCATGTTGACTTAACAATTCTCAATTTTAGAACGTTATATTTAACTGCGAATGTTCAATAAGTATTTCAAGACATTCTTGATACAAGACTATTTGAATCTATTATTGATTTAGTAAAAAATATTACTCTAAATTATTTTGCTTTGAGTGTTAATTAAGACTTAAATTATTTTTAATATACAGGGTAAGTGCGAATGAGCCTGCTATCAGGAGTTATAGAAGACTCATTCAAAGGCACAAACCACAGTGATTGTGTTGGCTGTAATCCAGGTGCGTAACAATTTAATAATATTTCAGTTTAATTACGGTGTACATCAGTATTCACACTGATATCTCTATAATCGCCTAAAAAAACACTTAGTGTTTTCCGTAGTAAAAATTAGGAAAATTAGCGAGCATCTCACTCGCAGCACAAAAATCAGTAAGCATTCGGGCATATCAAAGGTGGATATGCGCTCGCTGCACCTCTGGTTTTACAATCAATCAAAACTAATGGAACTGCACTAAAAACCCGAAAAATCCAGTTTTTAGTGCAGTTCTATTACGTTTTTTCCAAACCGCTAAACTTTTGTACTTCCCAAATACTTAGTCAGATAAGGCGAAAAGACCTCGTAAATCAACGTCAACGGCTGTCCGTGATGCCAAAATAAATAGTGCCGTCCCCAGAAAGGACCTTTTTGATTAAATCCCAATTCTAAAGCGGGAGAATAACCGTAGTAAATTCCTTGAATATCCCGATACAATTCAGTACGTAGACGCGCTAAACTTGCCCAAATCGGTAAGGAACGATTTTGCAAATATTCATCCACATGAGACGCTTCCCACCATGAAGTTGCATAAGCCACAATTTGACCGCTAGCAGTACGCAACCAAACCTGTCTTCGTAGTCTAGGTCCCGGTACTACCCGCATCAAATCGGGAGCGTTGTCGGAATCCATGCCAATTAATGACATATCGATAACGTCTACTTCCGTTGGTTCGCTCGTCAATAACTTCAAGTGTCGCGTAGGAGAACCATCACCTAACAGCAATAACTGCCAACTCGGAGCTAGCCTATTATGAGGTAAACCTTCTTGAACTACCTCTTCTCCACCTTGCCAAATAGCATCCAATCTATGCCACGAGCAAGGTAAAATAAAATCTTCTTTCTCTGAAAAAGTTGCAGTCAAAACTCTGCTCTTTACAATACTTTACCGCCCTTCTATAAAAGCACAAAATATGAAGTACGGGTGATGGGGAATGGGGAGTAGGGAATAGGTGAATGGGTGATGGAGGGACAAAGGAGAAGATAATTATTAACTCCGCGCCTCAAAACTGCGCGCCTCCTAACTATTCCTGAAAATTTCCCTATGAAAAATGCGGATGGCGAGACTCGAACTCGCAAGGCCAAGGCCACACGCCCCTCAAGCGTGCGCGTATACCAATTCCGCCACATCCGCATGATAGATTTTTATTTATCTAGAAATGAAGTATAGCACAACAAAAAAAATATAGTAACCCAGGGAATTCGACTCTTGTTAGCTAGCAAGTCAGCAAGTGACTCACCGGAAGGAACCGGCTTTCTTCGCACTGGCTTCCAAGATGAAGTTCCTCCGCGCCCCAGAGTATTCGAGTAATTAAAGTTTAAGTTGCTGGTTTTCGGTATTCACTAGAATCCATGCGTATTGAAAGAGGTTTCTCGCCCCTCTACAAAAGCATGACTTTACGTCGTAGGGTTTTAAGACAATACCGACGAATTATTGTCAGTGCTAGACCAAACAACTATATTATCATTAATCCACGGGGTAACAAACCCATAACGGGCTTATCGCCATAAATAAAATTTAGGGGCTTGTGCTCTATGATTTTCGGTCAATCTAAAGCAACGATATACAAATTACCAAGATGAATTTTGACAAAATATTAATTGCTAATCGAGGGGAAATAGCACTTCGCGTTCTCCGTGCTTGTGAGGAAATGGGAATTGCTACTGTTGCAGTACACTCAAATATTGACCGTAATGCTCTTCACGTACAGCTTGCTGATGAAGCGGTTTGTATTGGTGATGCCCCAAGCAGTAAATCCTATTTAAATATTCCTAATATTATTGCGGCTGCGTTAACGCGCAATGCCAGCGCGATTCATCCAGGTTATGGGTTTTTGGCAGAAAATGCCCGTTTTGCTGAAATTTGTGCCGACCATCATATTGCTTTTATTGGTGCTTCACCCGAAGCAATTCGCTCTATGGGGGATAAATCCACAGCTAAGGAAACTATGCAAAAAGCTGGTGTTCCTACGGTACCCGGTAGCGATGGTTTGCTGTCTTCTGAAGAAGAAGGATTAAAAAACGCTGCGGAAATCGGCTATCCGGTGATGATTAAAGCCACGGCTGGCGGTGGTGGAAGAGGTATGCGATTAGTGCGATCGCCCGAGGAATTCACTAAGTCTTTTCGAGCCGCTCAAGGGGAAGCGGAAGCTGCATTCGGCAATGGTGGGGTTTATTTAGAAAAATTTATCGAACGTCCCCGTCATATCGAGTTTCAGATTTTAGCTGATAATTACGGCAATGTAATTCATTTAGGAGAGCGCGATTGTTCAATTCAGCGACGCAATCAAAAGCTTTTGGAAGAAGCCCCAAGTCCCGCGCTTAATAACGAATTACGCCAGAAGATGGGAGAAGCTGCTGTAAAAGCCGCTAAGTTTATTAATTATACTGGTGCGGGTACGGTAGAGTTTTTGCTCGATAACAAGGGCGATTTCTACTTTATGGAAATGAACACCAGAATTCAGGTGGAGCATCCCGTCACGGAAATGATTACCGGGATTGATTTAGTTGTCGAACAAATTCGCGTTGCGATGGGAGAAAAACTCAGCGTTACTCAAGACGAAGTTATTTTGCGGGGTCATGCAATAGAATGTCGCATCAATGCTGAAGACCCCGACCATGATTTTCGCCCTTGTCCCGGACGTATCAGCGGCTATCTCCCACCTGGAGGTCCCGGTGTTCGGATCGATTCCCATATTTACACCGATTACCAGATACCTCCTTACTACGATTCCTTAATCGCAAAACTAATTGTTTGGGCACCCGACCGTCCTACCGCAATCAAGCGGATGAAACGCGCTCTAAGGGAATGTGCGATTACCGGACTAACTACCACCGTTGGCTTTCATCAAAAAGTGATGGATATTCCGCAGTTTTTGGAAGGTAATGTCTATACCAATTTCATCGAAGAAATCAAAAATTCACTTTAATTGGTGCGAGCCAGCATGGTCAGCAATCCCTGCTGACCTAATAGGATTTCTCGTGCCAAACTGAATATTCCCACCCAAATAATCGGCGTAATGTCCACACCACCAATGGGAGGTACGAGCTTTCGCAACACTATTAAAAACGGTTCTGTTGGAAAAGCAATGATATTAAAGGGGAAACGATTCAGTTCGGCTTGGGGATACCAGGTGAGAATAATTCGGAAAATAAATAAAAACGTCATCAACCCTAATAAAAGGCTGAGAATCAAATTGGTAACGTTAAGGGTACTCATGGTTTAAATTTGCTGTCTATCTGAAGAAAATGTTTAAGATTTGTAAAGTCTTTATCCTATTTTATCGAAAGCCAAGTAAGCGATACTAACCGGCATCATCAAAAATAAGCATTTTAAATACCATACCCCTACTCCCTACTCCCCATCCTGCCTGCGCTAGTACCGCTTCGCGGAAGTAAGAAGTTATATGTTATATGTTATATGTTTGATTTAAAGGGCAATAAGCCATTTTTAATGGTAGTTTTATTTCCGCCGTGCTGTACTAGTGGATTGCCAAATGATAAGCATCCAATTAAAGATTAAGACTTATTGCAATTCGTTTCATGGTATTAAAATATTAGAAAGAACTATGTAAAAAAAAAGGTTGTAACCATGACTCCCTCTTTAGCAAATTTTCTTTGGAGCTTAGCCTGGGGTGCTGCGATTTTTGTAATCCCCGCAACAGTAGCTTTAATTTTCATCAGTCAAAGAGATAAAATCCAACGTTTTTAGGATTGATTTAGAAGACAACGGAAACTAGGTTTATTGAAGATAACAACAATTTATCCGTTTTCTTATGATTAACTTGACTGGGTTTTAACTATTCCTCCCACAGAGGACAAGTTATACTTAACTGAAACGCCCAGTCTTGTGAACTTTAAGCAACAATGTAAAGACGCGGTATTGAATAGCTCCCGTTCGGAGTCAGGCAATTCGCGTCTTTATATTTGTATTTGCTTGCTGTAGAGATTTTAATTACGACTCGCTAACATAGATTTGATATCGGGATAAAGAACAATGCTAAATTTTGGGCTGAACTCAGCCAGCGTTCTGGCTCAGGTAAATATAGGGACTACCCCAGTTACACTTTTAGGAATTATTCTAGCTGTTGCTGGAGTCGGACTATATTTTCTTCGTACTGTACGTCCGGAACTTTCACGCGACCAAGATATATTTTTTTCCGCTGTCGGCTTATTGTGCGGTTTTATTCTTATTTTTCAGGGTTGGCGATATGACCCTATTATGCAATTTGGTCAATTTCTTTTGACGGCAACTACCGTATATTTTGCTTATGAAAGTATTCGTCTGCGCGGTATAGCTACTCAGCAGGCTAAGCGCAGCACGCCGATTGTAGATCGCGAGCGAGATGTCAGCGATCGTTACGACTATGACGATCGCGGTAAGTATGGTGCTGAGGTAGAAGATTATGACCGAGAGCCTTTACCTTACGACCCATATTATGAAGATGAGCGTCCGACGACCCCACCTCCGCGTCCGCAAATTCGGGGAAGTAGGGACAGTCGCCCATCTCGCAG
>JBARZF010000828.1:0-2404 GCA_049649675.1 Rivularia sp. (in: cyanobacteria) | reverse complement strand
CCCTAGTTCGAGCGAGCAAGATGCTCCCACTACGAAAATTAATTGGAATTACTATCGATATTTCATTTTAGGCAGCAAGATGCTCCCACTACGAAAATCAATTGGAATTACTATAAATATTTCATTTTAAGAATCAAGTTTTAATTAAACAGAGCAAGAGATGAAAACTACAGCATTTTTCCTAAAATTAGATAAATTATAAATTCATACGGGTAAATATTAACTTACAACTGCTCACTGTTAACTGCTCACTGTTAACTGCTCACTGATTTCACCCAAGAAGCGGTATTGCTAATGGCGCTAAATACTGCAAAACCTCCTGCTCCTGCTGTTATTAAGGATAAAATTGGGGCTAATATTCCGAGAAAAATTATAAACCACATTAAATCGGGGTTGGTGTTGGGATTTTGGGCTGGGCCATTTACGATTACTGCTGCTGTTAAAATAGCAATAATATTGAAGGAAATTTTGGCAATTCCTAACGAGAAAAACCCTGTCAACCATGCAAAAACGGGTTTACCTGCTACTGGCAATAATGAACCACCTACCGCTAATGGCCCCAAGGCTGCTATCAACAACATTGTAGCTTCTATCAAGTTCTGAAAAGCTGATTGCAGGGAAATTAAAAAGTTTTTGATGGTAATTTGAGCGGTGGAACCAATTAAAGAATTAAATGCTTCCTCTGATAGAACACCAGTCCCCAACGCGATCTGATTTACCTGATTTTCTAATCTGCTTATCCAAGGGCGATCGCCATATAAGTTTCGATATTCTTCCCATAAGATATCAATTTTTTCTGTTGCTTTAACAAAACACTGTCTTTGTTGTTCTCCATTCAAAGATTGACAGGGACGTAAAAAAGAACCTACCACATCTTCGGCGATACTCATATTAATTGCTTGCTGGTAAGTTTGATTCACATCTGCTGATTCTACAACTTGTTCGTTGATGCTATTAACAAAGTTTCGTACTCCCAAAGTTAAATTTGATAATACAGTTCCATTTCCGGTATTGGTTAAAAATAGCACTACGATAAAAGGCCAAATCATACCTGATATCGGACGCGAATAATCATTATTTATAGTATCTTTTAACCATTGCATCATAAAAATTAATAGAGTACCAACAGCGAAAAAGACACCGAGATTTGTTAAAGCTCCATATAAATTATTATCGGTGTTATTTTGCAACAAATCTACCCATTGTTTATCCCAGCCTTCGGCAATACTTTGGGCTGTTGTTGCACCGTCATTTAAAATTTCATTGATACCAAGTTGTGCTAATTGCATTTTTGGATTTTGGATTTTGGATTTTGGATTTTGGATTTTAAAAGATTTTGTAGTTTCTTGTAGGGTGTGTTACGGCTATGTAAAGATTTGAGATTTAAAGTAAGTGTGAATTAGCCGTAACGCACCAATTCCAGATGGTGCATTAGACGGATGAAATTTATCGTATTAAATCATATTAATCGTGCGTCTAACACACCCTACAAATAATACTATTTCCCCCTGCCAATTAAATCAACTTGAGAAGTTGTTCTTAAAAGTCTTGCTGCTTCAGCGGATGCGTTAACTCTTCTAGCGCGATTTGATGCTTCAATTTCTTGGGAAATATTGGCTAAATTCAAGTTAGAATATTGCAGGGTTTGATGTAATTGCATTGTTTGAGCTAAATTCGCTCCAATCATTTGTGATTGTTCGCTTTCTATTTGAATGCTTTGTAATTGCAGTCTAATTAATTCTGATTGGCTTTGATTTAATACAGAACCTGCTGGATTAAGATTGCTACCTAATTCTATAATTTCATCTAATAAATTCTGCGAACTTTCTCGCGCATCTTGAGCTATTTGAGTTGTATTATCAAGGGAATTTTCGATATTTTCAAGTTTATTTCTCGAACGTATTTGCGCTTCTTCTCCTAAAACCCCTACCGCAACACCACGAGTAAGTGTTCTATCAATTTCATTCCCAACTGCAACAGCGTTTACTGCTGGATTATTCTCAAAATTATTTGATTGCGAATTAATCGTTAGATCCTCGTTTAAACTTCTTCTCACAGCAACCGGATTAGGAATATTTAATTCTCCATTAAAACTAGCGATCGCCGTTTGAGTTTCCGATTCTACTGGTTGCAAGGTATCTGAGATATTATCTGTTAAATAATTTTGTAAATCGATTGCATAATTCTGAAAATCAACCCAAACATTTCCTATTTGAGCGATTGCTGGCAATGTTGTAATTAAAGTTAGTGAAAGTGTTATAAAAATGGTTTTTTTCATATTAGTTGTTAGTTGATAGCTTTTAGTTGGTAGTTGATAGTTGTTAGTTGATATATTCATTCCTGTGGAAAAAACAAGTGGTAGTGCGAGCATCTTGCTCGCTATATGTATCGAGCGAGCAAGATG
>JBARZF010000827.1:0-1841 GCA_049649675.1 Rivularia sp. (in: cyanobacteria) | reverse complement strand
ATGCTCAATGCGAGCATAAAATTTAATTTAGAAAATAAATTTGAGAAACTTGTGAGGATTTAGGAAATTTTTCTTTACAATACAGAGTACACGTCATGCAAGTATCGGATATTACCTAAAAACCCATGCACTGCGTTCTTAATATATCCTCAACTCTCATTATCACAAAGCCCCTCGTCAATTAAACGACCAATCACACAGTTGGGTTGGCGACTTCATGCGAGGATTGGGATAGAGATAGATTTTATAATTTAAGGAGCTAACCTTTGAATTTCCCAACCATCATCTAAGCGAGAATATAAAAAGCGGTCGTGTAGTCGATTCGATCTACCTTGCCAAAATTCAAAGCTGTGGGGGACAACTCGATAACCACCCCAAGCCGAAGGTAGAGGGATTTCTTGGTTTTTAAATTTGCGTTTGATTTCGTCAAATTTCATTTCCAGCATTTTACGAGAAGATATTACACCGCTTAGTTGAGAACACCAGGCTCCGATTTGACTTCCTCTGGGACGAGTAGCAAAATATTTTATTGATTCGGCTGTAGAAATTTTGACTGCATTCCCCAAAATTTGTACCTGACGTTCTAAAGCTACCCAGAAAAACAACAGCGATACCTGGGAGTTTTCTGTGATTTGTCGCGCTTTTTTGCTTTCGTAGTTAGTAAAAAAAAGAATCCTTCTCTATCAAAATATTTCAGAAGCACCATGCGTTGTGAAGGTTTGGCTTGATGTGAAACAGTAGCTAAACTCATCGCGTTAGGTTCTGGTAAATTGGCATCGCAAGCTTGCTTAAACCATTTAGGGCGTATTCTTTTCTGTAATTGCCAATATCCATAATTCTTATTTATACAATTTGGCATCTACCCATGCACAGCGCGATTATAGTCTTTGCTTCGGATGTTGGAATCTCAAACTATTGTCAAACTTCAATTTCTAAGCTTTCGAGCAATATTTCCTGTGCTAAAGGGTCGCTCACATCTTTTGATACTTCACATTCTAGCTTAGCATCCTCCGCTAACGTATGCTTAGATGCTATTTCAAAATGTTCCTTCAGATGCTCGCTAGAAATATGTGAAAGCGCCCCCAACTTCACCTTGATTGCTACGGCTCTTTTCCCATCTTGTTCAAGAATAATGCTATTTACTTTCTGTATTAAATCATTAATTAAATTGGCTTCATGCATAATTTTACTAATACTTCTGTAAGTAACTAACTTGAATCGGATATCAACCATATGTAATCTTAACAAAAGCTACTAACATTAATTTATGACCCCTAGGAGGATAATATTTAATATTCCATTTTTATAAATATTATCCTTTACGATATTCATCATGTCTTTCAAGCTTTGCCGCAGTGATTGGTGATTCTAAAGCAGTAGTAAAAAATATACCAACACATAACGAAGTTTCAGTTGCTCGATTAGATAATTGGAAAGTAAATTATGCTTGATTTTATAAACAGTTTACTCGGTTTTATAGAACCCATTTGGTATTTTTAAATTCATCGGTATAATAATCCAGAGTGGTGATTATCAAATACACATTCAGGAACCTATTCCGGAGAGTAAACTTGGTGTTGCTCCTGCTTGAGGCTCAAACAGCTTAATTATGCTCTGTTCGTCAACCTCTTGGCTATCTACACCTGCCATACCTGGTTGTAGTGAAGTTTTCATCTAATTTTCTCCTTGTTGAAATCAGAATGTATTTGAATATGGGTGAGTATAATTCGTAATTCGTAATTCGTAATTCGTAATTAATATCCCCATAAATAAAATTTAGGGGCTTCTATGGTTGGTATGATCCACGGATAAATCCGGGGGCTTCAAACCTAAAAAAATTA
>JBARZF010000826.1:0-3334 GCA_049649675.1 Rivularia sp. (in: cyanobacteria) | reverse complement strand
ATATAGGGAAATCGCCCGTACTCGAAAATAGTGCGGGCGATTTTGTTAAGAAGTTAGGATTATTTTTATAATACCGAAAAATCTGGTTTTAGTTGAATATATTCCGACATTGCCGAAGTTATTGCGAGAGCGATTTCGGTAGATAATGGCGATCGCCTCTCCACAGGCATAAATATATAGTTCGGTTTTTATTCAGTTTAAATACGCAAAAAATGCTTGAGTTAGTTGATACTATGTCTAACTTTTTTTGTGTTGACTATAAATTCATACTTAAAATAATCTGGACTTACTTGATTAAATATTGTTGTCTATCTTAATTAAAATAATCTTCGTAATCTATTAAGTAAATATCCGGTTATCAATGTATTAAAAATCAAATAAGTTATACATGTAAGTGCATTGATATCGGGGAAAAATCAAATGAATGAAGACATTATGCTTCATTCATTTGACAAATAATACTTAAGAGAAGGAAAATCTTTTTATGAAAATCTACCAAAAACTATCTATTTCTTTGTTGGCTGCAACTGCAAGTGTATTAAGTCTATCTTCTGGCGCTTTCGCTGGTGAAGGTGGTGCTGCTGGTGCTGCTGCATTTACAATTGTGGATGAGGCAGTTACTGGTGTTGCTGTAGCTGCTGCCGTTGGTAAAAACGATGCATCAGCGGCTGCTTTTAACGATGTTACCTTAGAATTTAATTCAGCCTTCGCTTTGGGTTCCGCTGGTGCAATCGATATGCAAGGTATAGGAGATCCAGATGGAGCAGGAATGACTGGTACTGCTGATACTCAGATTGGAGTTGCACAAGCCAATGATTTAACTGGTTCTGCAACCATTCAATTGGGTAGTCAAGATGGTGATGTTATAGCTACAATTCCTGGCGAAGCAGCACCATAGTAGATTGATAATAAAAATAGCGTTTGCTTGTTAGCAATTTTCTGAAAATATAAAGTTTAAATTTGATCGGAGACGCAATTTTAAGTTGCGTCTCTGTTTGTTTGTCTGACAAAGTGAAAACCTCACCCCGCCCTAACGGGCACCCCTCTCCTTATTAAGGAGAAGGGAATGAGTAACAAAAACACTCCTCTCCTTATTAAGAAGAAGGGAATGAGTAACAAAAACACTCCTCTCCTTAATAAGGAGAGGGGATGGGGGTGAGGTTAAATTGCTTTCTTTCCTCTCAACAATCTATCTATTAAATTCCTTCTTCTTCTTCTTAAAATCCGCTTATTATCTATTTTATTAAATGGATTTCCTCGTCCTCCAATTCTAAACAATACTTTAAATACATTATCAGTAAAACGAAGTTTAATCCCTTCGCTATCTTGACCTAAATCGTAAAAATTATTCGTCCAAGAAAGAGACATTGTTGGACTATTATATTTACCACCCAATCTTAGTTTTGCTGTGGCTCCATAGCGAGACTGACTGGAAGCTTCATTTATTGGTGTATAAAAACCTGTTAACTGAAAGTTGTTACTAAATTTAATTGCTAAATCTGCTATTAAAGTTTTATCAACAGAATTTGGTAATATGTCGTCAAAATAGTTGACTACACCAAAAGATACACTACCAAAATTGGCTCTTGCTCCTAATGTCACTAAACTTGCTGGAGCTTCACTTTCAATTTTACCGATACGGTTTTCTCGATCTAAAGCATAGTTGAAACGGCTTGATAAAACCAAGTTAGTTCTTCTACTAGAACCAATTCTTTGGGAAATACTACCGTATATTTGAGAGTAATAATCTCTATCAGGATTAATATAACCAATTGCTCCGGTGGAAACATTTAAATTACCAAAGTTTCGAGTATAGTCGCTACCTGCATAAGCTTTAATTGTTTTACCAGTAATTACACCCGTGTAGTATTTTAAGCTATCTAAAGAACCCGTAATATTTCCGGTAAAGCTGATATGAGGATAATATTTTATATCTTCTACAAATCTATTTCCTGTAACTAAATTTACGTCTTGAGCGAAATTAGTTAAATAAATTT
The DNA here is from genome assembly GCA_049649675.1 of Rivularia sp. (in: cyanobacteria). Classification (GTDB taxonomy): domain Bacteria; phylum Cyanobacteriota; class Cyanobacteriia; order Cyanobacteriales; family Nostocaceae; genus Rivularia. The sequence continues at coordinate 1,337 of JBARZF010000826.1, read as the reverse complement.
GAGCGTAGAAATCTTTTAGCTCATTTGTAGAAAAGTTTTCACCATTAACAACAGAAACTAAGCTGACATTTGAATCAATTCCTCCTTCTCCACCTCCATTAGATAATATTCTTTGTTTTCCTGTTGGTTGATATCGAGTTATTTTCTCAATTCTGCGATCGATAACTGGAGAAATACCAACCCAAACGCTGTTAAACCTGGCTCTAGGAATTTGACTTCTACGTTTAATGCCAGGTTTGAGGCTATCAGCGGAACCGATTCCAGCATGATAGAAAGTGTAACTACCTGTAGGGATTCTAACCGTATTTGCAGCTAAAAATAGATTTTTATTGATATTTGTATTAACTTTTTTATTACTTCCTTGAAGACGAGGATTGACATCTGGTAAAACAAAATTTCCTAACTGTACGGCAGAATTAAGCAGTAAATTATCGCTATCTGTTATTAATCCAAACCCACGAATTGTGCGTCCAATTACAGCTTTTTCATGATTTGCTTTAACAATTTGTCTGACTTGAGAATATAAACCTATTTGAGTATTTTGAATATCCTCTTTTCTTTCATAGAAAACTTGATTTCCTTGAGTGTTACCGGGAAATGCTCCTGAATTAGGAAAATATAAATCTAATCCAACTTTCTGTTTGTTGGCTCCCGTCTGGAAACCTGGAAGCTGCATAAATGCTAATGATTCGGGTGTAACAACTTCGTTCATGTTAGCCGTTTGCACAATACGAGTTGGTACGAAGAAATCTGGATCGATACTGTTTCTATCGGTAATTAAACCGGGAGTATAAGAACATTTCTTGTCTTCGATTTCTTCAATATCTTCACCGACTAAGCAAGAAGCAGTAAAACTCATTTGCATCTGCATACCAGTCATTGTCTGCGGCTCGTTTCTTGTTAACTCTATTTTTCTTGTTTCTCTGATTCTCTGTAACTGAAGATAACTACCTTTTTGATCTACTGTATAAACATTATCTTTAGTCAAACTTTCTATTATTCTTCCATCAACTTTAACAATTCCACCAGCAGAAATACTTATATTTGTATTATCACCGAAAGTTGCGCCGGTGTAAAATTCCCATTCAGTTAAATGGCTGATGGGTATGTCGTTTAGAGGTAAAGTCGTTGTGAAGGGATGAATTTTTTCTTTAGGAGCAATTGTTGGGGAGATAATATACTCTGAGTTTACTTCAGATGCTTTTAATGGTTTCTTTTTTATCGGGGAAAGTTTTTCTAATGGCTTTTTTTTTGAATGTTCAGCTAATCTATTAATTAAAGGTAATGCTCTCAATGATTCTTTTTCTGATGATTTAGAGCTTTGATTGTTTAACTCA
>JBARZF010000825.1:0-4098 GCA_049649675.1 Rivularia sp. (in: cyanobacteria) | reverse complement strand
TCCCAAGCCGGATGAGATAGCAAAGACGAAATAGTTCTGACTCCACGCAATTGATTTGATAAAGGTAAATGACCTCTGGGTGCATCTAAATTCCAGATGAATTCGTTGGGGTAACGAGTCCAATTGTTGCCTTTTTTCCAACCAATTTTTACCCAGAGATTTTCCCAATTTTTTCTTAAACCGATCCACATTTCTCGCTGTACGGAAAAGCCAAATTTGCCTTCCGAATGAATTAACCACAGCTTATCAATGGTTTGCAAATCGGTGATGGGAAATTTTTGCACTTCGGAAAAATACAGCCATTTTCTTTTTACTGCTTCCTCCCCGGAAATTTCGCACATTTTTTGTAGCGTCAAACGGTCGGCTTCTTCAAATTCTTGGTTTGCTAATAGCTTTTGCAAATCGGTGTAATCAATATTGCACTCGGATTTTAACGGTACAATTCCTTGAGGAAAATTAGCTTGTAAAAATTCTTTAGTTTCAGGAAATTCTGACTGATAAAGAACTTGATAGACTTTACCATCAACTATATTTGCTGGGATATCCCGACGCTTTGATAAAAACTCCATTAACACTTTTAATCCTGACATACCAGAAGTAGCCAGCTTTTCTACTAGCTGCTTTTGGTTTTTTTCAGACCCTTCGGTTAACTGGAGACTAAGGGATTCAATATCGCTGTTACTACCGTAGGAAATTGTGGGGTCTGTCATGCTTTTATTCGTAAAACGCAATTCAATTAATAAACAAGCTTTAGGGCAATTTTCTATAAAACAAAGACGGTTTTAAACTTGCAGCCAATTAATAGAGTACAAATAGCCTCCATGAATACAAATTTGCTGCCATCGTGGAGGTGCGTCTAACCCGTCTAGAGGAATATTTTCTCACGAACCGATCAATTCTGCTCATTAGTTTTTTCCTTGAGGGGCTTTTTGTTAATTTTTTGTGATTTTTTTTCCCAGTTTTCTATCTTCCGATTGATTATTTTGCTGTATATTCAAGGTTAAAGCACTTTTCCACATCTCGGCATCGTGCTCAGAAGGGGAATTTAAAAGCTGCATATCCTAGTTTAATAAAAGCAAGACGTGACAAAATTTGAAAGTCTTGCTGCTCAAACCAGACGGAATGTGTAATGTACGAAAAACTTAAAGCCCCCACAAACGGACAAAAGATTACTTTTAAAAACGGTGAACCACAGGTTCCCGATAATCCCATTATTCCTTTTATTCGCGGCGATGGTACGGGTATTGATATTTGGCCCGCTACGCAAAAAGTATTAGATGCTGCGGTCAAAAAGGCTTATAACGGTAAAAAGCAGATTAACTGGTTCAAGGTTTACGCGGGTGATGAAGCCTGCGATTTATACGGGACATATCAGTATTTACCCGAAGATACCTTGACTGCGATTAAGGAATATGGTGTTGCTATCAAAGGACCTTTGACTACTCCCGTTGGTGGAGGAATTCGTTCTTTGAATGTAGCGCTACGACAAATATTTCAACTTTACGCCTGCGTGCGTCCCTGTCGCTACTATCCCGGTACTCCTTCACCTCACAAAAATCCTGAAAAGCTCAACGTTATAGTTTTTCGGGAGAATACGGAAGATATTTATTTGGGGATTGAATGGAAGCAAGGTGATGAAATTGGTAAAAAACTGATCGAGTTGCTTAACGAGGAATTGATTCCCGCTACTCCCGAACATGGTAAAAAGCAAATTCCTTTAGATTCCGGTATTGGGATTAAGCCCATCAGTAAAACTGGTTCTCAGCGCTTAGTACGTCGCGCTATCAAACAAGCCTTGGTGCTGCCTAAAGACAAGCAGCAGGTGACTTTGGTGCATAAAGGCAACATTATGAAGTACACCGAAGGAGCCTTTCGCGATTGGGGTTACGAACTGGCAACTGCGGAATTTCGTGACGAATGCGTTACCGAAAGAGAATCTTGGATTTTGGGCAACAAGGAGAATAAATCCGATATTTCCTCCGAAGATAATGCTCGCATGGTCGATCCAGGTTATGATTCCCTGACACCGGAGAAGAAAAAAGAAATTGTTAAAGAAGTTGAAACGGTTCTAAATTCAATTTGGGAAACTCACGGTAACGGCAAATGGAAAGAAAAAATCATGGTAAACGATCGCATTGCCGATAGTATTTTCCAACAAATCCAAACCCGTCCCGATGAGTATTCAATTTTGGCAACAATGAACCTTAACGGCGATTATTTGTCAGATGCTGCTGCGGCGATCGTTGGAGGTTTGGGAATGGGGCCAGGAGCCAATATTGGCGATGATGCGGCGATATTTGAAGCAACTCACGGTACAGCACCCAAACACGCCGGATTAGACAGAATTAATCCCGGTTCGGTGATATTATCCGGTGTCATGATGCTGGAATTTATGGGCTGGCAAGAAGCAGCAGACTTGATTAAGAAAGGATGGGGAGAGGCGATCGCCAATGGTGAAGTTACCTACGACTTAGCAAGATTAATGGAACCCAAAGTCGAACCTTTGAAATGCTCCGAATTTGCCGAAGCCATTATTAAAAGGTTTTGAAAGTTAGGAACTCGCGAAACTCGCGGAGTTAATCAACAATTATCCGTGGAATCAGTGTAATCCATTTAATCAGTGTTAGGAGTTAGGAGTTAAGAATTTAATAATCAATTTTGTAGGGTGTGTTATCGCGGAGCGTAACGCACCTTTTTCGTTTATACCGCTTAATTGCAAAACCCTTGAGATCGAAGCACTCTCAAACCAATGTCAAGATTTGAAAATTCAGGAATCCGCAAAATTAACACTGAAGTAAAGAAACGATAATGTTTGTATAAAAAAATGCATAATATTCTAGCTTTGATTTGATATATAAGTATTATATTTTACGATTAGCTCTAACTGAAATTATGTAATTTTCTCGTATTAAAGATATTAAAGAAATTATTGTCAGCTTTCTTATCAATCCCAACTCCCCTTTATTCCCAACAATGTTTCAAATCACCAGCATTAGAAGAAAGTTTTCCTTTTTTCTAGTTTTTACTTTTACATTTTTATTTATTCTTCAACTGTCTTTACCTTGGGTAAATGCGAAAGAAGCACCCAAACCGGAGCCAAAAGACTGGCATATTAGCGGTATTATGGCAGCTCTGGATGATGCTTATCCGGGAGTACAAGGAGTTGCTTTTGATAAGTTAAAAGAATACGAACTCAAAGATTTAAATAAAAAGCAAGCAGAGAAGATAGCCAAGAAAGCCGCTAATGTGTTGAAGGATGAAAAAGTTGATTCAGATGTTCGCGGTAGTGCAGCAGAAGCGTTAGGGAATTTAGGGAATGCAGCCAAACCCTACGTTGAAGATATTCTCGCTTTCCTCAAAGATGAAAAGGTTGAACCATTTATTCGTGGTAGTGCAGCAGTAGCATTAGGGAATTTAGGGAATGCAGCCAAACCTTATGTTAAAGATATTCTCGCTTTTGTCAAAGATGAAAAAGTTGATTCAAATGTTTGCGATAGTGCAGCAGTAGCATTAGGGAATTTAGAGGATGCTGCTAAACCTTATGTCCAAGATAGTGCTGCTATCGTCAAAAATGAAAAAATTAACCCAAGCGTTCGTCGTAGGGCAGCCGAAGTCTTGGGGAACTTGGGTGATGTTGCTAACCCCTACGTTAAAGATATGGCTGCTATCCTTAAAGATGAAAAGGTTGAATATTATGTTCGCCGTAGTGCAGTAGAAGCATTAGGGAATTTAGGAGATGCAGCTAAGCCTTACGTTCAAGATATTGCTGCTTTGCTTAAAGATGAAAAAGTTAATTCATATGTTCGCGGTGGTGCAGCAGTAGCTTTAGGGAATTTAGGAGATGCAGCTAAACCCTATGTTAAAGATATTCTTGCTTTCCTCAAAGATGAAAAGGTTGATGTATTTGTTCGCGGTGATGCAGTTAATTCATTAGGGGATGCAGCTAAACCCTACGTTAAAGATATTCTCGCTATCGTCAAAGATGAAAAAGTTAATTCATATGTTCGCGGTGGTGTAGCAGTAGCTTTAGGGAATTTAGGAGATGCAGACAAACCCTACGTTAAAGATATTCTCGCTATCGTCAAAGATGAAAAGGTT
>JBARZF010000824.1:0-4930 GCA_049649675.1 Rivularia sp. (in: cyanobacteria) | reverse complement strand
ACCCAAGAAAATTCCCCAATCTCTTTAAGTGAAACTGAATCGGATGCTGACACCTCAAATTTAATTTCCGATTCCTTTACACCTGAAAATTACGAATCTTCCTCAATCGAAACATCAACACCCAAAGAACCTCAAATTGATGAACCATTACCCAATTTAGATATACCTCCTATTATCACTCCCGAACCAGTACAAGCGGTGCAAGCAGTACGGAGTAGTCGTAGTGATAGAGAAATAAAACGCCCCCGCTACGTACTTTTGACTGAATATTTTCCCGTTACCAAACGACAAATGAAGCAGTGTTGGCGTTCTCTGCGCCGTCCGATACGCCAAGGAATACCCACAGAGTTAGATGTTGAGGCAACAGTAGCAAAAATTGGACGAGAAGGAATTTTACTGCAACCTGTGTTAATACCACCGCGTACCAATCGTTCGGATTTAGTTTTACTTATTGATCAAGAAGGCTCGATGGTGCCGTTTCATGAATTATCTCGGCAGTTAGCGGAAACAGCACAGCGGGGAGGAAGATTAAGAACAACCAATGTATTTTATTTTCATGATTACCCGGATGAATACTTGTATCGTCATCCGGCGATGCTTGATGCAAAGCCTGTTTCTGGATTTTTAGAGCAAATTAGCGAACGAGCCGCAGTATTAATTGTTAGCGATGCTGGAGCCGCACGGGGAAATTTTGACCAAGAACGGGTTGATAATACTAAGGTATGGATTGAGCAGTTACAGCAGTCGGTGCGTTATTTTGCTTGGCTCAACCCCATGCCAAGTGAATACTGGCGACAAACTACAGCTGGAGAAATAGCTCGTTTTGTATCAATGTTTGAAATGAGTTCCCAAGGGATGAATGCGGCGATTAGTGTTTTACGGGGTAGATATATTGCTGGAGAGGTGATGTATTCATGGCTGATGTAACGACAGATGTTAACCAAAGCCGTGCTATGAGGATTGCCCGAAGACGAGTTGAAGGGTTTGCCGAGCAGTTTGGAGAAGCACACCGCAACTTGGCTCGTCATGCAGCGTTTCCTCTAGTGCTTACACCCGATTTACTTTACCAAATTTGGGCGAATTTTGTTCCCGAAGCCCCTTGGGTGGCAGTTGCTCATGTGTTGTTGTCGCGGTTATGTCGGCAAGTGGGTTATGAGATGTATGAAATTGATATTGCTGACCGAAATTTGTTGTTGCGGGAATTGAAGGAGGAGTTTGGACAAGAAAGATTTGATGAGTTGGGGGAGTTTTTGCTGGATTATGTGGCGCAGCGATTGACGGATGATGATGCAGATACGCAGGATTTGCGGGAAGCGCAGGAGTGGACAGCGTTGGCTTATACAAAGCCGGATGAGGTAGCGCAAGAGTTGGCGCAGAGATTGGGTGAGATGGTGCAGCAGGAGGATATGGGAGAGGTTTTGCGGTTGGCTTCTTTAGTCGATACTTTATCAGAGCCTTTGATGGAAGCAGGTTTTAAGCCTTTGTTAATTTATTCCAAAGCAATGGTAGCTGTTTCAGATAGCGAGCAGCAAGATACAGCATCTCAATTGCGTAAACTGATAAGCGTTAGTGATAAAAATATAAATACAATTCTATGCTATCTATACGAGAAATTAGAACAAGATATTTTTATTGAATTTGTAAACGAGAATTACTATTATTTTGAAGATGCAGAACTATTATTAACTGCTATATACAATTATGAATACCTTGATTTTGAATCTTTTGTAGATTTAGCAATTCAAACACTAAAGCCAGATTTTGATGGAAAAGTTTACGTTAAGTATGAAAGATATTATTCTACTCATGATGAAGGAGAGAGGTATGTTGGTTCTTTAGGTCAACAAGCTGACCAAATTCACCTGAGTAAAGTTCCTGAATTTATAACTGAGAGTCACAGCGATAGTTTAGGTGTCATCTTAGAGAATGAACAAGATTTAGAAATCGTGCTGGCTATCTTAAGCTCTGGAGAATACGAGTTACCTGAAAGTGATATTGAAGGTGGCACTGTTGAAATTTCTATAAAAGAACCTGAATCATTGGAAGAATATTACGAAGAAGATCAAGGTGATGCAGATTTTGGAGAAACTGTAGAATCTATAAAATCTACCGAACCTTTTGTTCCGGAAAACTTGGACGAAGAAGTTATAGATAGAGAAAAAGGTTTAATTGATAAATTAAACAAGTTAGTTTATGAGCAAAAAGATAATCCATCTAATATTTCATCTAAAAGCATTGGTCGATTAGTTTGGAACCACTCTACTCACATTCCCAAGCTAATTCCTGTTTTAGAACGTCTCTGTAATCAAAGAGGAATTCAAACTGTGACTCCAGGTGTTATTAGACGTGTAAGAGGGCACTCACCTCAATTACAGTTAAAAGTATCTGTACCTATTCTTGGAGGATTTAAAGTTATTGCACGTCACGGTAAAACTGTTCAAGAAGTTTTTATTTTGACAATTTTAGAGCAAGAGCAGCTAGAAAATGCAATCGCGATCGCAATACGAAAATAGAGAGGCTATAGATTATGAAATTGTACCTTTATATCACCCATATTAAAAGCTGTGGAATGATAATTTTATCTTAAATCCTATGGGTATTGCCCTTGATTCATTAAAACTTGCCGTTCCAGAATGCGATTAGGAATATTAAATTGAAGTAATCTTGCAGTTGCTTGCCCAATTTGGGCTTTGCCCTCGATTCGCGCATTTTCAATATAAAAATGTTCCTCCCAAACCTGACGACGAGGATTAAACAAAGGAACAATTTCTTTAGTACATTGATCTATTGTCGCAAAATCAGAACCTTTATGACGGTTGCAAGGTAAACATGAAAGTGCCAAATTATCCGCAGTAGTTTCACCACCATGTTTTACTGCAATAATATGATCTACTTCATGGGTATAAATAGAAAAATCTTGATGAATTAGGCAATATTCACATCGTTTTGAAGCTCTATTTACTACAAGCTTACGCAGTTCCACAGAAATATAGTCAGAAGTCATATTTATTAATCGCGTTTGAAAGCTCTTGCCTTTAATAAAATCATCATATGTTCTAATTGTTCATAAACATCTAACTCAGCTAATTCCATCGAAGTAAGTGTAGCAGAGCGGTTTTTTTCTAATAAATCTTCTAACCGCTTTTGAGTTAGGGGTGAAACTTTAAAAGCAATAATTTCTTCTGGTGTTGGACGCTTAATTAAAAAATCCAAAACCTCTTGATAAACTGCGGGAATATCTGTAGTTTCTGTTTTAACTTTTGATTGGGATACGGATGGTAAATTTTCAACGTCTAATAATCGCCAAAGTAATTCAGGTAAGCGATTTTGTAGAGGTTCTAAACGTTGAGCTAGTTCATCAGGTATTTGAATTGTTAATTCTGCCATTAATATAACCGCTATCTGACTTGTCTCGTATCCTAATTATAGCTTTACTATTCTTGTACACTATTCAAAATCTTGACAAACTCCCCCCACCCACAACCAGCAAAATCCGACTTTTCATAAAACTGGGAATAACCTCTTACTGGCGAATAAATCGACAATCCCTTAACTCGCTCAAATCTCAACCCTAAACCCACATTAGCTAAAATTATCTGCGGTTCAATTTCCAAAATCATCAAATTCATCACCTCGTCAATAACTTGAGTCAATTCACAACTATCCCCAGCATACTTATCCCGCAACAGTTTTAAAAAGTCATGTAAATCAACAAAATCTTTATCGTCAAAACGTACCGCTTTACGTTGAGCATGATAAATTGCACTTTCGGTGTAAATATCTTCTTCCGTCAATAATTGACTTAAAACCGTCGCTAACCTTCCCAAAGCTAGAGCCAGTTTCTCAACCATCATCAAACTCGTTGCTGATTGGGTAACTTTACTAACGCTACCTCGCGATTCTCCTTCGTAATAATGCCCGTATTCCCGCACAATTAATTTTGATAATTCCTCCGGTGTCATGTCTGCGTTGGCTGTTAAATTCTGCAAAATCGCTGTATAGGGATAACCTGACAGTGGTTCTACCTCTTGTGATGCAACCATGTAATTAGCGTTTGCTCGCAGTTGGTAAGCTACTTCTACCATGCTCATTAAACAAGCATCCATACCAATTAAGCTAACTTTTTTACCTGTTTTCTCTTCTGCTTCCCGAAAAGCTTGCTGAAGTTTGGCGTTGTCGAGGAAATCTAAGGATGAATCGTCGAATGCGATCGCACGAGAATCTTCATCTTCGAGTTGCAATACTTCGGTAATTGAGGAAAGGAAGAAAGCATGGGATAACCGTCGATTATTTCGGGTTAAAGAACGTACTTCATCCGGACTCGCTTGGATTTGCAAACCGCGATTTCTGGCAAATGCATAAATATCATCTTCTTTCCAACCAGTACCGTGATTCCATAATATTACTGCGTAATTTTCGGCTGGATATTTTTCGATTCCCCAAACAATAAAGTCTCGTAGAGAATCGGGATTCCCGGTATTTTGTTCTGGGATATTTTGAATTTCTCGATTTTCACCTTTTACTGGGATATGTATCCGATAAGTGTTTTCGCGGTCGCTGAGAGTATCAAACTGGACTAATACTGTGATTTCTTCCGTTGAACCAACCGCTTCCATTTCTTCAATATCCTTCCATCCCTGCTCTTCCATTGGAGCCATCAGGGTTTTCCTTCCTTGGAGTTGGTCGAAAGTTTTACCATTATCCCCTGCCATGTAGACCATTAATGTCCAGCGTCGGTTTATTTGGGTCATTTTAAAATCATTTAGGTTAGGAATTTCTTGTTTTTCTACAACACAACTTGCTGTATTTTCCGCAAATAGGGGAGTTTATGTAGTAATAATATCCGTCTTCAGTTCTGCAAGTAGTTCTTCAGCTTGGCTGACATCGCGGTTACTAACAGCAAATTGCAATTCTTTAAATTTTTCTAACA
>JBARZF010000823.1:0-1731 GCA_049649675.1 Rivularia sp. (in: cyanobacteria) | reverse complement strand
CTAACTTGGGCTTACGGCGCAAATTCGCCCATTTCATAGCTCTTCGCGCTACTGCTTCAACTCTATCTTGCAGCGCGATCGCCTTTCCGGTAGCACCATCTTTACCGGACAATATTATCGGCTCAATAGCTCCATCTAATTCGGGAATTGCAATTTGCAAAGCCACCTGAATCGGGTGCAATCCCAAATCGCTTTCCATCCACTCTTCGGTAGTTTGGAATACCAAAGGCAGTGCCACCATATACGGACGATTTAACCGCTTCAATGAGTCAATCGCCTTCGGGTGGTCTTGTCTGGCGGGACCACCAACTAACGCAAATCCTGTCAAAGATACTACAGCATCAATTAAAGGAGTGCCTTCCTTATTACCTTTATTTAACGCAGAAGTTTCATAAAAATAAGCGTCTACTGGCTTAGAAAAATCCAAACCACCAGCGAAAACGGGAATTACCTTAGCTCCCATCGCTTCAAATTCCTGGACAAGCGCCACATAATGTGCATCATCACCAGTTACCAAGTGAGTCCGCTGCAATACTAAACCAATGCAAGGCGCTAAGGGATCTTTTAAATCATCAGAAATATCCTTGCGGCTGCTATACCAGTTAAGATATTCCTTCACATCCTCAAACATCGTAGGTGCTAAAGGATGCCAAACTCCCATATCTGGATACACAACCGGGGCTTGATACTCTTTTGCAAAGACGAAATCGCTTTTATCAACATCTTTTAAAACATATTTATCAGCCAGCATTAACAGGAAGTTTTCCAAATTATCAGAAGAGCCTCCCAACCAATACTGAAAACTCAACATGAAATTGCGAGCATCTTGAGCCTTTTCAACCGGCAAATACTTTAATACAGAAGGCAAAGTCCGCAGCAACTTCAACATTCCATCTTGAAAAGACGCACCGGATTTCTCCTTGCGCTTCTTCATAAAGCTGGCGATCGCACTCTTGGATTGTCCCAAATTCGCCAAGGAAAAGCTACCCATCTTATTCAGACGCATAACTTCGGGCATGGAAGGGAAGCATACAGCCACATCAAACTTATCGCGATGGGGCTGCACCGCTGCAACTACCTTCTGGGCTAAATCTTCAATAAAAATAAGTGAAGCGATAAAAACATTTGCGGTTTCTACATCCTTCTGAAACTGTTCGTAATTTTCTGGCGAACGAAGTTCCTCAATCAAATAACCGCTGATTTCAATAGCAATATTGGGGTGATTATCGTTTATAGTCCGTACCGCTTGTGACAAAGCACTTTGATACTGGGACTCTAACACGACATAGACCACCTTAATTAAATGTCGCCCTTCGAGGTTTTCAGGCTTGATGTGTCTAATGGTGGACTTGACGTGAGTAAACATACGTTTCCTCGCTCCTATGATGCGTGTTCTCTGGTTCGGCACTAAATGTTTTTTATCAGAAATTGCCTTGTTATGGGCGTTTTGTCGTCCATCTGACACAATTCGATAAATATAAACAATTTTTGCTTTACATTACTTTACGTTTTTTTGGTGTGCTTACTCACATTTAGTAAATTATTTGTAATATTGGTGTTTGGTTATTTGGTTGTGGATGGATATTATTTTAAACGCAAAGGGACGCTGAGGTTAGCGCAGAGGGGTTAAGAGGTAAGAGAGAGATTTTGGTGTTGTGGGTTATAAAGGTAGGGTTTTTAAGGGTGTAAGTTTTATGGATGTGGGAGAATTTTTGAGAAGGTATGAAGATG
>JBARZF010000822.1:0-2062 GCA_049649675.1 Rivularia sp. (in: cyanobacteria) | reverse complement strand
CACTAGTTGTCTGAAGATTGTCTAGTTTCCATCCTGTATATGGACACCTACCATCCTGTTTTTCCCAAAGTTGTTTTAGATACTCCAGAGTAATATTACATTCTCGTCCATTACTTTTTACCCTTCTTCTTGCTAGTTTGAGATGCTGACGGAAAGGAGAATATTCGTCTCTTCTACTATTCCCTAATACACTTTCAGAAATCCTTAAAGCTGTATCATCTATATCTATCGAGTTATTTTCACCTAAAATTCTATATCTATAAACGTCGTGACAAAATTTGATTAAATCTTTTTCAGTAAAAATATTTTTCGCAAAGTTGGCAATTACTGCAACAAACTGTATATTCTCAGGAATGTAACCATAAGAAGAGTCTATCCGATCAACACTTGCTCTATCTATGGTTAATTTTGCATTTTGATAATCTGTAGTGCTGGGTAGTAAAAGTAAATTCCAGCCTGTGTAAGGACAAATTCCTTTTTGCTTCTCCCACAACTGTTTTAGATCGGCTAACGTTACGGAACATTCGTGCTTTCTATGTTTTGCAGATTTTCTCATCACCTTCATGTGATTTCGGAAAGGAGAATATTCATCGGTTCTAATAATATTCTTTAAATGGGCAGTTGTTCTATTTTCATTATCTCCAAAATTCGCTAACCCTTGAAACTTTCCGAAACATGATTTGGAACAATAATGAGGTCTTCCTAATTTCTCACTTCTATTAAATTCGCTGCGACTCTTATTAAATTCCTTTGCACAAGCAGGATTTTTACAGATAACTATTACTTGCGACTGATTCATAAATGATTTCAAAATTACTTACACAAAAACAAATCCACCTCTACATTTAAGTATAAGGTGGATTAAGTATTTATATACTAGTGGATCTGGGCAGAATCGAACTGCCGTGCACAGTGGGTATTTACCCCCGCATCGTTCACAGGTATAGCCTCGTTAACCCTTGAGGCAGGGACCGTTCATTATCCCGAACGGTGGGATGCTTTGGTAAAGTCTTTTCTAATAAGTCCACCAAAGGGAACTTATTAGAGCATCCGTTGGGGGTTGCTCTCTAATACTTAACGGAGTCAAACTAGAGAGAAGCGTACGAAAAAAGTTTAAGCAGTTACTGCTTGACGCTTGAATGCTACAATGTTGTTTGCAGTTATTATTTGTTTTGAGACTTGATTTACGAGATTTGACTCACTCTCGACCTGAATCAACGAGTAGCTTTCGCCACCATGTCGAAACCATTACAGACCCATGTGATTCATATTCTATTATAGTGCGCTTTTTTGAAAATTGCCACAAAGGATTTTAGATTTTAGATTAGGTAGTGCGTTAGCGCAGCGTGTCCGCAAGGACATGCATCTTGCTCGCTATGTGCCTCAAGTAATCAAGATGCTCGCACTGCACAAACTCAAGAAAGAAACTCGATAAACCTTCATAGCTAACTGTCAATTCAAATACAATCAACAATTAGCTATTAAAAACTTTCAACTTCCAATTCTTAACTCTTAACTCTTAACTCCTAACTCTCTTCAATTACCCTAGCGCTTGGGCACCACCCACAACTTCTAAGATTTCTTGGGTGATTGCTGCTTGTCTGGCTTTGTTGTAAGACAGTGACAAACTCTTCATTAAATCTGCTGCGTTGTCGCTGGCACTACTCATTGCTGTCATCCGTGCTGCTAGTTCGCTGGCTGCGGATTCTTGCAATGCTCGCAATAGTTGGTTGCTTAAGTATAGTGGCAGCAAGGAATCCAGAATCTGTACTGGATCTTGTTCAAAAATCATGTCGCGAGGGAAAGCACGCATTTGGGTGGTAACTTTCTCTCTCTCAACTTCAAATTCACCACCACGGGTTGTTAAACGGAAAAATTCGTCGTCTGCTGCTAAACCTTTAGGATCTAAGGGTAGCAGAGTTTGTACTACAGGACGAGAACTAACTAAAGAGACGAATTTGGTGTAAACTAATTCGATTCTGTCTACTTCTTCTGATAAAAATAAGGAAAGTAATCCGTCAGCTATGTCAGAAGCTTCTGAAGCTGTAGGGATTTGTTCTAA
>JBARZF010000821.1:0-4375 GCA_049649675.1 Rivularia sp. (in: cyanobacteria) | reverse complement strand
TCATGTTGTATTAGGTGTTTCCAACGTTTCATTCGGTTTAAACCCCGCAGCGCGGATAGTTTTAAACTCAATGTTCCTTCACGAAGCAATGCAAGCCGGAATGGATGCGGCAATTGTTAGCGCCAGGAAGATTTTACCGCTTTCTAAAATTGAACCAGAACACCAAAAAATCTGCCTTGACTTAATTTACGACAACCGTAAATTTGACGGCGATATCTGCGTTTACGACCCCTTGGGCGAACTAACAACGATGTTTGAAGGAGTTAGCGCCAAGCGAGATAAAGGCGTTGACGTTAGTTTACCAATTGAAGAAAGGTTAAAACAGCACGTTATCGACGGTGAAAGAATTGGTTTAGAAGATGCTTTGAAAGAAGCAATGGAAAAATATCCGCCGTTGGATATTGTCAACATCTACTTATTAGATGGAATGAAAGTAGTAGGTGAATTGTTTGGTTCCGGACAAATGCAGCTACCTTTCGTATTGCAGTCAGCAGAAACCATGAAAGCAGCAGTCGCGTTTTTAGAACCGCACATGGAAAAATCCGAAGATGGAGTAGACAACGCCAAAGGTACCTTTGTTATCGCTACCGTAAAAGGCGATGTTCACGACATTGGTAAGAACTTAGTAGACATTATCTTGTCCAACAACGGCTATCGGGTAGTTAAGTTGGGGATTAAACAACCAGTAGAAAACATCATCCAAGCCTACGAAGAGCATAAACCCGACTGTATCGCCATGAGCGGTTTATTAGTGAAATCAACGGCGTTTATGAAAGATAACCTACAAACATTCAACGAAAAAGGAATTACCGTTCCCGTAATTTTGGGTGGTGCAGCTTTAACCCCCAAATTCGTTTATGACGATTGCCAAAACACCTATCAAGGTAAAGTAATTTACGGTAAAGATGCATTTTCCGACTTGAATTTCATGGAAAAATTAATGCCAGCTAAAACTGGTAATGATTGGGATGATTTCAAAGGTTTCTTAGGTGAATTTGCAGAAGAAGAAGCTTCTCAAAACGGCAATGGGCATAAAGCAGCAGAAGAAAAAGCTGTAAAAGATAAACCAGAAGAACCAAAAGTAATAGATACCAAACGTTCTGAAGCAGTCGAAATAGACACCGAACGTCCCACACCACCATTTTGGGGAACCAAATTACTACAAGGAGAAGATATTCCTCTTGAAGAACTATTTTGGCACTTGGATTTACAAGCTTTAATTGCCGGACAATGGCAATTTAGAAAACCCAAAGACCAGACAAAAGAAGAATATCAAGCTTTCTTAGCAGAGAAAGTATATCCAATTCTAGAAACCTGGAAAAAACGGGTAATAGAAGAAAACTTGTTGCATCCACAAGTAATTTACGGTTACTTTCCTTGTCAATCCGAAGGAAATACACTGCATATCTACGACTCCGAAAACCATTCCCAAAAAGTAACAGAATTTGAATTTCCCCGTCAAAGATCGATGCGTCGCTTGTGTATTGCAGACTTCTTTGCACCCAAAGAAACGGGAATCATTGATGTCTTCCCCATGCAAGCAGTGACAGTGGGTGAAGTTGCTACAGAATTTGCCCAAAAGCTATTCTCAAATAATCAATACACAGATTATCTGTACTTTCACGGTATAGCAGTGCAGATGGCAGAAGCCTTAGCCGAATGGACGCACGCCCGAATTCGCCGCGAATTAGGCTTTGGAGGAGAAGATCCTGATAACATTCGCGATATGCTAGCGCAAAGGTATCGCGGTTCTCGGTATAGCTTTGGATACCCAGCTTGCCCGAATATTCCAGACCAACACAAGCAATTGGACTTGTTGAAAACTGACAGAATTAACTTGTTTATGGACGAAAGCGAGCAGATTTATCCCGAGCAAAGTACCACGGCGATTATTACCTATCATCCGGTAGCTAAATACTTTAGCGCTTAAAGGAATCCCCCATAAAGGGGGATAATCGCTTTATGTCCTAATCGCCTGGGGTTGCAAATCGAATGGCATGAAGATAATCGCTTTATGCCATAATCACCTGGGGTTGCAAACCGAATGGCATGAAGATAATCGTTTTATGCCATTATCATCTGGGGTTACAAACCAAATGGCATGAAGTTTTATGGCATAACCACCTGGGGTTACAAACCGAATGGCATGAAGATAATCGTTTTATGCCATAACCACCTGGGGTTGCAAACCCCAGGCTAATAGCAGAAGTCATCTAAAGATGACTAAATGAGTGATTTACGTAAATTGTTTTGAAGTTAGAAGATAAAAATGACATGGAGTAGAATAGCTTTAACGTAGAATTCTAGTCCTATTCATAGGACTTTCGCTATTAGCTTGGGGTTTGTAACCCCAAGCGGGTATGAATTATAAACCGATAATTCCCAACACCAAGCGAGCATGAATCCTAAACCGATAATTCACAACCTTAAATTAAATATAAAAACTCAACTTATTATTTACAATCCCAACTATATATAGCTATAACCAAAATATTCATACAGCAAATAATATAACGTTATGGCATTTTGGCGACTTTATTATCATTTAGTTTGGGCAACAAAAGGACGACAAAATTTAATTACCTCTGAAAGAGAAGGTAGTCTTTATAAATATATAATTGGCAAAGCAGATTCCCTTGGTTGCATCATCCACGCCATTGGTGGAACAGAAAATCATATTCATCTTGTCGCATCAATCCCACCAAATCTTGCTATTTCTGATTTCGTAAAAAAAATTAAAGGAAGTAGTACTCATCAATTTAATCTTGAATCACCACCAGATGTTGAAAAGTTTAGCTGGCAAGGCGGATATGGTATTTTTTCTTTAGGCAGCAAACAATTAAATGAAGCTGTAGCTTATGTAAATAATCAAAAAGAGCATCATGCTCAAGGCTCAACAATTGTGTCTTTAGAAAAAGATAAATCTGAAGATGATGCTCCTAAATCCTGCTTGCGAATATATAAATAAAATTAGATGTTTGGCTAGCATTGCAACCCACCTGGGATTGCAAATCCCAGGCTAATAGCTCAAGTCCATTAAAATGGACTAATAAAAGTTTCTTTGTAGTCCTATTTATAGGACTTCTGCTATTAGCTAGGGGTTTGCAACCCCTAGCGGATGTAAAAGCCAAAGCAATATTTCACAGCTTTAACTAATAAACATATTGCATATGAACCAGCTATGGAGGTAATTGTAAAATGGCAAACCTAGAGCATTTTCGGCAATCAATTCAAACTATTTTAACTAAACACGGTAGCTCAAAACCGAAGCATGAAGATGTAGAAAAAGAATTGATTCTCGATACAATACACGACCATTATCAATTAATGTATGTCGGCTGGAATGGTTTAAAGCGGGTTTATCATAGCATGATGCATTTTGATATTAAAGATGGCAAAATCTGGATTCAGCAGAATATGACTGATGTCGATTTAGCACAAGAACTTGAAGAGATGGGAATTGAAAAAGAAGATATTGTGTTGGGATTGCAGCCACCTTATAAGCGTCCTTATACGGGATATGGAGTAGTTTAGATTGAGAAAATTAAAACTAAATTAGCGATTGAAACCACATACAGTTTCAACCCCTAGCATCATATTTTTATCTTCAAACTCCGATATTTTGAAGAAGGTCAAATTATCAATAAAATCTCAACAAAACTTTGATTTAACTTGATAAGTTAGAGATTGATTATCAATATTAACTACTACCGTTCCTCCCTTATTTTTTTCTACTTGTCGCCACACTTCATAGCCTATCAGGATTGCTTTCTCCCACTCACCCAGCGAACATTGAGAAACTTCTAAGTTAATGGTCATATTTTTTAGAGTTTTTAGCAGTTCGTAATCTATTGCTGAAACACCTTTTAAAAAGTCGTGATTTTCTGCATAGCTGAATACAAGTGCTGAGATACCTTCCTCAATCACACCAGCGCGACCACCATCTTCTACTTCGTCAATTAGGGAATCGCTTCTTCGTTTGCGTTTAAGAAGCTGACGAATTACTGGAGACCAACCCAAAACTGCTAGATAGGAAAGATGGAAAACATCATGATAGCGATACCCATCACCTTTGTAAGAATTATCGGTTAGCTCCGAACCAAATTCAACTTTTTGTCCATTGATAAGTGCTTCCAATTTCACAGAATTTTTTTCGCTGACTTCAATAATCTTTACTTCAAACTGACGTGGTAAACGCTCGTTTTCGGGAAAGTTTTTGTCGAAGAAGCAACCTTTAGTTTGAGTACCTGCGCGTAATAAACCTTTCCAACCCCAGCGCTCGTGACACTTTTTCAAATTACCTTCAGCAATTTCATCCAAATCAAGGTCAAACTTGCTTGCTACATTGGCTACATACCAAAGCAAATCTCCTAAT
>JBARZF010000820.1:0-8312 GCA_049649675.1 Rivularia sp. (in: cyanobacteria) | reverse complement strand
GCATTATTGGATAGATATGGGGTATGAATTTTAGCTCTACTTGTATTAATCCCACCAATAAGAAACAACAACCGCATCCCGCTGTTCCTTATTCTCATTTCCCCATAACGCTTCTTCAAATCGATATTTCAGCATACGTTTGAGTCGATAAGTGTATTGCGTATCAGTACCATCGGTTACTTCTACGCAATCTGCTTGCCACTTTTTACCCAAATCTACAAGTTGAGATACTTTGGAGTCTTGATTTTCACTCAAAACATATAAGGTATCTGCGGGAGGGAGCAACGTGCAGGGATCATGCTGGTTTCTGGCATCGGACGATAGTTAGCCATTGCAGCAAGAGTATCAATCACACCACCAAAACTCAAACCATTTTCGTCTGGGGCAAATATCGGTTTTGTAAATAAAAAGCTTTCCCATAAATTATTATGTTGTAATAAATCAGTAATAACTAATTCCCCGTCAAAATTATTGAATTGACGCTGCCAAACTAACGCAGCAAATAGTTCTTGAGGAGAATATGATTCGGCTATCGTTTGGATTTTAGTTAATTCCAGCATAGATGAATGATAGAGGCTTCACCTTATCAATATTACAATACAAATATACTAATAACCAAAACGGGTTGAGTATTTTAATGGGCTTCTGGGGCGATAGAATGTGTTAATTAGAAATTTATCGACCCAGGTTCTGCTGTGGAAGTATTAGAAAATCCCGATTCGCTATCCGGTGATAAAGTGTCACCAGGTTTCGTCTTGAATTTACGCCGGGTGTGGGGTTGAGATAATCGCTAACTTCGACAGGAATGGCACAAACCATTATCGAGATTGGTTGTAATTGCTAGGCAACCGTAGCTCTTATTGAGATAATCCGTATGACCTTCTAAAATTTCTCCAGAGTTGCAATCATAAATTCTAGATGCAATATCGACGATTTGGGTAATCACTTGCGCTCGATTTTTGCAGTCCTATAGTATTTAACACTTCTTCGTCGTTCAACACTTGAATAACATCGTTGAGCATACGACTGCCACTATGATTTGACATAAAACCTTCTCCAGTTTTAATGCTTGGCACGGAAATTGAATAGATTAACTGAATAATATCACAAAGTAGTACATAAAAACTAAGAATGATTTCAGTTTCAATTATCTTCTACAGCACCTAATGCTTTGAGTGTACTTTTTTCAACTTCGGTTAAACCTGTAACGCTGGAGATATTCATGTTTTCATAAGGGCGATCGCGTTTCAATGTTTTTAGAGTGGGTAGCTAGCTAACGAGGTTTCCGTAATCATGGTTCCTTTTCTAACTAGCCCCCTCCGAACCGTGCTCAGGAATGGGCGGTCGTTTTATTTGTGTAACTTTATTCTTAGATTTTAGAGTATTATGAGCCAACTTATTTTTTAATTCAGTGTTCTCCTCAGTTAATCTTTCTATTTCTAAACTTAATTTCTCATTCTGTTTTTGGAATATGCTAATAGTGTCTTCATGTTTTGGAGCAGTATGACGACTGTGGCATTCCTCTAACTGCTGTTTTAACTGTTCGTTTTCTCCTTTAAGACGTTCCGCTAATTCATCCATTCCTAAAAGCTGGTGGAGTCTACCAGTTATAACTTCGTTAGCTTTACGTAATTTGTTATTGTCTACTCTTAATTTTTTATTTTCTTCCCTTAAGTTGTAGATAATTGTAGCTTTTGAATTCTCAGATGCTGGAGGTATTTTGTTAGGTTTACTTTGTTGTTTTTGTTGGTCGCGTAAACTTTCAATACGGTTCCTTAAATCCTCTTGCTTATATAGATAAGCAGTAGAGACATTAGCAGTGTGAGCGACAGATTTAAAACTAATTTTATGCCCTTGTTTAACCATTTTTTCTAAGGCTTTATCGACTCTTAGAGCAGCTTCTCTTGATTTCTGCGCGGCTGCTTGTTGTAGCGCCTCAATTTTCTTATTTGTCACTATCTTCCTCCAAGGATTTAATGACTTTTTCTAAATTGTCTTTAATCGGTGTATTTTTATAAACTTGTAACTCCCAGCCAGAATTTCTTGCTTTATCTAAAACATTATTAGTACGTTCTAAAGTGTCTTTTAAAACTGGCAATAAATTTTTATTTGTTCTCCAATAAGCGCAATTATAGCAACCATCAAAACCAGGGATATCACAATTACCTTGTACTTTTGGTCTGGCACAATAACCATGCTCTAATGCTCTACCTTGAACGTTTTTTTTAAACCAAGCTAAGTCATCACTACTTGATAATGTTGTTTCACCTAATTCTGCTGTTTCACCTTGGAAGTTAACCACTCTTGATTCATGATATTTTTCAATTTCTTTTCTTAAAGTTTGGTCGTGTAAGTGAGCGTACACTTGAGTCATTGTTGGTGATTCATGTCCTAAGTATCGTTGAACTATGTGCTGGGGAACACCATTGTTTATCATACTTGTTCCCACTGTATGACGACATTGATGTGAATGAAAATGCCAGAGACTACCATTGGCATCTCTAATATCGTCCCGGATGTATGAGTTTTTTGATAGCATTAGAAAATCCCTGAGAACCCATTGCCTTTATCTCTTTTTTACTTACTGAAGACGGGAATAAATAAGGAAATTCTTTGTAGTTTAATTGCTTTACGAAATACTGTTGCTCTTTGATTGCATTAACTACATCTGTCGAAATAGGGATTGTAACTTCTTTTTTTAGTTTGAATTGATAATAACGTAAAAATAAACCATTATTCCCCTCTTCTTGAATGCAATTGTATGATATATGGCATAATTCAGTTATTCGCATTCCGCAATTTATAAGAATAATGAAAAATTTTCTATAAACAGGATTTTTCAATTCATCTAAATGCTGATAAATTTGTTGAATTACTTCTTCTGGCATATAATTTGGTTTGTAGTTACGTTTATATTTAGGTAGGTCATCGTCATAAACCAACTGATTTCCAGTTATAGGAATCCATTTTTCTCTAAAAGATATCTCTAAAAATTCTCTTAAATTAGCTATTAGTCTATGATGATGACCTCTACCAATATTTAAAGTCGCTAGATAACTAAGATAATCTAATATAATTTGACGATTGATATTCTCTGGGTTTAAACTCGGATATTTATGAGTTAAAAAATCATGAAATTTTCTTAATGCAAGTAATTTGTCATAGCAACAAGATGGACTTACTAGAGGCAATTTATATTTGATGAAATTCTGAGATGCTTTATAAAGCCAAGAGTTTTCTAATTGAGTAAAATCCAAAAGATGATTATGAGATGAATTGATATATTTGTCTGTAATTCCCAATCTACGCATATCCCAAACACCTTTCTCATATTCATCTCGCGTGTCATAAACATCTTTTATCACATTATAAATTTGTCTAAATTTGTGAATAGAGTCATGTTGCTTTGTACACTTTTGCGGTTCTCCATTCTTTTTAAAACCCTTGATTTCAGTTTTATTTAAAGGCTTACCTTGTTTTAATAAATAATTACGTAATGACATTAACCATTGGTCTAATGTCTTACTGATTAATGATTCATTATTACCAGTAATTGTAATTAACCATTTAATAATCAAATTAAATCCAGTCCCGCCACAATGAAATGAATAAGCAGACCATTCTTTGTTAATAAGTTTAGAATAAGAAGCATATTTAAGTTCTGTTTTAATTATGGAAGGACATTTGTCAAAATAAATGCAAGCACCAAGTCTTCTTTGTTGTCTTTCTTGAAAAGGGTTCTCTCTTGGATGCCATACATCTTGCTCCCAGTATCCAGTTAGTTGACGTTTCATTTCTTCATACTTCTTTTTTGACCAATTGATTATATTGTTATTGTCTTTATGGCTTAAATATGCTTGTTGATGCATTTATTTTTTCCCTCGATTTTGTAAATATTCTTTGTAAGCTTTGTGTAAATCTGCACTTAAAAGGTGAACATAAGTGTTTATTGTTGTTTGAATATCTGTATGCCCTAATCTTTTTTGCACATAAGCCATATCCCATCCTGCTCTTATTAACTCGGTTGCATGGGTATGTCTTAATAAATGTGGAGTAACTTCGATACCTGTTCTTTTTGACAGTCTTTCAAACAAACTATAAGCTGCTTTGTATTTTAAAGGTGTTCCAACTTCGCCCTTCCCTGGAGCTTTTATTACTACGAAAACAAAGTCACAGTCAACGTCTTCTGGATATTCATCAATCAAATAAGCTGAATACCATTGTATTAGTTGTTTTTCTACATGAACTACTCGTTCTATTCCAGATTTAACCTGAACATTATTAATATTATTTAACCGAGGAATTACACGGATTTCATTATTTTTTCCCGTCACGATATCCTCATGTCTTAACCCTAAAGCTTCTCCTATTCTTAATCCCGTTTCATATAACAATCTAATCAACAATTTGTCACGTAACGAATTACAGGCTTCTACTAAATTATTTACTTGTTCTGGTGTCAAACATCCAGGAAACACAGAAGGTTCTTTTATTTTTAGTAAACGTGTCTTAACCTCTTTATTCTTGCTTATATGGTGTAGAAAAGGCTTGTATTTACGTCCTGGTTGAAGTTGATAACGATAGGCATCAATCCCTTCAACTATTCCGGTACGCTCTTGAAATTCATAAAAACCACAAACAGTTGTTAAACAATTATTGATAGTTTTTTCACAACGTTTAGAGGTTTGAGGCTCAATAGATAAAATATTTTTGTTGGGGTTTCTCAACCAATGGATGAAGTTTGATAACTGCTCTAAATTGACTTCACGCCAATTCAACCTCGAATCTCTTAAAAATTCCCAAAACAGTTTGAGATTATAAGCATATTTCTGAATCGTATTGGGAGAACGCTCCAGGCTATCTAAGTAATGCAAGTATTTTTGTATTGGTTCAACAGGCAAATAGTTGTCATCTAGCACCATCCATATTTGACGCTGGGAATCCGGGAGAACTCCCTTTTGCACTTTCATTGCTACTAATGGTTATAACGCTATTTACATTATATACTATAAATAATAAATTAAATAAAATTGAATACAACGTTGTAAAAAACCTTGATAAGAAGTACGTTGTTGTCGTTGTTGTTGTTTATAATGTTAATGAAGATAAGCAGCGAAGCTGCAACTCCTTATTCTTCTCGTCTATGTATTTATACATAGGCTTAATGTATTTCTAATGTTTTAATGCTTAAGTATAGGTATGGCGAACGCACTGGTTTTCACAAAATCACGTTGCTCCCCTGCGAAAGTCAGTTAATGCTTGGATAATATAGACTCATAATAAAAGTAAAATAATTATCCAGGCATATGAACCTTTTAATGACCCAAAGCAACCGTCGTTCTCTTAAAGAATGACGGTTGCTTTTTAACTATTTAAGCTTACGCTAATACGTCTCGTATAAACCAATATGTCAAATTGCTCCTAATTGATATCAATTAGGAGCATAATTCAATTTAAGAAGGTTATTTGATTTGATTAATTTCCTCTTTAGCATTTGAGTAAATCCGTTCTAAAGCATCATTCACTTTCACATATTTCTTTTTCAATATGTTAGGGGTTGCTGGTAAAACGTATTTTTCTGCTATTGGTACGCCATTCAATTTAAATGTTGTAGGTAGCCATATTACTCTCCATCTATATCTCATTAATAAAGCCGATGTAGAGTGAATACAGTTCCCTTCGTAACAATAGCGTTTAATAACTAGTGCATCATCGTAGTATGATAGTGCCTTCTCTAATGATTTTGTGGTAGCATTTTCGATAACAAAAGATTATTTGAAGATATTATCAAAATTAAACTTCCAGTTTTAAAGTCGTCTGGAATATTCAATGTACCCCATATTATTATGAAGCATTTTGGAAAAATTACGGAAACTTTTTACTAAAGAATTTAACCGGATAACAGCAATTTTGTATTGAATGTTATTCAGTGAGATTTGATAGCTTTTCAAATCATCTTTTTTGTTTTCAGCTATGCTTGTTGTATTTGGAAGATTATTGATAAGCTGAATAGCATTTTTTACTTTCAATTCCGCTTGTGATAGAGACTTTAAGTTAAAGTTATAGCGAATGCTATTTTCTGCTTGCAACTTTAAATTATTAGCGCGATTCAAAGTATTAAGAGCAACTTGTTCGTTTTGAGTTTTTTGATTGATGAATTTTAACTGCTTCTGATATTGATTGAGCTTCTCTTGAGCCTCTTTTGATATATCGACATCAGATGGAATACTTTGAATCTCAACAATTGCTGTTTCTAAATCAAAACTAATCTTTTGCCATTCTGCTAAAGGAAGAACGGTTTGATTATCAACAGAAAAAGCCTTTGTACTTAAATCTTTCGCAGTTAAGAAGCTACTCTTGGCATTTACAGTTTTGATGCATTCAGAAAAATTGGCCAATTGTTTTTGAGCTTTTGGATAAGCAGAACCTGATATTTTAGGAATACCGTACAATAACTTAACTGCTTGATTTACATTTTGAACAGTCTCTGAAAAATTATCTGTTTCAGTTTGCTTAAGACATTCTTTTACTAGCAAGTTTTGAGCTAATCCAATTTTTCGTTCTTGTTCTTGCTGAAATTTGATCCAGCCGAACGAGCTACCTGCGACTACAAATGTCGCGAACAATAAAATAAGGATACTTCTTTTATATTTTATTTGCGGATTTTTATCTTTTACAAGAGTCATAATATACCTTCTTTAAAATATGCAGTTACCTGTAAATTTCTGGTTGTAGCCGTACCTAGTATGGTAATATTTGGCGCAAAGGGCTGGAATCTCTACTATACAAGGATTATCAGCTTAAAAAACTCTTACTCTGTTCCCAAATCCAGCGTTCCTCTAAACCCTCTTCTAGAAATATTTAATGCCGCATAACAAGTACCGCTATGACCGGATTTATTTATTGAAAATATCTAAAAAGCCTTAATTCCTCGACTTCTAAAAATAGCTATGACTTCTTGTACTTTTTCTGGAGTAGGTGATGATGTATCTTTAAGCTGATATTCAAAACCCAATTGCTCCCATTTGTACTCACCCATTTTATGAAAAGGTAGTACTTCGAGTCTTTCAACGTTATGAAGTGTAGCGACAAAATCAGCTAAACCTTCTACATTTTTTAAGTCATCTGTTAAACCGGGAACTAATACAAATCTAATCCAAGCTGGTTTATTAATTTCGCTCAGATATTTAGCTAAAGTTAACGTGGGTTCAATCGGAACGCTAGTTACCTTGATATAAGTTTCTGGCTCGAAAGATTTAATATCGAGTAAAACTAAATCCACAAACTCCAGCACTGCAACAGCAATTTCCAAATCGCAAAAACCAGAAGTATCTAAGGCTGTATGAATACCCAATTCTTGACAGCGTTTAAAAATCTCTTTGATAAATTCAGGTTGATACAAAGGTTCTCCACCACTGATAGTTACACCACCATCAGAAGCTTCCATATAAGAAGTATATTTTTTGATTTCTGCAACCAACTCATCGACACTGATTTTTTTTCCATTTTCAATGTATCGGCAATCAGGATTGCAGCAGTAAAGACAACGTAGAGGACACCCGGTAGTAAAAATTACGCACCTTATACCCGGACCATCTACAGTTCCACAGGTTTCGATGGAGTGAATGTATCCATAAGCATCTGAAGACTGTAGCTTTTGCGAGTTATTTTGTGGATTTATAACTTTGCTATCGAACATGATTTCTGCCTTCATCAAAGATTTTAATAGAATACTTAGTTATATATAAGCCAGTATTTCTATACTTTTAGTTATAAATTAAAAACTTGAGGAAGTTGTGAAGGAGTAAATATATATACAACATATTTATAAAATTCAATGTTTTGTCTATGTAATACCTATAAATAATTGAATACAGTTAGAGGGTTAAATTACACAAGTTCCTCACAATTTATTCTTAATATGAAATTAGAGAAGCTGCTTTTATAACCCAGACCAAATTGGCTTTATCATCAAGTTTTTGAACAGCGAGGAAGAGAATCATGTTACAAACAGCACAAGCATATAACATCGATAATATCAAAGATGAAATAAGAGAACTGGTTGACGAAGGAAAACTTTGTCGCAATGAACCAATTTGTCGAGTTTGTAAGTTTATTCCCCCGCGTGAGTGGATTTGCTTTGAATGCGAGCTAGAAAAATATGATTATTTACCCAGAGATTGGATCGTAGATCTCATAGGAGATGAAAAATGGGTTGAAGATTAGTTTCTTGTAAAGCAAGATTGCTTGGTGAGAGGAAGCGGAGAGCAGAAAACCCGAAAAGCCAATAGACAGCTTAACGGATTGAGTTA
>JBARZF010000819.1:0-20153 GCA_049649675.1 Rivularia sp. (in: cyanobacteria) | reverse complement strand
CACCACTACTTGAAATTTCGGTTTCTCCCACGACATTTGCGATTTTGTCGAGCGAGCGAGAAGATTGCTGACTTGTTTTAGTTTTATCAGTCCCCTCAATCGCTAAACGTGCTTTGTTCAGAGATTTATCTGCTGCTTCAAGTTGCTGGGTTGCTTTTTCATATTCTGGCGAGTTTGGGGTAGCTGTTTTTTCAGCTTCTTGTGCTTCTTCAAAGGTTTTGATTGCCGAGTCTAGGGTATCAATCTTTTTGGTAGCTTCGTCGTATAATACAGAGCCAGCAGTTAAATTTTCTCGCTCTTGTTTGGCTTTTTCTAGAGTTTGTTTTGCCTTTTCGAGTTCTCCTGTTTCCTTAGCCTTCTCCAAAGCATCGCTTAAAGCTTCATCTTGCCGCAGTTCCTTTTTAGTGCTTGTTGCTTCTTCAATCGCTGATTGGGCTTTTTTGAGCTTTTCTTTGGCTTCTTCAACCTTTTTTGTTGCTTCTTCGTATTCTGGTGAGCCTGGATTCGCGCCACTTTTCACGGATTCCGCTGCTTTGAGAGCAACCTTGGCTTCCTCTAATGCATCAGCTGCTTTAAGTTGATTATCGATGCTGCGATTTTGACGCTTTATGGCTATTTCAGCATCGCTAATTTGTTTAACTTTTTCTTTCAATAACAGCAGCCAGCCCTCAGATTCATTTTGTAGTTCGTCGAGGGCGAGGGGCTTAACTAGCAATTTCAACTCATCCACAGGTATTGTCGGATCTTCAGTAGTAATTGCAGCTTTCGTTTTTCCACTAATAGCAGACTCAACTTTCTCAACAGCAGCCTCTTCAATCTTCGCTTCCTGGGCTCCGGAAGGCGAAGCACATACAGCGAAAACACAAACCACACCAGCGAGCACAATCCCACGAACTCGATAGCATATTAATGGTTTTTGTCCGTTTCTACGTAATAACACTATTAAAAGTCGCATATAATACTCTTAAAATATAACTGACCGATCCGCAGATAAATCTGTCATAATATATTTTTATTTGTTTGTAGAATAATACACAGCTAGTTTATATTAGGACTTACGCAAGCCCCCCTTCTTAAGAGGGGTTGGGAGGATCGAAAATGTCTGGAATACTAGTTTTTCCGTTACTTTTGCGTAAGTCCTATATATATTTAAACTCATTGTTTTGACTGAGACATAATCAGGACTTACGATGTTCTGAGCGTGACGGGGTAGCGTCATTATTGTCACAAATGGATGGTGCGTGACGCTACAAACCTTATTACTTACGTTCAAATTAACGATGGCGCGTCACACACCCTACAAGAAAAATGTGCTAGTTGCGGCCATTCCTAATAATAAGTGCTATTTATTAATAGTATTTTTGTCGATGTTTATCCTAAAATATCCGCTTGGTGCGGAGGATTATATGAAAAGCGCCCTGAAATTAATTTCAAGGCGCTTTTAAATGTTAAATGACACTGCGGCGAGATGTCAGTTACGCAATTTGAGTGAAGACAGCACTACTACGAACCAAACTTCAATTTAAAATCCGATCTCTTTCACTCCCAATGTCTTAACCAAAAATGCCCATTTATCAGCAACCTCTTCAATAATCTTCGCAGTAGGTTTACCTGCTCCATGTCCAGCTTTTGTTTCAATTCTTATTAATACTGGTGCATCACCGTCATGGGCTGCTTGCAGTGCTGCCGCAAATTTGAAGCTATGGGCGGGTACTACGCGATCGTCATGATCTGCTGTAGTAATTAAAGTTGCTGGGTAAGCCGTGCCCGGTTTTAAGTTATGCAATGGTGAATAAGCATATAACGTTTTGAATTCTTCAGGGTTTTCCGAGGAACCGTATTCGGGAACCCATGCCCAGCCGATGGTAAATTTATGGAAGCGCAACATATCTAATACACCAACTGCTGGTAAGGCTGCACCGAATAAATCTGGACGCTGTGTCATGCAGGCACCAACCAATAATCCACCATTACTACCACCGGCGATCGCCAATTTCTCGGATTTGGTATAACCTTTATCTATCAACCATTCTGCCGCTGCGATAAAGTCATCAAAGACGTTTTGTTTTTTATCTTTTATTCCCGCTTGATGCCATTCTTCCCCGTATTCACCACCACCGCGTATATTAGGTATGGCGTAAACTCCACCCATTTCCATCCATATCAAGCTGGTGACTGAGAAGCTCGGCGTTAGGGAAACGTTAAAACCGCCGTAACCATAAAGGTATGTGGGGTTATTTCCGTCTAATTTAATTCCCTTTTTATGAATGATAAACATTGGTACTTGAGTACCGTCTTTGCTTTTGTAAAATATTTGCTTGGTTTCGTAATTCTCGGCGTTAAAATCTACTTTCGGTTGGCGAAAAATGGAACTTTCACCTGTTACCATATTGTAGCGATAGATAGTTCCGGGTGTGGTATAGCTGGTGAATATATAAAATGTTTCGGTATCGGTTTTTTTGCCATCAAAACCACCTACGGAACCAATACCTGGTAGTTCAACTTCTCGTATAAAAGCACCTTTGAAGTCATAAATTTTAATTTGACTGCGAGCATCTTTAAGATATTCGGCGACAAATTGATTGTTAAGAGTACCGACGTTTTCTAATGTTTCTTCAGTTTGAGGAATTATTTCTTGCCAATTTTTAAGTTCTGGTTTTTGAATATTGACAGCGATAACTCTGCCTCGTGGTGCATTTAAATCGGTTTGAAAATAAAAAACATTTTCATCGTTATCAATTAAGCTGTAAGCCGATTCAAATTTACTTATTAATTCAACAACTTCACTTGATGGATTAGTTAAATCCTTGTAAAAAACTAAGTTTTTAGAATCAGTTCCCAACCAAACCGAAATAATCAAATAACGTCCATCTTCGGTAACGCTACCGTTAAATCCCCATTCTTTCTCGTCGGAGCGTTCGTAAATTAAAGTATCTTCCGATTGAGGTTGTCCTAACTGGTGATAATATAGCTTTTGATAGTAGTTAACGTCTTCTAACTTAGTTTCTTCGTTTGGTTCATTGTAGCGACTGTAGAAAAAACCTTTGTTGTCATCTGTCCAAGAAGCACCAGAAAATTTAATCCACTTTAAATTATCTTCTAAATCTTCACCCGTTTCAATATTTCTTACCTTCCATTCTTGCCAATCGGAACCAGCAACTGATATACCATAAGCTAAATATTTACCATCTTCGCTGACAGATATACCTGAAAGTGCAACGGTACCATCTTCTGAAAGTTTATTCGGATTTAATAAAACTGTTGGTTTATCGTCAAGATTTTTCAGAGTATATAAAACGCTTTGATTTTGTAAACCATCATTCTTAAAATAAAAATAGCGATCGCCCTCTTGATAAGGAACGCCGTATTTTTCATAATCCCATAATTTAGTTAAACGTTTTTTAATATCGTCTCTAGCCGGGATTTGTTCTAAGAAATTAAAAGTAACTTTGTTTTGCGCTTTTACCCAAGCCTCTGTTTCCGTACTATCTGGATTTTCCAACCAGCGGTAATAGTCTGCAACTTCAGTACCGTGATAATTATCAACTTGTTCGCCTTTACGAGTTGCTGGATAGTTAAATTTGTCAGTACTCATGTGTTTTTGGGAAGAAGGTACATTTACATGGTACAAAAATGTACAAACAAGAACAGTTGTCAAGAAAATAACTAAAAATTTAGGTAAAGGCTTAAACAGTTTGTCCATTCAGAAGTTGCGTTAAATTTCAAGTACGCATAAGGTAAGTTAAGTTTCATAACGTTTCTCAATGATATGCATAAGTGCCTAAATTATCCTATTTTCGTTCTTTTTCGCACAAATCTCAACAATTAAGATTTTGGTTAAGGGAGTAGGTTGGGTTAGGCGCATTTCAGAGTTAAGATTTTTCCGATTGTATATTGCGCCGTAACCCAACTTCTTCTGTGGCAATATAGCGCTTGTCAATTAAACCTCTTTTATTTTGTATTTATCTAAAATTGTCAAAATAGTGGTGTTGGGTTACGACACGATAGTTAATATTTTCGTTGCAATCAAATCTGTTTATGTCCTCCGGACACGCTTCGCTAACGTGTCTAACCCAACCTACCAATAAAACCGCTAACTACTAGCAACTAACTTCTCACCTTTTAACATCCTCACGGCAGCTTCAAGTAAAGCTTCTTCTAAATATGGCTTGGTGAAATACCCGCTTGCACCTAATTGAATTGCCATTTGTCTGTGTTTGTCGGCACCACGGGAAGTCAACATGGCTATAGGTAAGTCGTTCAAATCGGGGTTTTTCTGGATGCGCGATAGCAATTCTAAACCGTCACAACGGGGCATTTCGATGTCGCAAAATACGATGTCGCAAGGTAAGCCGGAACGTAATTTATCCCAGGCTTCTTGTCCGTCGCGGGCTTGTTCTACGCGATAACCTGCTTTACTAAAGGTGAGGGAAAGTAATTCGCGGACTGTAATTGAGTCATCAACAATGAGTACTGTGGGGTCAATTTTCGCTTCGGCAGGTTCTGCGGGTGTAAGTGTATCTTTTTGATCCCAAAGACTGACGCTACTTTGTCTGGATGTACGTCCCTCGAAGATATCAATTAATTCTAATACGTCAACAATCGGCATGATTCGACCATCACCAAGCACGGTAGCACCTGCTACACCTATGGGCTTGGGTGCGGGACCTTCAAATTGTTTAATTACGATTTCTTGTTCGCTTAAAACTTGATCAATTTGTAGGGCAATCATAGTATTTGCAGAACGCACTATAATTACGCTTACCATATCATCATCTCTGTTACCGCCATAAACATTACCGCGACTCAGCAAACGGTTAAAGGTTAATAACTCGGAGAGAGGACGGAAAGGTAATTTTGTATCGCGCCAGAATATATATTTTTTACCATTTTTATCTTGCTGGATTTCTTTGAGGGGCATATCCAGAGTATCTTCCACACCATCCATAGAAAAGGCGATTCGGGCTTTATCCGAGACGCAAGATAATGCTTTACAAATACTCAAAGTTAGCGGTAAGCGGATAGTAAATGTAGTTCCCTTACCCAAAGCCGAATCTGTAGTAATCGTCCCTCGGATTTCACTGATAGAAGTTTGAACTACGTCCATTCCGACACCGCGTCCAGCTAGTTGATCGGCTTCATCTTTGGTAGTAAAACCGGAATGGAATAACAGCTCGTAGACTTCCATTCGAGACATTATGTTTGCTTCTTCCTGCGTAATTAAACCGACCTTAACTGCTTTATTTTTCACTTTCTGGGCATCAATACCAGCACCGTCATCGCTCACAGAAATAACAGTTTGATTTCCTTGGTGGAAAGCCCGAATTTTAATAGTTCCTTGGGGAGGTTTGCTTCTTGATTCTCTTTCTTCGGGAGTTTCAATACCGTGAGCGATCGCATTATTAAGTAGATGAGTCAACGGATCGGTTAAGTGTTGAAGAATCATTTTATCGATTAAAGTATCTTGCCCTTCAATAAATAACTGCACTTGCTTACCGCACTTAATCGAATTATCCCGCACACCTCGTTCCAAACGAGTCGTTACCTGAGAAAACGCTTCCATTCGCGATCGCGTTATTCCTTCTTGCAATTGTGAAGTTACCTGACGGAATTGACGCGCAACTCGTTCGTTGTCTTCCACAACAAAATCAATATCGCTAGCTGATTCTCTTACCCTTACAATCAATTCAATCATTTCTTGGGACAGGGTATGGAAAGGGGTAAACCGATCCATTTCTAATTCGCTGAAACCCATGTCAGAAATGGAATTAGAACTTGAGCCAGAACTAGAAAAGTTAAATCCGCTATCTTTACGACTGGCTAACAAAGATGCTTCCAATAAAGAACGCTCGTAAAGTTCCTGCATTCTGGCACCTACATCGGAAAGATTTTGTACTTGATGAAGCAGGTTATCAAGGGATTGTCGCATCCGTTCTTGATCTTGTTCCAAGGTGTTACGATTTACCACCAATTCCCCGACCAAGTTACTTAAATTATCCAGATGTTTCACTGGAACCCGCATCAGTTGTTCGCCTTTGGCGCTACGAGTTGTTTTAGGAGAAGTTGCTTTTGCCGTATTTTTACGAGGTATTGATGTATTAGCTTGTTCTAATAGTTTTTCTAAATCGCCAAATTCATCACCTATGCTTGGCTCGGCTTCAACATTTACTGTAGCGGGTGTATCGCTTGCTGCTTCTTGAGGGTTATCGGGAATGAGTAAATCTTCTAAAGCTGCAAATTCGTCATCTGCTATCAAATCATTATCTGCTTGTGCGGAAACTTGTTGCTCTCCCAATAAAGATTCCAACTGAGAAAAATCATCTAATATTTCTTCAGATTCCTGCTGCAATTCGTTTTCGGGAATTGCAATATTTTCTTCTGTAACTTGTTTTGCTTGAGAAACAAAAGGTAAAAATGTGATTTCTTCTTCTTTTGATGTTGCTTGTAAACTAATTTCTTCATCTAAAGGAATATCTTGAGCAAACAAATCATCAATTAATTGCGCTTGGGAATTAGACGTTACGTCTTCTAAATCTGCTGGTAAATAGCTAATATTTGCGCTTTCTTCTTCTGTTTCTGACTCAATTTGTAGAGGTTGAGAATCATCGGTAGAATCAATATCTAAAGTTTCTTGTGCAAAAGGATTATCTGAGATTTCAAGTTCGGAATTATCTGTATTTAATTCGGGTAAATTATCTGATTCGGCAGAAATAGGAAATAAATCTTTTTCTACAAATTCTTGCTGGGAATTATCTGTATTTAATTCGGGTAAATTATCGGCTTCGGCAGAAATTGCAAATAAATCTTCTTCTACAGATTCTTGCTCAGAATGATCTGTATTTAATTCGGGTAAATTATCGGCTTCGGCAGAAATAGTAAATAAATCTTCTGATGGTGATTCTACAGATGCTTGCTGTGAATCATCTACCTCAAGAGAAAACAATTCACCATCATTATTATTCTCAAAAACGCTTTCATCACCACTCAGCGCTGATTCCAAGAAATTATCTACAGCATCCCCGGAGAAAATTGAATCTAACTGCGTCTCTGATGCTAAATCTAAATTAGTATCTAATCCCAATTCAATATTTGCAATATCGGCTTCATATGAGCTATTTTCAGCAAAAATATCTTCAGAATTAGTAGCTTCAATTAGATTCTCTTCTAATGCTTTTGCTACATTTTCATGAGGTACAATTTTCGTTTTTTCCCAGATATTATGCGAATCTTCTACTGGTGTATCTGAAGAATCATCGAATAAATCGCTGTCATTATCGTCCGTTTGCGGATTTTCAAATTCTCCAAATAAGGTATCTAAGCCGACATCCTCAAAGCTGGGTAAATCTAATTTATCCTGCTGCTCTGCATTTTCTTCTTCCTTATCTTCAGTAGATTCTCCAAACAAAAGCTCAAAACTACCCGTCTGATTTAAATCTTCAAAACTACCTATATAATTATTACATTGATCGTTTTCTTTATCTGTTTCACCGAAAAGCGAATCTAATTCAACCTCACCCGAATTCTTATTATCCTCATCTACACCAAGATCGAGTAAATCGTTAATTTCTTCGTCGCTATCTTCCGGTGAATTATTTAACTTGTTGGTTGCAGTATCTTTTAAATTTTCTAAATCTGACTCTGAAAAATCTTCAAAATCTTCGCCAAACAACTGCATTATTGTCATTTCTTCTTTGACAGCTGTTTGGTCATTTTGATTACTTTCTTCTTCAAACAAGAGAAAATCTTCAAATTCGCTATCGGTACTTTTAGATTTTTCAATATTAGCTTCTACATCATTTTTCTGTGGTTTATTCGCTTTTAGATCGAGAATTTCCTCTTGCTGCCAACTTGCCTCAAGTTCGGGAGATTCGCCTTCAAATAAATCCGCAAGAGTATTTAACTCAGCTATACCAACTTCTGGCCCGTGAATATCTAAATCGTGAATTACTGTTGCCCCGTCGCGCTCAACGTTATCATCAATTTGATCCGATAGCTCAAATAAAGCTGCAATATTATTTTCTGCTTCAACCTTATTCGCTTCGTGATGAACATCATCATCTACATCTGTTAAAAACGAAGCTTGAGCTGCTGCTGCTTCTTGATAATTGTCAGCTTCTGGCTTTAGCAGTAATTCTGTATCAGCCTCTTCTGGTTCTAATTCTTCTAAATCGCCTATTTCTAATAACTCAATTTCCGCTACTGGTAATAAACGATACAATTGATCGCCGATAACAATTTCGCTTTCTCTGTTAGCTGAAACCAACTCTAGCGCTTGTTTAATTTCAGTTATAACGATTTTGGCTAAAGTCAAATAAGTATTTTCTTCGTTGGCGATCGCGCTGGTAGCCGAACGACACAAGTGACTCCAGCAAGCTAAATTACGGTTATCTCCCAATTCGGCTAAGTAGTCAGTACATTCAACTAAACTTTGCCGATTTTCAGGTGTTGCAGGCTGCTTAAACAGTTGTAATATCTGCCGTAGCTTATTCAACACCTCTGCTTGGAGTTGACTATTATTTTTATCGCCCGATGCGGCTTTTTGTATCTTTGTTTGTACTGGTTTCTTACCAGCAGCAGAAGATGCCCCACTCTCACTAGGAGAGTTTTTGACAAGCTTATCTAAATGTTCGTTGAGCCAACCAAACACTGGTTCCGCTTCAGCCATCAAAGTATCTACGGCTTCTTCCGTCAAACCAAACGGGCCACTTAAATGTTCTAATAGCGCTTTGAGAGTATCGGAGACCCCAAGAAACAAAGATTCCAGCTTTTGGTCAATTTTAACTGGATTGTCCTTAAGAACCTTGAAGCAGTCTTCAAGACGGTGGGAGGTACGTTGAATGCTACTCAAACCAAGCATCGCCGCTCCTCCTTTAATAGAGTGAGCGGCCCGGAAAACTTCGTTAATTAAATCCGGGTCATTAAGAGTACTTTGGAGATTTAACAACCCCTGCTCGATAGTATTCAGGTGGTCTGTGGCTTCCTCAATAAAGTATCCTAAAATGCGCTGTTGTTGTTCCGGTAGCATAATCGTCCGTCTTTGTAAGTTATGAGTTAATTCGATTTTAGATTTTGGATTTTGAGGACATTGCGGTCTTGGGGGTTTCCCCCCACTCGCGGCTGTCCGGGATTTTGGATTGCTCTCTACTAAAAGGGAGAGAATAATTATTAATGCACCAGATTTTGGACTATTTCTTGATTTATAGATTTAATAATTGATAGAGATATTGCTTATATAATCTAAAATCTAAAATCTAAAATCTAAAATCTAAAATCTAAAATCTAAAATCCAAAATTATCTTGATTCAGCAGTTTCCACTCGGAAACGTTCCACCGAGGAAATCAAGTCGCGGGATACACCCACTAAATGCTGCAAGGCTCCAGATACTCGTTGGGCTTCTTGGGAAGTTTCTTGTGCGGTTAATTCTACCGATTGCATTACCTGAGCAACAGCACGGGATGTTTCCGTTTGTTCCACAGTATCTGTAGTAATAGAACGTACAAGTATATCGATCCGATTCGCAACTTGAATAATGTTTTCTAAGGAACGTTTTGCTTCTTCAGCTAACTTCGTACCTTTGATAACCTGTTGCGTACCTTCTTCCATTGCAGTCATTACAGAGCCGGTTTCGCTCTGAATTTGCATTACAATTTGTTCTATTTCCTTCAAAGACTTGGCAGACTTATCGGCAAGCTGACGTACCTCATCGGCAACAATGGCAAATCCCCGTCCCGATTCTCCGGCACGTGCAGCTTCAATGCTGGCGTTAAGAGCTAATAAGTTAGTTCTCGAAGCAATCTGAGAAATTAAAGCGACAATTTTGGAAATTTCTTGGGAAGATTCCGCCAATCGTTTTACTTTTCGAGTTGTTTCAGCAACAGTTTCTCTAATTTCGAGAATACCTGCCACAGTATTTTCCACCGCTTCGCCACCTTTAAGAGCAATTTCGCTGGCATCGCGGGCTACTGCTTCGGCTTCTCTGGCTGCTTCGGCTACTCTTTGAATTGAATCAGTCATCACCTGTACGGAATTCAGCGTTACCGCTAACTCTTCCGCTTGTCGCAAAGCATCGCTAGATAAAGCGCGGGCAAAAGTTTCGGAATTTGTCGCTCCTTTGGTAACTTCTCTTGCTGCTACCTTCACCTGCTGAACAATATCCCGGAGGTTTTGAATCGTTAGGTTGAAAGCATCGGCTACGGCTCCGAGTACGTCTGCCGTTACCTCAGCCTGTACCGTCAAATCTCCTCGCGCTGCTCCTTCCACATCATCAAGCAAACGAATTACCTGACGCTGTAAATTCTCTTTGGCTTCTTCTTGCTCAGCCGCTTTGCGTGTAGCTTCATGGGTTGTGGTAAAAATAACCCGCGCCATTTCATTAAAGCCAGCAGCTAATTGTCCAAATTCATCTTCAGAGTAAACAGTGGCTTGAGCGCTCAAATTACCTTTACGCACATAATCAAACTGTGTTTGTAAATCCTTCGTGGTGCGACGAACTTGGTTAAGAGTCAGGTGCCCCATTGCTCCCGTAGTCGCGAAACCAGTCGCTCCTGCTGCTAATGCCATTAACCATCCCGTATTACGTATGGGTTCCCGGTGTTCTTCTGGTCCGAAACTTGTTGCGGCAAAACTGACAACTGCTACTGCTATAGATGAGACAGCACCAACTATTACAGCAGTTAACCATTGTTTGTTTTTTAAAGAAGCATTTTCTAAAGCTGCAAAAGCTCCTTGTTCGACATTTACTTGCGCTTCAACTTTGCTGTCGTCATTTTGAGTGAAAACCGGAACTGCTTCTTGGGAATTCGTAATACTAAAGAGTTCTGCATCCCTTTCTCCTACGGGAACATCATCTATACTGTCTCCGAAATCATCATTAGAAATACCATTACTATTTTCGCCTTGTTGGGAATTTTCTATATTTTCACCGCTCAAAGCACCATTAGTTCGCAGTGAGCCAGAGTTAGGCATCATTCCGGAAAATGGCGGACTTCCATTCGATAAATCAAACGCCGAAATATTTCCTAAATCATCAAATTCATCAAAATCATCTAAATACTCGATGTTATTGCTATTACTGCTACTGCTGCTATTGGCAGGTTTAGCAATACTCTTTGTCTCTTCATTATTATGAGCAAAATCTTCAGCCCCAAACACTTCTTCAAATGCATCCAAGTCAAAGCTGTCATCGGTTGGCTGATTTTGAGATACCGCAGATTCTTCTGATAATTGTGAAGACTCTGAAGATTCTAATTGAGAAAAGTCTTCTTTAATAGAAGACGCTTCCGAAAAACTGTCTGGAATATTTTCTAAATTTCTCGCTTCAGATGAAAAGCTTTTTGCAACGCTCTCATCTACTGGAAAATCATCGTTAAAAAAATTGCTTGGCAAACTAAAGCTTTCACTATCATCGCCAGCATTATCCTCAAACAATAAATCTTCTTCTTCCAAACTGTTGCTGGGTGGCAATTGTGTTTGTGCAAATGGATTTGGCTTAGGATTTGGATTTGGATTTGGATTTAGATCGGGATTATCAGATGCTTCCCCGTTTGAAAAAGGAGAGTATTCTCGATCTTTATATGAATTCGATGCTTCTGTTGACTGTTTTGAATTACTGTCCGACATCTCCTCTTGCCAAAAAGAAGGTAACTCAAGTTCTGGTTTTGAGACACCTTCATCAAAATCATGAATATCTGCTTCTGAACCAACATTTTGAGCAAAAGGATTATCTAAACTGAGATTCTCTTCTTCAAAATTTGGTATAGCATCAAATATTTGACTATCAGAACCTATATCAAATGGACTTTTTGAAGCTGATTCGTTTAACAATTGCGAATTGTCTTCATTTTCCAATTCCGAATTGTTTTCAGAAGAAAATGCAAAATTGTTGCTATCCGAATTTTCGTTCTTCTCTTCAAATAAATTATCAACACGGGCTATTTCCTCGTCAGCAGAATCCGATAAACCTATATCACTATCATTGCTTCCACCATCAACTTCAAAACTTTGAGCATCCGATTCAATTTGATAATTACTGATATTTTCTAAACCGTTGCGAGCATAATCAACAAGCTCTTGGTTGCTAGTTAAATTCAATACTGTTTGATATGCTTCTTTTGCGATATCAAACCTTAGCAACATATAATACACGTGGCCCTTTAGCAAAACAGCATTTGGGTCTTGTGTTGAATGCTGCACTACCTGGTCAATAAGCTGAGCAGCCTCTTCATATTGTTGATTAACGTAGGCTTTAGAAGCCTGCTGATACATTTGTCCGTAATCTATACTAGGTGCCATTTATTGCCTCCCTTCGGTTATCCAGCCCAGCGGGCACTCCGTAAAATTGCCATCTGGTCGAGTAGTCGCAAACACCGCTCTAAATCGGCATCTTTTGACCACTCTCCCCTTAAAAAAGGAGCCATTGTATCCGGCACATTGGTAGGCGCACTTAGATGCTGTACATCAAGCCAATCCATACCCCCAATTTGTTCAACTGCCAAGCCCACTATCGTGTCTTGTTCTTCAATTGCAATCACTGAAATTTCTGCTCTATCCGTATTCAATGCAGTTATTTCCCCCAGAAACTGACCCAAGTCGGCTACCCAAATTACTCGTCCTCGTAGATTTAGGGTACCCAAAAGTAAGGGAGAAGCATTCGGAATCGGGGTAATTCGATCGGGACTTAATTCAATTACCTCCTTGATGCCAGTTGCTGGAAGTGCAAACTCCTGATGCGAGGGGATGAAAAACCTTAGATGTAACTCACCGTCCTTACTTTCTACTTCCAATTCAGGACGAAACTCGTCTTGTCCGCCACTTCCTAAAAAGTCCGGTTTGCTATCCATATCGGGCATCATCCTTATCCTCGCAGCAGTTGTTTGACTGTTCCTACCAATTCAGTTGGCTGAAACGGTTTGGCGATATAAGCATCAGCGCCTTGCTTCATTCCCCAGTAGCGGTCAAATTCTTCTCCTTTAGAAGAACACATTACTACCGGCACATTTTGAGTTTTTGGGTCGGACTTAAGCCTCCTACAAACTTCATAACCATTCATTCGGGGCATGACGATATCTAAGACAACTAAATCCGGACAAATACTTTGAATTGTCTGTAGTGCCTCCAGTCCATCCGAAGCGTGAGTGACTGACAAGCCACTTGCTTTGAGGAGGTCTGTAATCATCTCCCTCTGCGCGATACTATCTTCCACAATCAGAACTGTACTCATATATGTCTCATTACCTCCCGATGTAGATGTCCCCATGTCAGGAACATTCCCTAATCTCCCCGAATCATGTCGTATAAAAAAAACTATTTATTCACAAAAATACTAAGTATTTTGATATTTGTTTAAATCCCAGTTCGTGATAATATTTTTTACCCTATATTTGCTTAAATCAACAAGTACCGCATTTCATTTATTGGCGATCGCTCTTCGTACTTATTGAGATATTTCTTAATTAACAACAGCAATTCAGTTGACTCGAAAGGCTTTGTTAAGTAATCCGTAGCTCCGACCATGTTCGCCTTAGCTCTATCGATATAGCTGCTTTTAGCACTGAGCATAATAATCGGCACGAGCCGGAATGCGCTGGAGTGTCGCAACATAGCACAAAGTTGGTAGCCATCCAAATCGGGCATCACAATATCGCATAAAATTAAATGCGGTTGGAGTTGAAAAACTCGGTTGAGTGCCTCCAAAGGATTAGTAAAGGCGATTGCATTATAGCCTTGCGGTTGCAAAATAGACTGCACCGTCTCGCAAATAGCCAGTGCATCATCAATACATACTATGCCTTTTATAGATCTATTTTCTTGGGAATGCTGCTTCCTCGAATGATTATGTGTCAAATATGACTTATTCTCGATTGATACTATGTGTATCAAACCCTGCTGTACGTAAGGATATATAGCTTTCGCCAGTGTCAAAACATCTCGATTAAGGAAACGAGCGAGCTGACGCAGGGAAGTTTTACCATCCGCCCAATGCTGTAATTTTTCCACCGTGGAAGAAGCCAAGGAGGAACGCAGACGCTCAACATCGGTCAATACAGGACATTGATCCGGAGACTGAATATAGGGATATAGCAGTTTCCACTCTTGCACCTGCTTAAAAACTTTGTTAACTAGAGGAGCAACTTCCAAAGTAGTTAGTTGCGGAGTTAATGGTTTGTCCAACTCAAAAATAAAATTGCCTTCACGTAAACTCAATAAATCGAAAAGAGTTTCATGCACCAAACCTTGGATGATACTACGAGCCTGAATCGGATTAATAATATCTTGCTCCAACAGTCTCCATAAATAACCATACTCCGGTGCTCCAAGCGATTTATCGGAATCGGTGGTTGGGAGTGTTTCTTCTCCTTGCAGATTAATTCGGTAATATCGCAAATAATCGCGAAGACGAAATACACTGCTATTGGCTTCTTGAGAGTAAACTATTTGACCGTTGAGAAAAAAGATAAACCAAGTCCGAGGTAGTGATTCCTCAGTATAAGCTTCAACAAACAGTAACCCCGTTCGCTGTCCCAACTCAATCAACTGTAGGATGCTGCATATATCAATCTCACTTAAATTTCCCTGCATTTAGCAATCCGGCACTCCTTGTTATCCAGTTTACATTCTTTGTTCATTGTGCCCAAGTTTTTCAACAGTTAACACTCAAGCAATGAAATTATTAATTTAAAATAAAGATAAAAGCAGTCGGGATAAGGCTTTTAGTGATTTATTATTTTTTATTTATGAATAGGGACTAGGTAAGAAGTAAGAGGATATTTGTAAAATTAAAATTAAAATTAATACGGATACCGAACTTCCCAATTCCCCATTCCCAATTCCCTACTCCCCAGATTCCTAAAGTGTTGGTAATAATACGGTAGCCATCCCCAGCTTCACAAGTACAAAATGTAGAGACGCGATGGAATATTATAAAAAATCATTATGCGATTATTGAAGCGCATAGGACATTAATAAGTTGCTTAATTTTTCTATTCAAAGTTAAATAAAGCAAATTCATGTCTGAATCTATCGTATAAATTAACACTTATTCAAGTACATCAATAAGGGTTTGCGGTGTGCTGTATTTAGCTGAAGTACAAAAACAGAAAGGTGGCTTGCTCGGTAGTGGAGCCAAAACCGAATTAAAACTGCTGGCTTGTCAACGCAATGACCAGAGTTGGAATACGGTAAGTGAAGAAGTTATTACTGCTGATGAAGCGAGTAAATTAAATGATGGAGCACTTGTATTAGCTGAACTTAACGCAAATCGTCAGGTACAGCGACTGCAAGAAGCTAGTCGTCCGCTGGTAACTATTTTGCAGAATTTTTCCCGTCAATTGGAAAAATTCAAACTCAA
This sequence comes from Rivularia sp. (in: cyanobacteria), assembly GCA_049649675.1. Lineage (GTDB taxonomy): Bacteria > Cyanobacteriota > Cyanobacteriia > Cyanobacteriales > Nostocaceae > Rivularia. The sequence continues at coordinate 4,806 of JBARZF010000819.1, read as the reverse complement.
AGAGGAAGAAATAGACCAGTGGAAAGAGTCGCTGACATTTCAAGGGCAGGAAATCAGCCGTCGTGAAATGGAGTTGGAAGCGCGGGAAGAAGAAGCCCAACAAATCCAAGAAGAAGCGCAACACATAGATGCAAAAATTCAGGAAGTTGAAAGTTCTCGTCAGGAAATTCAAAGCTTGCAGGAGGAAATCCAGCGTAGCCGTGAAGAGCTTGAAGGTGCTTGGGAGCAATTGCGAGGCGAACAGCGTCGCTTAGAAGAATGGAAGTCGGAAGTTAAGCAGGGAGCGGTTTTAGATGAAGAACAAGCTCAGGTAATTAGCGATTTATTAGAAAAACTGACTAGTCATATTGCTCAACCCTCAAGCGTTCGCGAACATCTCGATAATGCATTCGAGATGGTTGACAATCAGCAAGCTGTTTTGTGTCCCCATTGGGAACAACTCGAAAAGCAAAAAGCCGAAGCTAACGAGCAGCAAGCACAAGTAGAGCGTTTGTCTGACGAACTTCAAGAAGCTAATTCTTCTTTGCAGCAAGCTGAAGATTCGCTGTACGAACAGAAAGCAGAGTTGAAATTAAACACTGCTAATCTTGTTGAAAAGCAAAATTATGTGGAGATACTGCAAGAACAGTTGCAGTATCAACAACTGTTACAACAGCAGGTGAATTCATTTAATAAAACTTCTAGTTCTGCTGAAGAAGAATTTACTTTAGACTTTGATGCGGAAGCTTTAAAATTTGTTTCTACAGAAGAACTAGAAAAAACATTTGAAGACTTGCAGCAAAAGTTAAAAATTGATTCGGGCTTTGTTGAGGAACAAGAACAAGAACTTAACTACAAGCAACGAACGATAGAAGAACTGCAAGAAAAGATAAGCTCAGTTTCTGAGGAAGAACGTAGCGAATTAGAAGAAGAACTTACAGATGAAAAAGACAGCTACCAGATGCTCAACGAAACTTTAGTCGGCCAGCGTCGCAGTTTGGTAGAACGTCAGGAATCGCTCGAACAACATAAAACTGTTCTTTCTAACCGAAAACAACAGGCTGCCTCACAAAACAAAGTTGATTTAAGTCCGATATTAGAGCAGGTTGAACAAAGACGACAAAAGTATTCCGAACAATTGGAAAACTTAGAAGCCCAAATCCAGCAAATGCGTAATGAAATTGACCAAGCGCAAGAGAGGATTACAGTTCAAACCGAAGAAATTGTAACTAAACGTCAAACATTGCAAGCGATGCAAGAAAACTTGTCCGCGCTGCAAACTGCAAATTCTCAACTTTGGGCTAGAGTCAATCTTTATGAAGAAACGCTTCAGCCAATACAGGATTCCTTGGAAAGCTTGCGGCACAAACTGCAAGGTACCAGTGATGCTTTAACGCAAGTACAGGAAACTGGCGATTATCAACTCCAAGCGATTACAGATATGCGTTCTTCTATCGAGAGCTTGATTGCTCAGTAAAAACATGAAGCATCAAGGATGAACTATGGTTTTATCCTTTATCCTTCATCTTTTTTTTCAAACAAATATATTCACCCGAAACGAAAGCTACAGTACCTCCAGGAAATGGATCGGTTTGCGATCGGTTTGGTGCCCCAATTAAACCCACCATTTTTTCAATATGCTCGAAGTTAGGAGCAATTAGCATTATTTTTTGTAACACTTGACGTATAGCACGACGCTGCAATGCTAAAGGAGCTTTTTGCAATACTTGACGATTTAAGCGCAACAACGTTAAGGAATTTTCAACATAATCTATCACTTCAGCCTTTTCTCGCAATTCCTCAGCAGCTTGCTCCAAATATTCAACTTCCGCTTGTAAAAGTTCTGCTGTTCTAGCTAAATTTGACTCTACTTTCGGGTTAAATTTTTCTTGTAAGTATGGTATCAACTCCTGACGAATACGATTGCGAGCATATTGCAAATCTTGATTTGTCGAATCTTCCCAAACTTGCAGTTGAAAATCTTGACAAAATTGACCTGTTTGGCTGCGAGTAACTTCCAAAAGCGGACGTACAAGCATAATTTCATCATTAAGCGGACGCTCCCAAGTTAGAGCCTGCAAACCATCCGCACCGCTACCGCGCATCAAATTGTAAACTAAAGTTTCCGCCCTATCCGTTGCAGTATGTCCCGTAATTATGCATTGATAATTATTGTCTAAGGCAATTTGCCCTAAAACTTGATAGCGCCATTCTCGTGCTGCGGCTTCACTTGTCAGCGATTGGGAAGCAGTTTCTAAGTAAAAAGGTATACCCAATTCACCTGCAAGGTGTTCCACATGATTGGCGTTTGCCTGCGAGTCATCCCGCCAACAATGGTCGCAATGAGCAATAGCAAGCTGCCATTCCCATTTAGGTTGCAAATCTAACATTAATTGAGTTAAGCATAGGGAATCTTGTCCCCCAGAAACCGCAATTAACAACCTTTGATTGCGCTTCAACAAACCACGGGAGCGGATAGTACGATGTATGTTTGCATGTAAAGAAGTCCACACAGGAATTTTAGATTTTAGATTTTGGATTTTGGATTCTAAATTATCAGTTAGCAGTTAAGAGTTAGGAACTGTTCACTGATAACTGTTCACTGTTCACTGCTCACTGCTCACTGCTCACTGCTCACTGTTAACTGATAACTGATTTCTGGTTTGCCTGCTTGACGCAATGCAGAATTGATTTTTGAAAAAGGTTTGCTACCAAAAAAGCCGTTTCGGGCAGAAAGTGGGGAGGGATGCGCCGATTGAATGACGGTGTGACGATTTGTGTCTATTAATTTCAGCTTCTTTTTTGCATAACCACCCCAAAGTACAAAAATTACGGGTTCTTGCTTTTGGTTAACTTTGCGAATCACTGCATCGGTGAAAGTTTCCCAACCTTTGTTTTTATGAGAATTGGCTGTATGTGCTTCTACGGTAAGTACGGCATTAATCATTAAAATACCTTGTTTTGCCCAGGGTACAAGATATCCACTATCGGGAATATCAAACCCCAGATCGTCTTTGAGTTCCTTATAAATATTAACCAGCGACGGTGGAGTTTTTATGCCCGGTTTTACCGAAAAGCACAATCCATGCGCTTGATTTTCACCATGATAGGGATCTTGTCCGAGTATTAAAACATTTACTTGTTCAAATGGTGTAAGTTCAAAAGCTGAAAATACGTCTTCTTGTGGAGGATAAATAATTTTAGATTTTCGTTCTTCTTCGATAAAATTTTGCAGTTCTTTAAAATAGGGTTTATTAAATTCTTCAGCAAGTGCAGTTTTCCAAGAATCAGGAAGTTGAGAAGATATCATCGAATTTTAGATTTTGGATGCAGGGATTTTGGATTTTAGATTATATTTTTAAACCTAACCCATATTAAAACCTAAAGTGATAATTTAAAATTGCTGGAGACGTAGCACTGCTACGTCTCTACATGGATTACGCATTTACCCATTTTTTTATTGGCATCACAATGCTGAAAAAATAATTATAAAGCTAAATGACTAATTAATGCTGCAAATTCCATCAGATAATCCCAAGTTTGAGAACCAATGACTCCATCTACGACCAGTTTTTTATCATTTTGAACAGACTTAACTGCTTCTTGAGTTTGATATCCAAATAAACCATCAATTTTTCTAAAGTAGTAGCCGTCGAAGCCTAAAGTTTCTTGAATGAAGGGAGAAAACTTCAGAAGGCTTTGGACTTTAGCAACATCATCGCAGTAACTACCAGGATATAGCAAAGGTAAATCGGGACGTTGGCCTATGTAAAGTGCTTCCCAAGTCACAACCCCAACAATACCATCTTGCTTTAAAAAGGTGCGATACTGAAAGATTTCTACTGCTAATAAAGTTATTTCCCCGAATTCACCATCAATTACCAGACTTGGAACGTCAGGAACTCTTTTAATTAAGAATTTTTGCAATTGTTTTACACAATCTCCATTCGCACCGAATTTTAAGGTAGGTTGTTTAATTTGAACGGGACTTGGAATCATGAATCTCTCCTTGAATTCTTTTCTGTCATAGAACATCAAGTCGATGCTTGGGGATTCCGTAGATTAACAAGGTAGACTAACGGGTACTTTGTTTAATTGTAGGTATTGATACTTTTTAATGATGTTTAACAGTAAAAAAAGGCAACGGGGAAGAGGGAACAGGGAACAGAAGAAACGTAGATTATTGTTATTTACGGTAATACTGATAATTAGTATTATTTTTGGCAATTATCATTCTACCTTAGCTTCATCAGTGGGTAAGGAAACGCTGACAATGATTACTTCCCCCGATTATCCTCCTTACGAATTTTATGAAACGAAAGACGGGGAACGTAAAATAGTTGGTTTTGATATTGATATTGCTAATTACCTTAAGAAGGAGTTGGGGTTTAAACTGAAAATTGCCCAATCGGATTTTAATGGTTTGATTCCCGCACTTCAAGCAAATCGTGCTGATTTTGTTATGGCTGGAATGACTCCAACTCCACAACGTAGCGCAAGTGTGGATTTTTCGATTATTTATTACGAAGCTAAGGATACTATTGTTGCTTCTAAAAGTAATAATTTAACTAAACCAGAAGATTTGTCGGGTAAGATTGTCGGGGTACAGTTGGGGACAATTCAAGAACAAAATGCTAAACAAATTGCTCAAAAAGTACCGAATATTAAGTTAAAACAACTGAATAAAGTACCGGAAATAGTCCAGGAAATCAAAGCTGGAAGAATTGATGCGGCGATTGTTGAAGATACTGTTGCTTTAGGATTTGTCAAATCTAATCCAGATTTACAGTTCAATGTTATTCCTTCAATTGAAAACGCTTCGGGTTC